>CAVGBM010000040.1:0-13130 GCA_963627445.1 Oscillospiraceae bacterium | reverse complement strand
TTGACGAGCATAGCGAGGTTTTTTGTGAAGCAAAGCTTCACAAAAAATGTGGCGTTTTAAGCGAGCAAAAAAGTCACAGGACCTTTTTGCTCGCTGGGAGATGGCTTGTTTTGCTGTCAATATTCAAAGCTGCCGCGGTAGACCTCGGTCGCGTCGCCGAGAAGAGACACGCCCTCGTCAGTGTAGCACACGGTCATTTCGCCGCCGAGCAGGCTCACTGTGACGTTGCTGCCCTTGTCGCAGTAGCCCGCCTCGCAGGCTGCAATAACGGCCGCACAAGCACCCGTGCCGCAGGCAAGCGTCTCGCCGCTGCCGCGCTCCCACACGCGCATACGCAGGGTGTTTTTGTTCACGATGCGCACAAATTCGGTGTTGATCCGCTCGGGGAAGGCGGGGGAGAACTCGAAGGCCGGGCCTATCTTGTCAAGCTCAAGCGCATCTATCGCGTCGCAGAACACCACGCAGTGCGGGTTTCCGACCGACACGCAGCTGACAAGATACTCCTTGCCGCCGACTGTGAGGGGATAGTTTATCATCCTCTCGCTTTCGCATACCGCCGGTATCTTTTCTGCGCTCAGATCGGCCTTGCCCATATCGACGAGCACGGAACTGACCTTGCCGTCGCGCACGAACAGGCGCAGGCGGTGTATGCCGCTGCACGTCTCAACGCTGATGTACTCTCTGCGGATGTAGCCCTCGTCGTACATGTATTTGCCTACGCAGCGGATGTTGTTTCCCGCCATTTTGCCCTCTGAGCCGTCACGGTTAAAAGAGCGCATTTTCACATCCGCGATGTTTGAGCTTTCTATGAGCACTATCCCGTCGCCGCCTATTCCGTAGTGCGGCTGGCAAAGGCTCACGCACAGCGATTCGGGGCAGCTTATGCTGTTGTCAAAGTTTTCGATGAAGATATAGTCATTGCCGCAGCTGTGCATCTTTGTGAAGCTTATGCGTCTGCGCCATTTGCGCATGGCGTTTATATCGACAAGCTCGGTGCTGCTTTGGCTGTAGCGGCTCTCCATCATCTGCGCAAGCGCATTTGCAGTGTCAAGCGAGGTCAGACATGGGATGCCGAGCTGCATTGCGCGGCGGTGCAGGGATATATAATCACCCATGGTGGCATCCTTCACCGCACCCGTGTAGATGATGTAGCACAGCTCGCCGCTCTCCATGAGGCTGTACATTTCATCGCTTTCGGTCGCGTTCGGCACGGGGGTCACCTCTATGCCGAGATCGGCTATCGCCTCGGCCGTGCCGGTAGTTGCATACAGCTTCATGCCCATCTGATAGAAGCGGCGCGCGAGCGAGATTATATCCTGATAGTCGTTTGTCTCAACGCTCAGCAGGACACCCGGGCGGCTGCCGCCGTGCAGGGACGGAACGCGGAAGCCTGCCGCGGTGAGACCCTTGAACAGAGCCTCAGCCAGCGTTTTGCCGATGCCGAGCACCTCGCCGGTGGACTTCATCTCGGGGCCGAGAATTGAATTTGCGTCGGTGAGCTTCTCAAAGGAGAATACCGGTACCTTTACGGCAACATACGGCGGGGTCTGGTGCAGGCCGCTGCCGTAGCCGAGATCACGCAGCTTCGCACCGAGCATTATCTTTGAGGCGAGATCGACCATCGGCACGTCGGTCACCTTGCTTATATACGGCACAGTGCGCGACGCACGGGGGTTGACCTCGATGACATACAGCTCGTCCTGATAAATGAGGTACTGGATGTTTACAAGACCCTTTGTGCCAAGCGCAAGCGCGAGCTTCTGCGAGCAGGCGCATATCTTGTCAAGATCCTTGTCGCTGAGGTTGTAGGGGGGATATACGGCGATCGAGTCGCCGCTATGCACACCGGCGCGCTCAATATGCTCCATGATGCCGGGAATAAGAACGCTCTCGCCGTCGGAGATGACATCTACCTCGATCTCCGTGCCGGGCATGTATTTGTCAACGAGCACGGGGTTTTCAATGCCGCCGGAGAGTATGGTGTTCATGTACTTTGCGGTCTGCTCCGGCGAGCGGGAGATGGTCATGTTCTGACCGCCGATGACGTATGAGGGGCGCAGCAGCACCGGGTAGCCGAGCGCCTGCGCAGCGTCGAGCGCCTCCTCAAGGCTGTTAACGCCGAAGCCCTTGGGGCGGCTTATGCCGAAGCTTTCAAGCAACGAGTCGAAGCGGCCGCGATCCTCGGCGACGTCAATGCTTTCAGCCGAGGTGCCGAGAATGGCGATGCCCGCCTTGTCGAGAAACTGCGTCAGCTTGATCGCTGTCTGACCGCCGAAGGCAACGACTACGCCCACGGGATGCTCGACATTTATAATGTTCATGACATCCTCCGGCGTAAGCGGCTCAAAATAGAGCCTGTCGGCGGTGTCATAGTCGGTGGAGACGGTCTCGGGGTTGTTGTTTACGATGACAACATCGTAGCCCATCTCACGCAGCGTCCAAACGCAGTGTACGCTGCTGTAGTCAAACTCTATGCCCTGACCGATGCGTATAGGTCCTGACCCGAGCACCATGACAACGGGCTTTCCGCTGCGTCCGAAGGAGCGCGCCTCACAGGCCTTTTCGCAACAGGAATAGAAGTACGGCGTCTGCGCGTCAAACTCCGCACCGCAGGTATCGACCATCTTATAGCTCATGTGAAACTCCGGCAGGCTGTCGGCACCGCTGAGTCTTTTGAGTGCGTCATCCGTGTAGCCAAGGCGCTTTCCGCGCATGTGAAGCTCATCGCTCATGCCGCCGGTGAGCTCAGCCTCATAATCTGCGAGCACCTTGAGCTTGTTTAAAAACCACAGGTCGATCTTGGTTATGTCGTGTATCTGCGCGAGCGGAACGCCGGACTTTATCGCTTCAAACACGGTGAAAATGCGGTGGTCGTTCTGCTCGGCAAGGCGGTCAATTACGGGCTTTGCGCTCAGAGCGGGCACATTGAGCGTGTCGAGCGATATCTCCGCGCCGCGCACGGCCTTCATAAGCGCCATTTCAAAGCAGGGAGCTATCGCCATGACCTCGCCTGTTGCCTTCATCTGGGTGCCGAGCTTGCGGCTTGAGCCTGCAAACTTGTCAAACGGCCACTTGGGCAGCTTGACCACGACATAGTCGAGCGTGGGTTCAAAGCATGCGCAGGTCTTGCCGGTTATATCGTTTTTTATCTCGTCAAGCGTATAGCCGAGAGCTATGCGTGTGCTTATCTTCGCTATCGGATAGCCGGTGGCCTTTGATGCCAGTGCCGAGGAGCGCGAAACGCGGGGATTTACCTCAATAACCGCATACTCAAAGCTGTCGGGGTTGAGGGCAAACTGGCAGTTGCAGCCGCCGACGATGCCGATCTCGGATATGATATCCAGCGCCGCCGAGCGCAGCATCTGATATTCCTTATCCGCCAGCGTCAGCGCAGGGGCGACGACTATGGAGTCGCCCGTGTGGATGCCCACAGGGTCAAGGTTTTCCATCGAGCAGACGGCAATGACATTTCCGGCGCTGTCACGCATGGTCTCAAACTCGATCTCCTTCCAGCCGGAGATGCATTTTTCGACAAGTATCTGCGTGATAGGGGACATGTCAAGACCGCTTTTTGCGATAACGCGCAGCTCGTCCTCCGTTTCGGCTATGCCGCCGCCGCTGCCGCCGAGCGTGAACGCCGGACGCACGATGACGGGATAGCCTATCTCCGAGGCGATAGCCAGCGCCGTGTCGAGGTCGTCGGCCGTAGCCGAAGGGATGAGCGGCTGCCCCATTTTCTGAAGCGTTTCACGAAACAGCTCACGGTCCTCGGCCTTGTCTATCGCATCAATGTCCGTGCCGAGCAGGCGCACGCCGTATTTGGCGAGCGTTCCGTCGCGGCTGAGCTGCATCGCTATGGTAAGACCTGTCTGACCGCCAAGACCGGCAAGCAGACTGTCGGGGCGCTCCTTTTCAATTATGCGCGCAACTGTCTGCGCCGTCAGCGGCTCAAGGTATATCTCATCTGCAAGCTGCTTGTCGGTCATTATCGTCGCTGGGTTTGAGTTTACGAGGACAACGTTTATGCCCTCCTCGCGGAGTATGCGGCAGGCCTGCGCACCGGCGTAGTCAAATTCGGCTGCCTGGCCGATGACGATAGGACCCGAGCCTATGACCAGTACCTTGTGTATGCTCTTGTCCTTAGGCATCCTGCGCACCTCCCATCATCGCAATGAATCGATCGAAAAGAAACTCCGTGTCCTTGGGACCCGAGCAGGCCTCGGGGTGAAACTGCACGGTAAAGCAGTTCATGCCCGGGTACTCAAGCCCCTCGCAGCTTCCGTCATTTGCGTTTGTGAATATCTCACGAGCCGTGCCGCGCAGACTTTCGCTGACAACGGCGTAGCCGTGGTTTTGGCTGCTTATATATGTCCTGCCGCTGTCGGGTGCATGCACCGGCTGATTGCCGCCGCGGTGGCCGTATTTGAGCTTCACGGTCTTGCCGCCCATGGCAAGTGCCGTAAGCTGATGCCCGAGACAGATGCCGAATACGGGCATTTTACCGAGCAGCTTTTTTATCTGCGCAATACAGTAGACATTCTCCTCGGGATCACCCGGACCATTTGAGAGCATGAGCCCGTCATGACCGCCGGAGAGTATCTCCTCTGCAGATGCGGTGCAGGGATAGACCGTCACCTCGCAGCCTCGCTTGTTGAGGCAGCGGATAATATTTTTCTTTGCGCCGTAGTCGATGAGCGCAACCGAAAAGAGCTTTTCGCCCGCAGCGGGAACTGTATATTTCTGCTTGCAGCTCACTTTTTCAACGACTCCCGCAACAGCGTATGCGTTTATACCGTCAAGGTTCGACGGCGGAGCGGAGCATATGCTTGCATTGACAACTCCGTTTTCCCGTATGAGTCTTGTTATCTCACGGGTATCGACCCCGCAGATACCGGGGATACCGTTATCCTTCAAGAACTTGTCCAGCTCATACTCGCTGCGGAAGTTTGACGGCGTGTCACATAGCTCACGCACAACATACCCCTTTGCGGCGGGAGCACCTTCGAAGTCCTCGGGAATAACGCCGTAGTTGCCTATGAGCGGGAATGTCTGCATTATTATCTGTCCTGCATAGCTCGGGTCGGTGAGCGTTTCAAGATAGCCGACCATGCCTGTTGTAAACACCAGCTCGCCCGTGCTGTCTCCGAGTGCGCCTATGCGTCGCCCTTCGTAGACTTCGCCACTGCCGAGCACCAAATATGCTTTTTCCATAGCGTTCCTTTACACTAATGTTGCCGCAATAACGGCCTTTATCGTATGCATCCTGTTTTCGGCCTCGTCAAAGACAATCGACTGCGGTCCCTCAAACACCCCGTGGGTGACTTCAATGCAGTCGATGCCGAACTTTTTCTGTATCTCCCGTCCGGTTTCGGTTTCAAGGTCGTGGAATGCCGGCAGGCAGTGCATAAAGCGGCATTGTTCGCCTGCGTTTTCCATGAGCGTTTCATTTACCTGATACGGCGAAAGCTTTGCGATTCTGTCCGCCCAGACCTCCTCGGGCTCACCCATGGATACCCAGACATCGGTGTAGATAATATCCGCGTTTTTTGTTGCGCTCATGGGGTCGGAGTCAAACTCCAGCACCGCGCCCGTCTCGGCGGCTATCGCCTGACACTGCGCGACAAGAGCGGGATCCTGAAAATATCCCTCGGGAGCGCAGGTGACAAGATGCATGCCCATCTTTGCGCAGCCTACCATCAGAGAGTTGCCCATGTTGTAACGCGCGTCGCCCATGTACACCAGCTTGATACCCTTCAGCTTTCCGAAATGCTCCCGTATGGTGAGAAAATCGGCAAGTATCTGTGTCGGGTGGAACTCGTTTGTGAGGCCGTTCCAGACGGGAACTCCGGAATACTTCGCAAGTGCCTCTACCCTGTCCTGTCCGTAGCCGCGATATTCGATGCCGTCAAACATGCGGCCGAGTACGCGTGCGGTGTCGGCGATGGACTCCTTTTTGCCGATCTGTGAAGACTTCGGGTCGAGATAAACAGGGTGTATGCCGAGATCGGCAGCGGCGACCTCAAACGAGCAGCGTGTCCTCGTTGATGTTTTTTCAAAGATCAGCGCGATATTCTTGCCCTCGCATATTCTGTGCGGAACTCCGGCCTTTTTCTCGGCCTTGAGCTTTGCCGCATATGTAAGAAGCCAGTCGATCTCCTCGGGAGTAAAGTCAAGCAGCTTCAGAAAATTCTTGTGCAAAAACGGATTCATTTCTTTCCTCCTTATAAAACTTTGGCTAAGAACGAGCGCAGACGCTCGCATTTCGGTGCGCCGAATATTTCGGCCGGTGTGCCCTGCTCGGCAATAACTCCGCCGTCAAGGAACAGCACTCGGTTCGACACCTCGCGCGCAAAACCCATCTCGTGGGTAACGACGACCATCGTCATGCCGCTGACTGCCAGTTCCTTCATAACATCAAGCACCTCGCCGACCATTTCAGGGTCGAGCGCCGAGGTCGGCTCGTCAAAGAGCATTACATCCGGCTCCATGCACAGGGCGCGCACTATCGCGACTCGCTGCTTCTGACCGCCGGAGAGTTGGTTCGGCCATGCGTCGGCGCGGTCGGCAAGACCGATACGCGCAAGCAGCTCCATAGCCTTTTTCTCTGCCTGCTCCTTTGTTGCTTTCTTCAGCATTATCGGGGCGCAGGTAAGATTATCCAGCACGGTCATGTGCGGGAAAAGATTGAACTGCTGAAAAACCATGCCCATCTTCTGGCGGTGCTTATTCAGATCTATATTTTTATCCGTCAGCTCGTCGCCTTCAAAGATTATGCTGCCGGAGCTCGGTCTTTCAAGAAGATTAAGGCAGCGCAGGAAAGTCGATTTGCCTGAGCCGGACGGTCCGATGATGCATATGACATCGCCCTTTTCTATCTCAAGGTCAATGCCGTCTAAAACCTGCATTCCGTCAAAGGACTTGCACAGGTTAGTTACCTTTATCATGCGACAGCCTCCTTTCCACCCTGCCGAGAAGCTTTGAGAGAATAAAAACGAGCACAAAATATGTCAGTGCAACGATAAGCAATGGGTTTACGGCATCGTAGGTGTTGTTTCTTACGAGGTTTCCTGCGCGGGTAAGATCAACGACGGCAACATATCCGGCTACAGCGGTCTCCTTAAGAAGTGCGATGAGCTCATTGCCGATCGCAGGAAGAATATAACGCACAGCCTGCGGAAAGACTATCTTGCGCATGGCCTGAAGCCTTGACAAGCCCAGACTCCGTCCGGCCTCCATCTGGCCTGCGTCAACGGCGTTTATGCCGCTTCTTATGAGCTCGGCCATGTATGCGCCGGAGTTTATGCCGAAGGTCAGGATGCCGACGGTGATGCCGTCAGCCTTCGTGAGGATGATAAAAAAGAATATCAGCAGCAAAACTACGACGGGAACGCCGCGTATAACCGTGACATAAACATCGCACAGCCATGCCAGAGGCTTGAGCGCCTTCACATCCTCGGAACAGTATTTGATTACTGCTATAAGTATGCCGATAACGACGCCTATGAGCAGGGCGCCGAGAGTGATGATTATTGTATTTCCGAGACCCTCGACCATCATTTCCCAATAATTAGTGTCGATAAATGTCTCTCGCAGCTTTTCAAGCCATTGGGTGAAAAAATGCATGTATACGCCTCCACTTGGTGTAATTTCAAAGCGTGCTGTTTTACACGCTCAAGGGCAGAAGCACAGCTTCTGCCCCGAATAAGCATTTGTTCCGATTATACCGTTAAGAATTTGCGGGAGAGGTGTACGGAGCTTCGTACTTATCAAAGATGGAAGCGATTGTACCGTCGGCTATGAGATCGGAGAGAATGGAGTTGACCTCCTCAACGAGATCCTCGCTGCCGAAGCTGAATGCGAATGCGTAGGGTTCGGTGGTCATTGCCTCGTCAAGGATGACGAGCTTGCTGTCGCTGTCTGCGTTATAGATCTTTACCATGTCGGCCGCAGTCAGGTCGTCGATGACCCATGCGTCGACCTTGCCGCTGGTGAGTGCGGTCTGCGCATCGCTGTTTGCCGCGAAGGAGCTTACCTGATAGCCGTTATCCATGCAGAATGTTTCGGCGGTAGTGCCGGTCTGAACGGAGACCTTCTTGCCCTCGAGATCAGCCTTGCAGGTGATGGAGCTTCCCTCGGTGACTACAATAGCCTGTGCCGCGAGGCAGTAGGGATCGGTGAAGAGAACATTCTTCTGACGCTTCTCGGTGACCGAGATGCCGGACACACCGACATCATACTTGCCGGCCTGAACGCCGGGGAGCACGGAGTCAAAATCCATCTGGTTTATCTCAAGCTCAACGCCGAGCTTGTCGCAGATCAGATTGAGTATCTCTATTTCGATGCCTTCAACGCTGCCGTCGGCAGAGAGAGACTCAAACGGGGGAAAATCGGGGCTGGTGGCTATGGTGAGCTTACCCGCTTCCTTTACCTTTTCAAGCGCCGACTCAGTGTCTGAGCTGCCGCAGCCGGTGAAAAGGACGCATACCATCAATACGGATAAGACAAGAGCAATTATTTTTTTCATGTTTCTGAGCTTCCTTTCAAAATATTATTTACATAGTCTATCTGCTCCCGGAGGTTTGCCGGGCCGCCCTCGCTCGTGCGTCTTTTTACACACTCGACAAGGTCTATGGCCTCGTATACATCCGGCTCGAACAGATCACTGTAGTTTTTATAGCTTTCAATTGGGAGTTCCTCAAGAACCGCTCCCGCCTTAATGCAGTCACCGACGATCGAACCGACGATCTTATACGCGCTGCGGAAAGGAAGTCCCTTTCTTACGAGGTAATCGGCAAGATCGGTCGCGTTTATAAAGCCCTTCTGTGCGGCCTTTCTCATTGCGTCGGGCTTTGCGGTCACGGTTTTTATCATGCCGGTCATGACCGGCAGACACATCGAAACGGTATCGCAGGCGTCAAAAACGCCCTCCTTGTCCTCCTGCATATCCTTGTTATATGCCATCGGAAGGCCCTTGAGCATGGTGAGCATACCCATAAGGTCGCCGTAAACGCGTCCGGTTTTGCCGCGGATAAGCTCCGCCATATCGGAGTTTTTCTTCTGCGGCATGATCGAGGAGCCGGTAGTGTAAGCATTAGACAGCTCCACAAAGCCGAACTCCCAGCTTGTCCAGAGTATAAGCTCCTCGGAAAGGCGGGACAGGTGCATCATAAGTATCGACAGCGAGCTGAGAAACTCGACGCAGAAGTCGCGGTCGGATACTCCGTCGAGGGAGTTCATGCATATGCCGTCGAAGCCGAGCGCCTTTGCCTCCGATCTTCGGTCAGTCGGATAGGTTGTTCCGGCAAGAGCGCAGCAGCCGATGGGGCTTTGATTCATGCGCCGTCTGCAATCGGAAAGTCTGTCAAGATCACGAAGCAGCATCATGGCGTAGGCCATAAGGTGATGTCCGAAGGTGATGGGCTGTGCTCTCTGCAAATGCGTATAGCCCGGCATTATTGCGTCGCCGTACTCCTGCGCTCTCTCGCTTAACGCTTCAATGAGCGTTCTTATCTGCGACGATATATCGTCGCAGCGGTCGCGCAGGTACATTCTCAGGTCGAGTGCGACCTGATCGTTTCTGCTGCGGGCAGTATGGAGCTTTTTCCCCGTGTCGCCGAGTCTCTCGGTGAGCACCTGCTCGACGAACATGTGTATATCCTCGCATGTGAGGTCAAATTGCAGCTTGCCCGATTCAAGATCGTCCAGTATTCCCTGGAGCCCGTCGATCAGCGTCTCGGCATCGCTGCTGCCTATGATCCCGGCAGCGCCGAGCATGGCGGCGTGAGCCATGCTGCCGGTGATATCCTGTTTGTACATCCGGCAGTCAAAGGGAATGGACGAGTTGAAATCGTCCGCCAGACTGTCGGTGCTGCCGTCCGTGCGTCCGGCCCAAAGCTTAGCCATGCTCAGTCACTTCCTTGCTTTTTCAGTAATTTGCCGTGCAGAGCATCAGAGCTTGCCCTGCTCGCGCAGAGCCTCGACCTTGGTCGGCATGCCCCAGAGGTTTATGAAGCCTGCTGCCTGAGCCTGGTCGTAGTCGCTCTCGCCGAAGGTGACGAGCTGCTCACTGTACAGGGAGTAGGGGCTGGTGGTGCCTGCGGGGATGATGTTGCCCTTGTAGAGCTTGAGCTTGACAGAACCGGTGACGTACTTGTTCGACTCGTTTGCAAAGGCGACGAGCGCGTCGGTGAGGGCGGAGTACCACTTGCCGTTGTATATCTGGTCTGCCATAACGATGGCGAGCTTTTTCTTTTCGTGCAGGGTGTCCTTATCGACCGTCAGCATCTCAAGCTGCTCATGTGCAAAGTAGAGGATGGTGCCGCCCGGCGTTTCGTATACACCGCGGTCCTTCATGCCGACGAGGCGGTTTTCGACTATGTCGATTATGCCGATGCCGTTTGCGCCGCCGACAGCATTGAGCTTTTCTATGATCTTGCTGGCCTTCATCTTCTCACCGTCAACTGCGACGGGAACGCCTGCTTCAAAGTCGATGGTGACATAGGTGGGAGCGTCGGGAGCCTGCATCGGGGAAACGCCCATTTCGAGGAAGCCGGGCTTGTCATAATCCGGCTCGTTTGCGGGATCCTCAAGGTCAAGACCCTCATGGCTCAGGTGCCAGAGGTTTTTGTCCTTGGAGTAATTGGTCTCGCGGCTGATCTTCAGAGGAACATTGTGCGCCTCGGCGTAATCGATCTCCTCGTCGCGGGACTTTATATCCCACTCGCGCCACGGGGCGATGATCTTCATTTCGGGAGCAAAGCGCTTGATGGCAAGCTCGAAGCGAACCTGGTCGTTGCCCTTGCCGGTAGCGCCGTGCACGATCGCATCCGCACCCTCGGCGATGGCTATCTCGGCCAGCTTCTTGCCGATGACAGGACGGGCAAACGCAGTGCCGAGCAGATAAGTCTCATACTTTGCATCCATCTTCATTGCGGGGATGATGACCTCGTCGACCATCTCGTCAACAAGATCGGCGACCACAAGCTTGCTTGCGCCGGTCTTTATTGCCTTTTCCTCAAGTCCCTCGAGCTCGTCGGCCTGACCGACATTGCCCGCGACAGCGATAATCTCGGGGTTGTTGTAGTTTTCCTTCAGCCAGGGGATGATTATAGAAGTATCAAGACCGCCGGAATATGCCAATACGACTTTCTTTATGTCCTGTTTATTCATTATACAAGTGCCTCCTTGAATATTTATGCGTTTATTATACATCTGAATGAATAAAAGTCAAGCGTTTTGCAGACAAATATTCATAATTATATAATCTGACATATCAATGCCTGCATCGCGCCCGCCGTTTGTAGAATACGCACATCAATTAAGGCACGGCAGAAAAGATCCCGCCCCAAAATGGGGCGGGAAGTTATATGCCGGTGGCCGGACTGCGTCAGAAAAGATAGCAAAAAGCCCGCCCCCCCCCTGTTGGGGACGGGCTTTTTGGCAAAGAACCGTAATTTTGATAGAAACCCTTAAAGGGGGTGTCTTACTCGGGAGAGTTATTCAATTACTTTTATTGCAAAGCATTATCTTTTATGAACTTGCTAAGGGTATTGCGGTTCACTTTGAAAATTGTCGCGATTTGAACCTTCGGAACGCCTTGTATCAACAGCTCCGATATCACAGCTTCTTTGCCGGTAAGCTTTACATGACTTGATTTTCGTCCTTTAGGTCTGCCAAGAACAACTCCTTCTGCCTTTTTTCTGGCAAGCGCTTCCTTTGTGCGTTGACTTATCAAATTGCGCTCGATCTCAGCTGAAAGGCCAAAGGCAAACGCTAGCACTTTGCTCTGAATGTCATCCCCAAGGCGGTATCCGTCTTTTATTGTCCAGACAATGCACTCTCTTTGCATGCACTGATTGAGAATTTCCATAATCATAAACAGGCTTCTGCCTAAGCGTGAAAGCTCCGAGCAAATTATCATGTCGCCCTTTTTTGCCGTTCCCAGCAGTTTACCAAGCTCACGCTTGTCATACTGCATCGTTCCGCTGATTGTTTCCTCAATCCATCCGTCAATAACCAGCTCATTCGACTTTGAAAATTGAATAATCTCGAAACGCTGATTCTCCACCGTCTGCTTGTCACTGCTCACTCGGATATAACCGTAAACCATACATCTGCTCCTTTTGATTGATTTATAGGAGCGTTTATATTGAGCAAATAAGTTCAATAGTCTCTTTTAACACAAACAGTAGCTGGACAATTTTACAACCGCTTGAGCAGAGCATATGCGACAAGATGGTAACTCGTGGGGTTCCATTAAATCGGTGGGAAATTCACATTAACAGGGGCATTCTTACCGGATACAACGATGCCTTCATAATCTCAACAGAGAAGAAGGATGAATTGATAGCAGCTGATCCAAGGTCTGCTGAAATCATTCGACCGATTCTTCGAGGCAGAGATATACACCGATATGGATATGACTTTGCAAACTTATGGTTGATAAATGTACACAATGGTCTCAAGAATGAGAATCTTCCGCCTATTAACATTGAGGAATATCCTGTAATTAAAGAACATCTCGATGCTTTTTATCCAAAGCTTGTAAAAAGAGCTGATAAGGGTGTTACACCATATAACCTTCGGAACTGTGCTTATATGAACGATTTTTCTAAGCAAAAAATCGTCTACCGAGAAATTAGTGATGCAATGGACGCATGCTTGGTTGAAGCTGGCTATATGCTTAACAACAAGTGCTATCTGATAACAGGAGAGCATTTGGTGTATATACTCTCTTTCCTGAATAGTAAGTTGTTTACTAAAATTGTTTTGCCACAGGCGAACATAACAGGTGGAAAGGGCGAGGGATTTCTTAATGAGATATCTCTGATTGAGCCTTCCTATGAGCTCGAAGCAAAATTTGAATATCTTTACGAGCAACGTCAACAGGGCTATGATGTTGATAAAGAAATTGATCAGGCATTTTGTACATTATATGATCTCACAAATGAAGAAACGAGGTATATCATGGAATAATTAACTCTCAATCTTCCCTGATGAACCGTATTTCATCTTCGCTAAGGTCATATAATTCAAATACCAGAGTATCAATTTCATTTTCCAAAGTTGAAGTGTCCTCACAGGCTTCTTTTGAACAGAGAATTCTGTCAACCAAGTCTATGAATATAGAT
>CAVGBM010000039.1:0-33873 GCA_963627445.1 Oscillospiraceae bacterium | reverse complement strand
AGAACGATATTAAATTGTGAAATTCGAACCCGCGAAAAGCCTTGAAAAATCAAGGATTTTACGAGGACGAAACTGCCAAAGAGACAAGCGATTTCGAGTCAGGGCCGTTATGACCACTTCGATACCTATCCGTATTTAACTTTTTCGGGCGAGGACTCAGTTGTTATCCTCAAAATCGATGGTGTCGTCGTCGATATCCATGCTCATCTCGCCGACACGCATGCGGCGGGCGATCTTCATCTTCTCGACATACTCGTGAATGAGCTCCTTGACCTCGTTCGGCTGGCGGATATTCTTGAGCGTAAGCTCGGGGATGCTCTTATCGGTCGAGATGACCGTCACCGTACCGACACCGAACAGCCGCTGCCACAGCGACACCGACACACGCAGGTCACGCACACGGTAGAGCACGACCTCATCCTGCTTGATATTCAGAACGCCGCGTTTTAGAAACAGGCGATCCTCACTGAGGGCATATCTCGTGAACGAAATGGGCAAGCCGAGAATTCTCTTTCTATCGTGCCAGATTTCAACGATCTTGGATACGAGCTTAGCCATAGACGATACCCCCATATCAATTGTGTACGCCCCATTGTAACCAATCTTCGCAAAAAAATCAAGAGAAGATTGCAAATTTACTTAAACAGGCACATAAATCCACTGGACAAGCGACGTTTTTCGCTATATATTTAGTAAGTTGTAATGGAGGTGAAAGCCTTGGCTGAGTTTAAAAGCACTGCGATAAGCGCAGGAAAATACTTCAGAACCTTCTACCGCTGGGTGCTGTTGTCGACGGTGACGGGGGCTATCTGCGGCCTTGTCGGCTCGGCGTTCAACCTGACGGTGAGCTGGGTGACCACATTTCGCGGCGGCCACCACTGGCTCATTTACCTGCTGCCGGTCGGCGGCGTGCTCATCGCCGCACTGTACCATGTGACAAAAACCGAGGGCGCAGGCACGAACAAGATAATCGACTCCGTGCACGAGGGCAAGAAAGTGCCGCTGATGCTCGTGCCGGTCATTTTCGTCTCGACGGCGATAACCCACCTTGTCGGCGGCTCGGCAGGCCGTGAGGGTGCTGCGCTGCAGATCGGCGGCGGCATCGGCTTTAGGGTCGGCAGGCTCCTGCACCTCGACGAAAAGGACATGCCGCTTGTGACGCTGTGCGGCATGAGCGCGGTTTTTGCGGCGCTGTTCGGGACACCCCTGACGGCGACGATATTTGCCCTTGAGGTCA
This sequence comes from Oscillospiraceae bacterium, assembly GCA_963627445.1. Classification (GTDB taxonomy): domain Bacteria; phylum Bacillota; class Clostridia; order Oscillospirales; family Oscillospiraceae; genus F23-B02. Next base: position 32,636 of record CAVGBM010000039.1, on the reverse strand, counting down.
TCTCCGTGGGCGTTTTGTACTACTCGGGCTTCATCCCCTGCCTCGTCGCATCGCTGGTGGCATACGGCATATCACGGCTCATCGGCATCGCACCCATGGGCTTTGACATGATCTTCGAGCCGCTAAAGGTCGGGATGCTGCTTCGCACCTGCGTGCTTGCAGTCGTCTGCGCCGTGGTGAGCATAGTTTTCTGCGTCACGATGCACCAGACCGAGCGGCTTGCGGCGGCGAAGATAAAAAACACCTACCTGCGAGGTGCGGTCGGCGGCGTTGTGCTCATTGCGCTGACGCTTCTCGTCGGCAGCTACGACTACAACGGCATCGGCACGGAAATGATTGCGTCGGCGCTCGCCGGAGCGGACACCCCCGACTGGGCGTTTTTCTGGAAGATAGTTTTCACCGCCGTGACCATAGGCTTCGGCTTCAAGGGCGGCGAGATAGTGCCGACATTTTTCATCGGGGCGACGCTCGGCTGCGTGCTGGGTCCCATGCTCGGCATGCCTGCGGGCTTTGCGGCGGCGATCGCGCTCGTTGCGATGTTCTGCGGCGCTGTCAACTGCCCGATAGCGTCGATAATCCTGAGCGTGGAGCTTTTCGGCTCGTCTAACCTCATCTACTTTGCCCTTGCCTGCGGCATATCCTACATGCTGTCGGGATATTTTGGGCTTTACAGCAGTCAGAAGATAATATATTCTAAGACCAGAGCGGAGTATATAAACCGCTACGCAAAATAAGGACGGATAGTTATGAAATACAAAATAAACGACCACGCAAAGGCATTTTTAGAGGAAAATCTCCCCGAGGCGCTCGCCGCCGAGAGCAGCTTTGATGCGCTCAAAATGCTGTACGCGCTCATCGACGAAAAGGGCTTTGAGGCGCCGAAATACGACAAGCTCAACGACTTCGGCATCCTCGCCGACGAGGTCTACGACGAGATCTACGAGCTGAATATGCAGGAATGAACATCACAAGCAAATCGAACGATGCATACAGGTTTAAGACGATAGGCGAATTTAAGGATGCCTTAAACAGGGGCGCTGAGATAGAGTTCGAGTGGAAGGGTGTAGAATACAGCCTGACGCCGGTAGACGGGTGCTGCTTCAGCATAGCCGTGGCGCTTCGTCAGGAGACGGAAAAGCTTTGCAGCACGACCGATGATGTCTTGGAATACATGCTCGGTGACGACAAACTGCGTGATGTCGTGACTAATGTCAATGTAATAGACAGAATGCTTTGATAAAACTGGGAATTGCGCAAAAAAACGGAAAGTTTCAAATTTATTAACACAAGTCGGTGAAAATGCGATACAATGTCAGTGCGTGCGATTATTGCAGACCGCATGACGAATTTTGAAAGGAGCGCACAGATGAAGCTGACGCTGAAATTCAAGCTGCCGTAGGGCGAGACATACGATGTTGAGGTCGGCGGCGAGAAGAAGGAAGTCAACTCCACCGAGAGCACAGCCGTGTTTGAGCTCGGCGAGGGCGAATACACCGTCGGGATACGCCAGCAGGCGGACGGATTTATACTCAAGCCGTTTGCATCGTGGCTCGTGTTTGCGCTGACCGCCGTTTTTCGTGGCATTTTCTACATCTTCATTCAGGCATTGCCGCAGTTTGACGGTCTGTACGGCGAAAAGTGGTGGACGAGTATAAGACCATATCGCCTGTATGCGGAGCTTGCCGTGCAGGTAAGCGGCGACACCGAGAAAACGATCGACATCAAAAACGCCGAGTACGCCAAGGGACAAAACATATGGCTGCCGCCGAGTGCGTCCACGCCGGACGGCGAGCTTAAAACGGAGCTCATCAAAAACGACGGCGACTTTGAGTATCAGTATCTGCGCTACGCAAGAGGCTTCATTTCCGTCGCTTTGGTCGGCATAGTGCTCTTTGCGGTTTTGTTTATTGTATCTCTTAACCGCCAAATCACCGCACTTGCGGCGATCTTCGGCATCCTGCTCGTAGCATGCGTGACACTGCCCGTAGTGACGCTCATCACCGAGCACAAGCGCATGAAAAAGCTGCTCCAAACGGCGTACCGTGAAAATTAAATAACATGAACATGAAAAACCGGCGGGTGCGGAAGCACTCGCCGGTTTTTAAATTGCCATAGAGGCGGTAGAAATAGGAGCAACAGGCCAAACTTCAATACGCAGCAGGGGAGGTCGAGGGGACAAGGTCCCGCTCGAATTGGATAAATAGCCATCAAATATGTCTGCTCTAGCAGACTATTTGACGAGCATAGCGAGGTTTTTTGTGAAAATACCTTTTCACAAAAAATGTGGCGCGGTTTTCTGCGCCTAAAAATTTTAGATTTTTATACGCAGAAAACCGGCGGGTGCGGAAGCACTCGCCGGTTTTGCGTATGTGATCACTTGTTCTTTGCGTTGTAGGCTTCGATGCCGGCCTTGAGGAGCTCCATGGAGCGGGTGATGTCCGCTTCGTTGATGACATATGCCATGCGGATCTCGTTCTTGCCGGTGTTGGGGGTCTTGTAGAAGCTCTCTGCCGGAGTGAACATAAGCGTCTCGCCGTTGTCGTCCCATTCGTTGAGCATGAACATCTGAAGCTTCTCGGCGTCGTCAACGGGCAGGGCGGCCATGACATAGAACGCACCCTTGGGCTCGGAGTACACGACACCGGGGATCTTCTTAAGACCCTCGACGAGGCAGTCCTTTCTTGCGCAGTATTCCTTGCGGACGGCGTCGAAATACTCGGGGCCGACGGTGTACAGCGCAGCGGAAGCGACCTGGTCGATGGTGGAGGCGCACAGACGACCCTGGCACCACTTCATGGCGTGGTTGTAAAGCTCGGCGTTGCGGGTGATCATGCAGCCGATCCTTGCACCGCAGGCGGAGAAGCGCTTGGAGACGGAGTCTATGACAACGACATTGTCCTCATAGCCCTCAAGCTGCAGAAGGCTCATGAGCTTTTCACCGCCGTAGACAAACTCACGGTAGACCTCGTCGCCGATGATGAACAGGTCATGCTCCTTGGCGATGTCGGCCATGAGCTTGAGCTCCTCCTCGGTGAGGACGGTGCCGGTCGGGTTGCCGGGGTTTGTGAACATTATTGCACGGGTGTGCTCATTGATGCAGGCCTCGATGCGCTCACGGATGGCGAACTTGTAGCCCTCCTCGGGCTTGGTGGTGACGGGGCGGATGGTTGCGCCCGTGAGGGTAACGAAGGTCGAGTAGTTGGGGTAGAAAGGCTCGGGGATGATTATCTCGTCACCCTCGTCGAGGATGCTCGACAGAGCCATCTGCAGAGCCTCGGAGCCGCCGGTGGAGATGAGCACCTGCTTATTGGTGATGGGAGCGCCGATCTTGCCGTAGTAGTCGACGACAGCGTCGAGCATCACGGGCACGCCGTCGGACGGAGCGTAGGCCAGAACGGGCTGGGAGAAGTTCTTGACCGCCTCAAAATATGCAGCCGGAGTGGCAATATCGGGCTGGCCGATGTTCAGATGATACAGCTTCTTGCCGTTTTTGACGGCCTCGTTTGCATAGGGAGCAAACTTGCGCATGGGGGAAAGACCGCATTTTTCGATCTTGCTGGAAAACTTCATTTCATTCATCCTTTCACTATATTTGTAATTCATTTCTTCTATAAATTGCAAGGCTATTTTATCACTGTACATGTGTATATTCAACCGAAAACACCGAAAAACATTGACAACATTCAGTCAAGAGCGCTCCTACTTGCTCAAAAGCGGATAGTTTGGTAAAATGCGAGTGAAGGCGGTGAAAAAATGCTTCAGATAGTTTTAGGCAAGGCCGGCACGGGCAAAACTGCGGCGGTCATGGCGAGGATAAAGGACGCTGTGGATAACGGGCTCGGCGGCAGATTGCTCATAGTTCCCGAGCAGTACAGCCATGAGGCCGAGCGCGAGCTGTGCCGCATTTGCGGGGACAGCCTTTCGCTGTACGCGGAGGTGTTGAGCTTCACGGGCCTGGCTCGAAAGCTCAATGCCGAGCTCGGCGGCGGCGCAGCGCCGTATCTTGACAAGGGCGGCAGACTTTTGTGCATGGCGCTTGCGAGCGACGGACTGTATTCAAGGCTCCGCGTCTATTCCTCGGCACGCAGAAAGGCAGAGCTCCAAACGATGCTGCTGTCGGCGGTGGATGAGCTTAAAACGGCGTGTATATCGTCCGAGCAGCTCATGGAGGCGTCACAAAACTGCGTCGGTGCGCTCGGCGATAAGCTGTACGACTTGGCGCTCATTTTGGAAGCGTTTGACGCCGTGGTCGCAAACGGCCACGCAGACCCGACAGATATGCTCACCCTGCTTGCCGAGCAGATAGGGCAAAGCTCCATAGACGGGAAAAACGAAATTTTCATTGACGGCTTTACCGACTTCACCGCACAGGAAAAGCGGATAATCGAGGCACTGCTTCTGAAGGGCGCATCGGTCACGGTGTGCCTCGGCTGCGACGATCTCAGCGGCGGCAGCGAGATATTCGAGCTCAGCCGCATGACGGCAAGAGGACTTCTTGCCTTCGCAAAGGAAAACGGCATACCGCACGAGGTCAAAGAGTTTGAACAGCCCCGTAGCCGAAATGCCTCACTCGGCTTTTTTGCCGACAATATATTTTCCTATTCATCGAAAAAATTCGAGGGGGACACCCCCTGCGTTTATATAAAGACCGCACCGAATATGCAGGCTGAGTGCGAGCTTGCGGCCTCACGCGCGATAGCCCTCGTGCGTGACACGGGCTGCCGCTGGCGCGATATCGCCGTTGCGGTGCGCGGCTTTGACGACTATCGGCTCTCGCTCGAAAGCGCGTTTTCGCGCTACGGCGTGCCGCTTTACACGGCGCGGAAAACAGACCTTTTCGCAAAGCCCCTGCCCGCGCTCATCGCCTCGGCGTATGAGATCATAGGCGGCGGCTGGGAGCCAAATGATGTGCTCGCGTACCTGCGCACAGACCTCACGGGTCTGACACTCGATGAGTGCGACGAGCTTGAAAATTATATTCTAATGTGGCAGCTTCGCGGCAGCGCATGGACGCAGGAGGCCGACTGGCGGCTGCACCCCGACGGCTTCGGCGGCGAGTATGACGACGAGGTGAACGAGCGCCTGCGCAGGATAAACGCCCTGCGCCGAGCAGCCGCTGCGCCGCTTTTGGCCTTTGCCGAAAAGACCGAAACTGCCGAGACCGCCGGTGCGCAGGCAAGAGCGCTGGCAGAGCTTTTGCAGGACTTGAACCTTGCAGAAAAATTAGAGGAAAAATCGCAGGCGCTTGCCGAGAGCGGCAGGCAAGCCGCAGCGCAGGAATATGCGCAGCTTTGGGATATAATCGTGTCGGCACTCGAGCAGTGCGACGCAATTTTGGGCGACACGCAGACCGACCGGGACAGCTTTGCGCGCCTGTTCACGCTCATGTTGTCAAAATACGATGTCGGCACGATACCGACGGCGCTCGACCGTGTCACGGCGGGCGATTTTGACCGCATGCGCCGCAGAAATATAAAGCACCTCATCGTACTGGGCGCGTCCGACGCCCGGTTGCCGCAAGGCGAGAGCGAGACGGGCATGTTCTCACAAGACGAGCGCCGCAGGCTGCTTGAGATGGACATTGACCTCGGCGGCGCGGGCGACAGCGAGCTGTGGCGCGAGTTTTCGCTCATCTACAACTGCCTGACCCTGCCGTCGGAGACGCTGTGCCTGTGCTATCCGGCGTTTGACTCCGCCGGTGAGCCGCAACGTCCGGCGTTCGTCGTCAATCGCGCATGTGCAATTTTTGATACTCAGCCCGAGCGGGCGGACATGGCACAAATCCGCATGAACGCAGCCTCGCCGGCGCTTGAGCTTGCGGCCAATGCCCTGCACGGCGGTGGGGTGGTCGAGGCATCGGCGGCGCAGCTTTTTAATGAGCTTGAGCCCGAGCGTATGCAGGCGCTGCACAGAGCGTCGGAGATGACGCGCGGCAGCCTGTCACGCCGCTCGGTCAGCGCGCTTTACGGCGAGAACCTGCGGCTTTCCGCATCGAGGATAGATAAGTTTGCCTCCTGCCGCTTTGCGTATTTCATGCAGTACGGTCTCAAGGCCAAGACCCGCGAGCCTGCGGGCTTCACGCCGCCTGAAATGGGCGTTTTCATGCACTACATCCTTGAGAACACCGCACACGAGGTCATGACCCTCGGCGGGTTCAAAAAGGTCGACGACGAAACTCTCGAGCGCATCACGGATAAGTACATCGCCGAGTATGTGCACGAAAAATTAAACGACTTCAAGGAAAAATCCAAGCGCTTTGAATACCTTTTCCGCCGCCTGACGAAGAATGTCCGGCAGGTGGTGCAGGACATGGCAAATGAGCTGCGCTCTTCAGACTTTGTGCCGCTGTCGTTTGAGCTCGACTTCGGCAAGGCAAGCGAGCTTCCGCCGCTGCGCCTCGGCGAGGGCGAGGACAGCTTAGTGCTCACCGGCATTGCCGACCGCGTCGACGGCTGGCTGCACGACGGCAAGCTCTACCTGCGCGTCGTCGACTACAAGACCGGCAGAAAAAGCTTTTCGCTCAGCGATGTGTGGTATGGTATGGGGCTTCAGATGCTTTTGTACCTGTTCACCCTCGGCGAAAACGGAAAGCTTTTGTACGGGCACGATATCGAGCCTGCGGGCGTTTTGTATATTCCGGCTCGCGATGTCATGCTTTCATCGAGCGCCGACATGTCCGACGAGGAGATAGCCGCCGAGCGGGCAAAGCAGGTAAAGCGCAGCGGACTTATATTAAACGACCCCGCGGTCATAAACGCGATGGAGCACTCGGACACCCCGAGGTATATCCCCGTGAAATTCAAAGATGGCACGGCTCAGGGTGATGCTCTTGCATCGGCTGAGCGCCTCGGCCTTCTTGCACAGCATATAGACAAGACTCTGCGCGGCATGGCGGCCGAGCTCAAGCACGGCAGCATCGCAGCAGACCCGTATTACCGCACCCAGCAGGAAAATGCCTGCTTAAACTGCGACTACTTCGATGCCTGCCATTTTGCCGACGGCGAAAACGGCGAGGCGGTGCGAAAAATGCCGAAGCTTGCCGCCACAAAGGTGTGGAGCATCCTTGAGGGAGGTGAGGGCAATGGCTGAATTTAAGCCCACGCACTCGCAGCAGGCGGCGATCGAGACCCGCGGCCGTGCGGTGCTGGTATCCGCGGCGGCGGGCAGCGGCAAGACGAAGGTCCTGACCGAACGCTTACTTTCCCGCATCAGCGATGACGCGGATATCGACAGCTTCCTTATAATAACCTTCACCAAGGCGGCGGCAGCCGAGCTTAAAAGCCGCATCGTCGATGAGATCGCAAAGCGCCTTGCCGAAGAGCCCGATAACCGCCGACTGCGCCGCCAGAGCGCGCTGTGCCAAAAGGCGCAGATCGGCACGATACACAGCTTCTGCGCAGCGTTTCTGCGCGAAAATTGCCACGCGGCGGGGCTGTCACCGGAGTTTAAAGTCATCGAGGAGGAGCGCTCCGAGGCGATACGGCGCAGGGTCATCGAGCGCGTCATGGACAAGGCCTACGAGGAGCCGACGCGGGAATTTCTGCTGCTTGCCGACTCCGTGGGCGCAGGGCGGGATGACAGCCGCCTTGCCGAGATAGTCCTGAGCCTACACAAGAAAATGCAAAGCCACGCCCGCCCCGACCTGTGGGCGAAAGAGCAGATGACGCTTTTGGAGACCGGCGCTGACGACGTTGCCGCAACGCCGTGGTCGCAGGAGATACTGAGCTCTGTCAAAGCAAGCGCCGGGTTCTGGGCACAGGCGATGGAGGATGCCGCCCAAAAGGCGTACACGAGCGATAAGATAGGCGCAGCCTACGGCGAGAGTCTGAGTGCGACTGCACTCGGCCTGCGTGACCTTGCACGAGCAAGCGTCGAGGGCTGGGACAGAGCACGGCAGTTTTTGCCCATCGAGTTCCCGAAGCTCAAATCCCTGCGAAATTCGCCCGATCCCGAGCTTTCCGAGCACATAAAGGCTCTGCGCGAAAGCTGCAAGGCAGCCTGCAAAAAGCTTGCCGTAATGCTGAATGCCTCCGAGGAAAAGCTTGCATCAGACATGCGCAAGACCGCGCCTGCCATGCGCGCGCTTTTAGAGCTGACGCTTAATTTTGACAAAGCCTACGCCGCCGAGAAAAAGCGCCGTGCCGAGGTCGATTTTGCTGACCTTGAGCACTTTACTGCGCGGCTTCTCACCGACGAAGCGGGCGCGCCGACGGCGCTTGCGCGCGAGCTTTCGCAGCGCTACACGGAGATAATGGTCGACGAGTATCAGGACGTAAACCGCGTGCAGGATGCCATTTTCCGCGTCGTGTCCAAGGACGGGACGAACCTTTTCATGGTCGGCGACGTGAAGCAGTCTATATACCGCTTCCGCCTTGCCGACCCCACGATATTCACCGAAAAATATCTGTCCTACGCCGATCTTGACGCAGCGCAGGGCTTAGACCCCGTGCGCATAATGCTCCAGGAAAATTTCCGCTCCAGAGCCGAGGTCATCGAGGGCGCAAACCATGTGTTCCGCACCTGCATGTCGGCAAAGCTCGGCGAGATAGACTACGACGAAAACGCCGAGCTCAAGTGCGGCGCAAGCTATGACGGTGCTGTGCCCAAGCCGGAGCTTGTGCTCGTCGATGTCACGGCCGACGGCGAGGACGACTCGCCCGACAAGACCGCGCTCGAAGCGCAGGCGGTCGCCGAAAAAATTCATGCGCTCATGCGCTCGGGGACGCTCGTTTCCGACAAGGGGGTGCAGCGTCCGCTGCGCTACAGCGATATTGCAATTTTAATGCGCTCCATGGCATCGACCGGAGAGGTGTTCCGCCGTGAGCTTCTAAACGCCGACATTCCTGTTTTAGGCGGCGGCAGCGGCAGCTTTTTTGAAGCTGTCGAGGTCTCGGCGCTTGTGTGCCTGCTCGCCGTTATCGATAATCCCCATCAGGATGTGCCGCTCATCGCAGTTTTGCGCTCGCCGTTTTTCGGCTTTAGCGCCGACGAGCTTTCGGAGATTCGAGCCGCCGATAAAAAGAGCGACTTTTACACCGCGCTTATCAAAAATGCCGAGCACAGCGCCCGCTGCGCCGAGTTTGTCGACACGCTCACGGATTTCCGCCAGTGCGCGCCCGATATGGAGCTTGGCGAGCTGCTGCGCACCATTTACGACAGGCTCGACCTTGCCGCCGTGTGCTCTGCGATGACCGACGGGGCGACGAGGCGCGACAATGTGATGTTGCTAAGTGACTACGCAAAGCGCTTTGAAGCGACCGGCTTCAAGGGCTTGCACCGCTTTGTCGAGTGGCTGAATTCCCTTGCCGAGCGCGGCGACGAGCCGGGCAGAGGAGCGACCGGAAATGCGGTGCAGCTGATGACCGTGCACAAGTCCAAGGGCTTGGAGTTTCCCGTGGTGTTCCTGTGCGGCACGAGCAAGAGCTTTAACAGAAGCGACCTGCGTGAGGCGGTGCTCATCCACCCCGAGCTCGGCTTAGGCCCGAAGGTGACGGACACACGCCGCGGCATTGAGTACGCCTCCTTGCAGCGCAACGCCGTCAGCCTGCGGGCAGACCGCGAGATGCTGTCCGAGGAGATGCGCCTGTTATATGTTGCGCTGACCCGAGCCAAGGAGCGGCTTATAATGACAGCGACAATGTCCGAGCCCGAGACAAAGCTTCAAAAGCTCATGATGGGCACAGCTTTCCCCGTGTCGCCCGAGATACTTATGACGGCGCAGAATACGGCGACCTGGCTCATGTATGCCGCCCTTTCGGATAAGGACGAACGACTCAGCCTGAGCGTTTACAGACCCGAGCGGGCGCAGATCGAGAATAGAGAAGCTGACGAGGCCACCGAGGCTGCGGCAGACCCGAAGCTGGTGGAACAGCTGCGGCGCAACCTCGATTTCAGCTATCCCTATCCCGTTGCCGAGACGCTGCCGTCAAAGGTCACGGCGACCGAGCTTAAAAGCTACGATGAGCCCGATCCCGAGAGCGTCAGCCTTGCGCCGAGCGTGCAGCGCACGTTCCGCAGCCCCAGCTTCCTGCGTGAGGATAAGCCGCTCACGGCGACCGAACGCGGCACGGCAACGCACATGGTGCTGCAATTTATCGACTACGCAAAGGCCGGAACGCTCGACGGCATCCGCTCCGAGATAGCACGCCTCACCGCATCACGCCACATTTCCGAGCGGCAGGCGCAGGCGGTGAACGCCGAGGCGATCGAGCGGCTGTTTGCCTCCGAGCTTGGGCAGCGGATAATGAACGCGGACAAGCTCATGCGCGAGTTTAAGTTCTCCATCCTGTGTCCCGCCGAGGATTTCTTTGACGGCGGCGAGGGCGAGAGCGTGCTTTTGCAGGGCGTTATCGACTGCTGCATCGAGGAAAATGGAGAGCTCACGATAATCGACTACAAGACCGACCGTGTGCGCGGCGATGCGCTTTACGAGCGCGCCAAAAGCTACGCCGGTCAGCTTCGCGCGTATGCAATTGCCATCGGGAAAATGACCGGCAAGCCCGTCACGGGCTGCGCGCTGTACTTCCTTGAGGCCGGTCAAACGGTTTTCGTGCCGGAAAATTAAAAAAACGCTTGCAAACATGGTTACGGTGTGTTACAATTCACCTTGCGTCTTGTAACCATGTCTCATGCTCAAGACAGCCTATGACGAGGAGATTATGAACAATGAAGGCAGGAATCCATCCTAACTATCAGCCCACCGTTATCAAGTGCGCTTGCGGCGCAACTATCGAGACCGGCTCCACCCGTCCCGGCATCACCGTTGAGATCTGCTCCAAGTGCCATCCTTTCTACACCGGCAAGCAGAAGCTCGTTGATACCAGCGGCCGTGTTGATAAGTTCAATAAGAAGTACGGCATCAAGTAATAACGATTACTTTAAAGACCACATCATTTCGGTGTGGTCTTTTGTCGTACTTGTGCTATAATACCATCGAGGTATGTAATTATGGAAAACAACGAAGTTAAAACCGAACGAGCCGTGCTGTGCGGGCTTTCTGCCAGCAGCATGGATGTTTCCGAGCGCTCCACGGATATCTCCATGGACGAGCTTGCCGCCTTGGTCGAGACAGCCGGCGGCGAGACCATTGGCATGATGATGCAAAACCGCCCGACTCCCGACCCGAGAAGCTTTATAGGCGACGGCAAGGTAACCGAGCTCAAGGAGTTTATAGATGCAAACGATATTGACCTAGCGGTCTTCGACAACGAGCTTTCGCCCTCGCAGATGAGAGTGCTCTCCGAGGAGCTTGGGGTCAAGGTGCTTGACCGCTCGGGGCTTATATTAGATATCTTCGCCCAGCGTGCGCAGACCCGTGAGGGTCAGCTCCAGGTCGAGCTTGCGCAGTACAAATACCTGCTGCCGAGACTGACGGGCATGTGGACGCACCTTGTGCGCCAGACCGCCTCCGGCGGCTCGTCGCCTATCGGCACCCGCGGCCCCGGCGAAACGCAGCTTGAGACCGACCGTCGCCATATCCGCCGCAAGATACAAAAGCTTGAGGAGGAGCTTGCTGCCGTGCGCAAGGTGCGCAGCACCCAGCGCCGCAAGCGCGAGAAAAACGACATGCCCATCGTGGCACTCGTGGGGTACACGAACGCCGGTAAGTCCACGCTTTTAAACTGCCTTACAAACTCCGACATTCCGGCAAACGACCGCCTTTTCGACACCCTTGACACCACGACCCGCAAGCTGCGCATCGATGAGCTCACGGAAGTTTTGATTTCCGACACCGTTGGCTTTATCCGCAAGCTGCCGCACCATCTAATTGAAGCGTTCAAGGCGACGCTTGAGGAGCTTGCCTACGCCGATGTGCTGCTTCATGTCATCGATATCTCTAACCCCGATTGGGAGGAGCAGGCGAGGGTCGTCGACTCGCTCATAAACCAGCTCGGCGCCGAGCAGACCCCGTGCATTCGGGTGTTCAACAAGTGCGACGCTTACATGGGCATCCTGCCCCACGGCGAGGACATCGTGTGTTTGTCCGCTAAAAGCGGCGAGGGCGTGCAGGAGCTTGTGCAGAAGCTGTCAGAGCTTCTTGACCGCGGCAGCCACCATGTGACGCTCAGGATCCCGTACTCCGATGCGGGTATCATGGATCTATTAAACCGCGAAGCCTCGGTCAGGTCGACCGAGTACACCGACGAGGGCATCGAGGCTGAGGTCATCGTGCCGCCGGAAATTTTCGGGCGTGTAAAGCGCTACATCCCGGGCTATGTCGAGCCGAAGGAGGACTGGGAGGATTGAGCGAATACTTCATCCCCGCAGGCGCAGGCGACGCGGAATTTACCGAAAAGCGCTCAAGCTTTTTAGGCCATGTGCGCATGGTCGAGACCGAGGACGAGGCCAAAGCCTTTGTCGCCGAGATGAAAAAGAAGTTTTACGACGCGCGCCACAACTGCTGGTGCTACATTATTAAAGACGGTGCCGTGCGCTACTCCGACGACGGCGAGCCGCAGGGCACGGCGGGCATCCCCATGCTCGAGGTACTAAAGCGCGAGGGCGTTACCAACGTTGTGTGCGTCGTGACCCGCTACTTCGGCGGCGTGCTGCTCGGCACGGGCGGCCTGCTGCGGGCGTACACCAAGAGCGCCAAGGACGCTCTCGATGCTGCGGGCATCTGCGTTGTGCGCCGCTGGGTAAAGGCGGAGGCCATGTGCTCATATTCGCTGCTCGAGCGTCTCAAGACCGAGTGCGCAGCAATTGGCGGTATCGTCGCGAACATTGAATATTCCACCGACGTGTGCCTAAAGCTCCTGCTTCCCGAGGACAAGGTGGATGCCTTTTCGCAGCGCATAGCGGATGTAACAGCGGGCGCAAGCACGCTCAAAATCACCGGTGAGGAGTTCAAACCGGTGAGAATCAGATGATTTTTAAAAAATCAAAAAAATTTTCAAAAAAATAAAGGGAAAAACAAATTTGCGTCGTATAAAGGTATTAGAAGCTTTTTTTCTGATACCTTTTATTTTATGAAAGGAGAAACACTATGAGCTGTCCGAGAGAGAAAAGACAGGATGCCGAGCATGGGTTTATTGGCCCCTACGGCGTGCTTTCGGAAAATTCCAAGGGTCGGCTTGAGCCGGAAACGGAGTGCGATATCCGCACCTGCTTTCAGCGCGATGTCGACAGGATAACCCATTCAAAGGCGTTCCGCAGGCTAAAGCACAAAACGCAGGTGTATCTCCAGCCTGAGGGCGATCATTACCGCACGAGGCTCACGCACACGCTGGAGGTCTCCCGCCTTGCACGCACGATAGCGAGGGCGCTTGACCTAAACGAGGATCTGACCGAGGCGATGGCGCTGGGGCACGACCTGGGACACACGCCCTTCGGCCACGCAGGCGAAAGGGCGCTCAACCGCCTTTACGAGGGCGGGTTCAAGCACTATGAGCAGTCACTGCGAGTGGTCGATGTCCTTGAGCGGGACGGCAGGGGACTCAACCTCTGCTACGAGACCCGCATGGGCATCCTGCACCACACCCACGGCGACCCGAGCGATACGCTTGAAGCGACCACCGTTCGCCTTGCAGACCGCATCGCGTATATAAACCACGATCTTGACGACACGATAAGAGCCGGTATCCTCAGTGCCGAGCAGGTGCCGGAGATCATTCGCGTGCGCTGCGGTGAGCGCAACAGCGAGAGGATAAATTCGATAATAACCGACCTCATCGAAAACAGTACGGGCGGCGTGATAAAAATGTCCGACTACATGCAGGAGGCGGTGGACTTTTTCCACAGCTTCATGTACTCGGATGTGTACACAAACCCCATCGCAAAGGGCGAGGAGAGCAAGGTCGACGGTATCCTTGCCGGTATCTACGACTACTACCGCAAGCACCCCGAGAAGCTGCCCGATGAGCTTCAGGCGATCGCCGAGCGGGAGGGCGCCGACCGCGCCGCCTGCGACTTTGTCTCGGGCATGACCGACGGCTATGCGATGGAGAAATACAGCGAGCTTTTTATTCCGATGTCGTGGACGGTAAAATAGATTTTATGCTTCGCTTACCGGAAAGGAGGGTGAGGACGCATGGCGTTTCCGGAAGCATTTTTGCAGGAGCTTGTTGAGCGAAACGATATAGTGGATGTCGTGAGCGGCTATGTGCGGCTCACCAAGCGCTCGGGCGCAAACCAGTTCGGCCTGTGCCCGTTCCACAGCGAAAAGACCCCGTCGTTTTCCGTGTCGCCGGACAGGCAGATGTACCACTGCTTCGGCTGCGGCAAGGGCGGCGGCGTGATAAATTTCATAATGGAGATAGAAAACCTCAGCTTTCCCGAAGCGGTCGAGTTTCTGGCAAAGCGGGTCGGGATGCCCATCCCCGAGGAGGAAAACAGCGCCGAGAGTAAACGTCGGCGCAGGATGCTCGACCTAAACCGTGATGCGGCGAGGTTTTTCCACACTTGCCTGAAAGCCCCCGAGGGCAAGGCCGCGCAGGCGTATATGGACGCAAGGCAGATAACGCCGCAGACGGCGACCCGCTTTGGCTTAGGCTGTGCGCCCGACACATGGGACAACCTCAGAAATGCGATGCGCGAGCTGGGCTATCACGATCAGGAGCTTTTTGAAGCGGGGCTCGTGCGCAAGGGCAAAAACGGCGGGTTTTACGACACCTTCCGAGGCAGGCTCATGTTTCCCGTCATCGATGTCAGGGGAGACGTTATCGGCTTTTCCGGCAGAATACTCGGCGACGGTGAACCAAAATACATGAACAGCCCCGAAACGCTCGTGTTCAACAAGAGCCGCAATCTTTTTGCATTGAATTTGGCTAAAAAGTCGAAGAGCGGATACATAATACTTGCCGAGGGCAATATAGATGTAGTCATGATGCATCAGGCGGGATTTGACTCGGCCGTTGCGTCGCTCGGCACCTCGCTCACCGCCGAGCAGGCGAGGCTCATTTCAAGGTTCACGAACGAGGTCGTCATCGCCTACGACAGCGACGGTGCGGGCAAGACCGCCTCGCAGCGCGCCATCGGGCTTTTGGAAAAGCTCGATGTCAAGGTCAAGGTGCTGAGCATGACAGGGGCAAAGGATCCCGACGAGTTTATAAAGCTCAAGGGCGCGGACGCATTCCGAAATCTTTTGGAGAAGTCGGAAAACCACATCGACTACCGCCTGCAGACGGTGACGAATAAATATGACCTCACGGTCGACGAGCAGAAGGTCGAGTTTTTAAAGGAAGCGTCGGAGCTGGTCGCACGATTGCCCGGCTCTGTCGAGCGGCAGGTGTACGCGATGCGCGTCGCCTCGCTTGCAAATGTGCCGAACGATGTCGTCGCGCAGGAGGTCGAGCGCAGGCACAAAAAGGCCGTGCGCACGGCATACCGCGAAAATGCCAATAAGCTCAGCCACCCCGAGCGGCAGTTCCAGCCCGGGCAAAAGGAGTTTCACTACGAAAACCTCGAGTCCGCGGCCGCCGAGGAGGGCATCATAAGGCTTTTGTTCTTAGACCAAGGCTTATTTAAGGGCAAGGACTTGCCCGCACCCGAGGAATTTTCCTCACCGGCGCTGGCGCAGATATACTCGGCGCTCAAGGCCAAATTTGAAAACGGCGATATAATAAGCACCGCGACCATGTCAGCCACGCTCTCGCCCGAGCTTGCGTCGCTGCTGGCGGGCATTCTGCAAAAGCCCGAGGCGCTGCGCAACGGCGAAATGGCGCTTAAGGATTACATAGCAAGAATACGAAGGCAGCGCGAGCTGGCGGCTGATTCCACCGACCTGAGGCGACTTGCCGAGAGACTTAAAGAAACTAAAGGATACGAGGGATAAGACAATGGAAAACAACATGGAGAAAAACGAAATGATCACCGATACCGAAGAGCTTGAAAAGGCGGCCGACGCTCTGCTTGAGCAGGCAGAGGAAAAGCCCGCACCCAAAAAGAGGACCCGCAAAAAGGCAAAGACCGAGGACGCAGCTCCCGCCGAGACCGCCGAAAAGACCCCCGAGGAAAAGCTCAATGAGCTTTTGGAGCGCGGCAAGAAAAACGGCAAGCTCAGCACCAAGGAGCTTGCCTGCCTTGAGGAGATAGGCGCTGACGCCGAGGCCATAAGCAAGTTCTACGACGCGCTTGAGGCTGCCGGTGTCGATATCGACATCGCAGGCGAGGACGCAGTCCCCACGCTCGACGATATCGATGTTCCCGAGCTTGCCGAGCTCGAGGAGATAGAGGAGGTCACCGAGGAGGAGATAGTCGAGACCGAGGCCGAGATAATCGCCGACTCCAACTACTCAACCGACGATCCCGTGCGCATGTACCTCAAGGAGATAGGCAAGGTGCCGCTTCTCACCGCCGAGGAGGAGATAGAGCTCGCAACGAGGATGAGCGAGGGCGACGAGGAGGCCAAGCGCCGCATGGCCGAGGCTAACCTGCGTCTGGTCGTCTCCATTGCAAAGCGCTATGTCGGCAGAGGCATGCTGTTTCTCGACCTTATCCAGGAGGGCAACCTCGGCCTTATAAAGGCTGTCGAGAAGTTTGACTACACTAAGGGATACAAGTTCTCGACCTATGCGACATGGTGGATACGTCAGGCCATCACCCGCGCCATCGCCGATCAGGCTCGCACTATCCGCATCCCCGTACACATGGTAGAGACCATAAACAAGGTCATCCGTGTCTCCCGCCAGCTCCTGCAGGAGCTCGGCCACGACCCGAGCGCCGAGGAGATCGCCAAGGAGATGGGCATGCCTGTCGAGAAGGTGCGCGATATCCTCAAGATCGCGCAGGAGCCCGTTTCGCTCGAGACCCCCATCGGCGAGGAGGAGGACTCCCACCTCGGCGATTTTATCCCCGACGAGGACGCATCCGAGCCGAGCGAGGCTGCAAGCTTCTCACTTCTTAAGGAGCAGCTCATGGAGGTGCTCGACACCCTCACTCCCCGTGAGAAAAAGGTTTTGGAGCTGCGCTTCGGCATCGTCGACGGCCGCACCCGCACTCTTGAGGAGGTCGGCAAGGAGTTTAACGTCACCCGTGAGCGCATCCGCCAGATCGAGGCCAAGGCGCTCCGCAAGCTCCGCCATCCTTCGAGAAGTCGTAAACTCAAAGATTTCTTAAACTAATCGAAAATCGACCAAGACCTGCCCTTTGTTGGGCAGGTCTTAAATTTTGCTCTAAAAATTATATAAAAATTCGCGCAAGTTTTTGAATAAAAGCCTTGACAAGGGCGAAGAATAATGGTATATTAGCACTCGGATAAAGAGAGTGCCAGCAATATTTAATTCTGAGTGCTAAAAGGAAGCTCAAATGGGTATCAGCGACAGAAAAAAGAAAATACTTGCCGCCCTCGTCGATGAATACATCAAAACGGCGGAGCCTGTCGGAAGCAAGGCAATTGCACAGCTTGCCGACCTCGGCTGTTCGTCGGCGACTATCCGCAACGAGCTTGCCGAGCTCACCGAGATGGGCTACCTTGAGCAGCCGCACACCTCGGCAGGCAGGATACCGACCCCCGCAGGCTACAGAATGTATGTAAACGAGCTGATGGAAAAGCAGAAGCTTTCCCTTGAGGAGACGGAGGAGATCAACCGCCGCCTCAACGACAAGATGATGCAGCTTGACAGCATGATGAGCGATGTCGGCAAGATAGCCTCGCAGCTGACCGATTATCCGGCGCTGGCCTTTGCCTCATACGCACCGGCCGTCATCACCCGCTTTGACCTTATCTATATTGATGCCAACACATTTATAATAGTTGTGATGCTGAGCAACAATACAGTTAAGAATAAACTCGTGCACCTGCCCGTTTCCGTCGATCAGGGCATGATAAACAAGCTCTCGGCTTTGTTTAACGCAAACTTCACCAACATCCAAAACGACAAGATCACGCCTGTGCTCATCTCCGCAACGGAGCGTGCCGCTGACGACACGATGGGACTTACATCGGTCATCGCCTCCTTCGTTATCGAGACGCTGACGAGCCAGCACGAGGTCGAGGCGTATGTCACGGGCGAAAACAGGCTTTTAAATCAGCCGGAGTACCGTGATCCCGACAAGGCACACAAGCTTATAAGCTATCTCGCCGAGGGCAGCCACGTGCTCACAGGCCCTGCCGAGGAGCTCATGGAGGGCGACTCGGAGGTGCGGGTGCTCATAGGCCCCGAGAATGTCGCCGAGGAGCTAAAGGACTCGAGCGTAGTCATAGCAAGCTACGACATGGGCGACAATACGAAGGGACTTATCGGTGTCGTAGGACCGACGAGAATGGACTACTCCGCCGTTGCCGCAAAGCTGAGCTTTCTGGCAGCCGGACTTTCAAGACGGCTCGGCGGCGGCGCAGCACCGCCCTCGGGCATGCATAACAAACTGATAATCAAGGGAGATGACATCATAGATGAGCACTGAGAAGAAAGAAACCTCCGCAGCCGAGACCAAGGAAGAAAAGGTCGAGGAGGAACCCAAGGCCGAGGCCAAAAAGGAAAAGAAGCCTAAGAAGGAATCCAAAAAGGAGACCGAGCTTAAGGAAACGGCCGAAAAGCTTATCAAAGAGGAAAAGGAAAAGTACCTGCGGCTCGCCGCCGAGTACGACAATTTCCGCAAGCGCAGTCAGAAAGAGCGCGACAGCCTGTATAACGACATCAAGGCCGACACACTTTTAAAGTTCCTGCCGGTTTATGATAACCTCGAAAGAGCGCTCAAGCAGGCGACGGCTGACGAAGCCTACCGCAAGGGCGTCGAGATGATAATGACCCAGTTTACTTCCACGATGGAGAAGCTGGGCGTCACCGAGATCGAGGCCGCCGGTCAGAAATTTGACCCGACGATACACAATGCGGTGATGCATGTGGAAGATGAGAGCTTCGGCGAAAACGAAGTAGTCGAGGTTTTCCAAAAGGGCTTCAAGCTCAACGACAAGGTGATCCGTTTTGCGATGGTCAAAGTCGCAAACTGATTTATAAATTTTAATTTTGTATACTGTTTCATTTTTAATAGGAGGAAAAAACAATGGGAAAGATCATAGGTATTGACCTCGGTACAACTAACAGCTGCGTAGCCGTCATGGAAGGCGGCGAGGCTGTCGTAATCGCAAACGCAGAGGGTGCTCGCACCACTCCGTCAGTCGTCGCATTCGCAAAGACCGGCGAGCGTATGGTAGGTCAGGTCGCAAAGCGCCAGGCCATCACTAACCCCGACCGCACGATAGCGTCAATAAAGCGTGAGATGGGCACCTCCCACAAGGTCAGCATTGACAATAAAAACTACACCCCGCAGGAGATCTCCGCAATGATCCTTCAGAAGCTGAAGGCAGACGCAGAGAGCTACCTCGGCCAGACCGTAACGGAAGCAGTTATCACCGTTCCTGCATACTTCACCGACGCTCAGCGTCAGGCGACCAAGGACGCAGGCAAGATCGCAGGTCTTGATGTAAAGCGTATCATCAACGAGCCTACCGCAGCAGCTCTGGCATACGGCCTTGATAAAGAGACCGATCAGAAGATCATGGTCTACGACCTCGGCGGCGGCACCTTCGATGTCTCCGTTCTCGAGATCGGCGACGGCGTTATCGAGGTTCTTGCAACTGCCGGTAACAACCGCCTCGGCGGCGACGACTTTGATGCATGCATCACCAAGTACCTCGTCGACGAGTTCAAGAAGGCAGAGGGCATCGACCTGTCGGGCGACAAGGTCGCAATGCAGCGCCTGCGTGAGGCAGCCGAGAAGGCAAAGATCGAGCTGTCGGGCGTTACCACCTCGAACATCAACCTGCCTTACATCACCGCTGATGCAACAGGCCCCAAGCACCTCGATGTAACTTTGACCCGTGCAAAGTTCAACGAACTGACTCATCACCTCGTTGAGAAGACCATGGGTCCTGTAAAGCAGGCTCTGTCCGACTCCGGCCTGTCCGCAAGCGACATTTCCAAGGTCCTCATGGTCGGCGGCTCGTCCCGTATCCCCGCTGTTCAGGAAATGGTCAAGACCCTTACCGGCAAGGAAGGCTTCAAGGGCATCAACCCCGATGAATGTGTCGCTATCGGCGCTGCAATTCAGGGCGGCGTTCTTGCAGGCGACGTAAAGGGCGTTCTGCTTCTGGATGTAACCCCGCTGTCCCTCGGTATCGAGACCCTCGGCGGCGTGTGCACCAAGCTCATCGAGCGCAACACCACCATCCCGACCAAGAAGAGCCAGATCTTCTCCACTGCAGCCGACAATCAGACCGCTGTTGAGATCAATGTCCTTCAGGGCGAGCGCGAGATGGCTCAGTACAACAAGAGCCTCGGTCGCTTCAACCTTGACGGCATCGCACCGGCACGCCGCGGCGTTCCTCAGATCGAGGTCACCTTCGATATCGACGCAAACGGTATCGTAAATGTTTCCGCAAAGGATCTCGGCACCGGCAAGGAGCAGCACATCACCATCACCTCCTCGACCAACATGACCAAGGAGGATATCGATAAGGCAGTCAAGGACGCTGAGATGTTCGCTGCTGAGGATGCAAAGCGCAAGGAAGAGATCGATGTCCGCAACCAGGGCGATCAGATAGTCTATCAGACCGAGAAGACCCTTGAGGACATGGGCGATAAGGTCCCGGCCGAAATTAAGGGCGAGATCGAGACCAAGCTCCAGGCTCTTAAGACTGCCCTCACCGGCACCGACACCGAGAGCATCAAGCAGGCCACCAAGGAGCTGACCGATGTGTTCGGCAAGCTCTATGAGGCAGCACAGGCCGCTCAGGGCGCAGCCGGCTTTGACCCCAACGCAGCAGCAGGCGGCGACGCAGGCGCAGCAGGCGGTCAGGACTACTACGATGCTGACTACACCGTGGTCGACGATGACGACAACAAGTAATTATCGCAAGTAATACGATGTGGGCGTACTCATGGTACGCCCACATTTGAGGTAAGTTTATGGCAGAAAAAAGAGATTATTATGAGGTTCTCGGCGTCAAAAAGGGCGCGTCGGAGGACGAGCTGAAAAAAGCATACAGAAAGCTTGCCAAGGAAAATCACCCCGACCTGCATCCCGGCGACAAGGAATGCGAGGCTCGCTTCAAGGAGATAAACGAGGCATACGAGGTGCTGTCCGACCCCGATAAGCGGGCAAAGTACGACCAGTTCGGCCATGCGGCCTTTGACCCCAGCCAGGGCTTTGGCGGCGGCGGGTTCGGCGGCTTTGAGGGCTTCGGCGGCTTCGGAGATATCTTCAGCGACATCTTCGGCGGCGGCTTCGGCTTCGGCGGTGGCGGCGGCAGAAACCCCAATGCCCCCCGCAAGGGCGATAATCTGCGTGCAACTGTCAACATAAAGTTCGAGGAGGCAGCCTTCGGTGTCAAGAAGGAGGTCTTCGTCGCCAAGATCGAGCAGTGCCCCGACTGTAAGGGCACGGGCTGTGCCGAGGGCACGACCGCCGAGATCTGCCCCGACTGCAAGGGCTCTGGCACGGTCATGTCCACAAAGCGCACCCCCTTCGGCATGGTGCAGTCGAGCGAGCAGTGCCCCAAGTGCAAGGGCAGAGGCAAGATAATACACACCCCCTGCAAGACCTGCCGCGGCATGGGCAGCGTGCGCCGTCAGCATAAGGTCACCGTCAGCGTCCCTGCCGGTATCGACGACGGCCAGACCATCTCGCTCAGAGGTCAGGGCAATGCCGGTGTGAACGGCGGCCCGGCCGGTGATCTTCTCATCACCGTGTTGGTGCAGCCGCATGCGCGCTTCGAGCGTGACGGCGCATCGATACTCCTCGAGCAGGAGGTCTCGTTTGCGCAGGCCGCTCTCGGTGCCGAGATCGAGGTGCCGACGCTTGACGGCAAGGTAAAGCTCAATATCCCCGAGGGCACGCAGACCGGCACAACCTTCCGTCTCAAGGGCAAGGGCGTTCCCTTCCTGCGCAACGGCGGCCGCGGCGACCAGTTCGTCACCGTCAAGGTCGCAGTGCCCAGAGGCATGTCCTCGGCTCAGAAGGACGCTCTGCGCCGCTACGCCGAGTCCATGGGCGAGACCGTGGAGCAGAAAAACATCTTCGGCAAGCGCAAAAAATGAACATATGAGTCTCCGCAGTTTTCACTGCGGAGACTTTTTTTGCTTTAAAGAGAAAACGATTATTTACAAACGGGAGATTTTAGCTTAAAATGAGTCTAGACTACTCGTAAGGGGGAGAAGGGTATGTTGGAGGAGAATTTCCTTGAGGTGTATGACAAATTTAAGCTTGAGTTTTTCCGCAGGATATTTGAGCTTGTTCGGGAGCGTGAGGGCTCGCTGAGCGCCATGGAGGCGTTCTCCATCGAGGTCATCCATGCCCTGCACGAGCCGACGATAGGCCAGTTTGCGGAGTTTTTGAACATTTCGCAGTCGAATGCGACCTACAAGGTCAATAACCTCATCAAAAAGGGCTATCTTAAAAAGCAGAATTCCGAGACCGACAGGCGCGAGTACCACCTGCTGCTGTCGGAGAAATATTTTGAGTATACCGACATCATGCGCAGCTATGTCAAGACCGTTCTCGGCCGCATCGAGGAGGAGTTTTCTCCCGACGAGACGGCGTTTTTCTCCTGCATCCTGCGCAAGATATCCGACGATATGATGCCGGAAGTCAAGATGATACCGTGACCAAAAACGCACCGATGCTCGGTGCGTTTTTTCACATATAGATTGACTTTAGCAGCTAATTGCTGTAAAATAAAATTGTTAATTCAATGACAAAATAATTGATATAAGGATGTGAACTGCCCATGTTACTTACCCCCGAACAGCAGGCCATGCTAAACGGCGAAAAGGGTGAAACTATGGCAAAGGTCGTCAAGACCCTCGTCATGTACGGCGAGACCTTCGGCGCAAAGCGTATGGTGCCCATTACCTCAAAGTACGGCCACACCGTCATCAGCTTCGGCCTTAAGGTCATGAAGCCGGTGTATGATCTGTATCAGGAGATCATCGATGCCGGTCTCACCGCCGACCAGAAATTCACCGCCGACCCCAAGCCGCTGGATAAGCATGTGCCCAGCAACCTCATTGAGGATCTGGTTTTCAAGAAATTCATGTACACCGTGCAGGACGATTACGAAAAGCAGCTCGTGCAGCTGGGTATTACCAATGACGATGACTACACCTGCACCTGCTACCTCGATCAGGTCGGCAACAAGCCCAATAAGGGCGATATCCTCTCGTGGGCGGAGTCGTCGGCGGTCGTGTACGCAAACTCCGTGCTCGGCGCGCGCTGCAACCGCAACTCCGGCATGATAGAGCTCATGGGCTCTATAGCGGGCTTTGTCCCCGAGTTCGGCCTGCTTTTAGACGAGGAGCGCAAGGCGACCTGGATAGTGGAAGTTAAGTGCGAGCACAAGCCCGAGGCGCAGCTTCTCGGCTCTGCCATCGGCATGAAGGTCATGGAGGAAGTGCCGTATGTCAAGGGGCTTGACAAGTGGCTCGGCACGGAGCTTGACGAGGAAGCCTGCGCATATCTCAAGGACTTCGGCGCTGCCACCGCGTCAAACGGCGCAGTCGGCCTGTACCACATCGAAAACCTCACGCCCGAGGCCGTCGAGCAGGGCGAGAGCATCATCGCCGAGAACGCACAGGTCTACGTCATCGACGACGCAGAGCTTGAGCGCGTCAAGGCAAGCTACCCCGTCATTTGGAAAAATCCCGATGCCGACCCGCAGCTTTGCTTTGTCGGCTGCCCGCATCTTACCCTGCGCCAGCTTATAGACTGGACGGAGAATGTCGGAAAGCAGCTTAAGGCAAACGGCCTTAAAAAGGTCAGCGTGCCCACGGTGTTCACCGCATCAACGCCCGTTATCAAGGAGTTTGAAAAGACCCCGTATGCAAAGCAACTCAAGCGTCAGGGCATCATTTTGAGCTACATCTGCCCGCTTATGTACATGAATAACCCCTTGTGCAAGAAAAAGGCGGTCATCACCTGCTCGAATAAGCTGCGCACCTACACCAGCGCAAGATATTACACCGAGGCCGAGATCCTCAAAACCATCACGACGGCAAAGGAGGGCAGGAAATGAAAACTTTCAAAGGCCGTGTCGTAGTTCCCGGCACCTGCACCGCCGAGGCTTTAGTCTCCCACGGCGGCTTCAACACCCTTGCAAGCTACCAGATGGGCATGATGTTCGGCGATAAGAAGATGAAATGCGGCGATCAGAATAATCCCGACATTTATAAAAAGCCCATGATCGGCAAGGCGCTGTGCCTGCCGATGACCATCGGCTCTACAACGGGCGGCATGGTGCTGTTCACCGTGTGCTCATCCGGCAAGCAGCCTGCGTGCATGCTGTTTTCAAAGCCCATAGACTCGCTCGCCGCCTCCGGCGCTATCTTGGGCGATGTCTGGACGGACGCAAAAATGCCCGTCGTCGACACCCTCGGCGATGAGTTTCTCGACTATGTAAAAACCGGCATGACCGTCACCGTCAAGGACGACGGCATCGTCGAGGTCGAATAATTAAAAATCAAAGTCCGGCTGAATTTCAGCCGGACTTGTTTTATGCACCTATCAATTCCATGAACTCGCCCCAGAGCTCGAGGATGCGGAATTTGTATTCATAGCCGTCGTCTTCCGTGACGATGCCCTTCATGTCGTCGCTCATGGACTCGACTGCCTGCTCCTGCTCGGCAGCGGAGATGCACAGCGGTGGGAACACCACGCACCACCAGTTGTGGCCCTGCCCTTCGCCGAGTATGACACGCAGCGACTGATACCTGCCCGCAGGCAGTGAAAATTTTTCGTAGTTGCGGGTGGGGTAGTATTCCTCGCTGAGCGTGACCTGCACGTTCCTGCCCTCGGCGGCGGTCTCGGCAACAGCCTTTATCCCGCCAAGCTCGGCGGAAATTATCTTCTGCGCATCGGCTGCCGAATTAACGCCGTCAAGCTTCGGCGAAATGTAGGCGAGAACTTCGTCGCGCACACGGAGCTTGAGCGCCTGCTCGTAGTCGTCATCCGACACGGCAATGACATGCAGCCGCACGAGCCCCGCACTCAGCGTCGTCTGCTTTGCCTGCGCCCAGGTGCCGAGGCACAGCGAAAAGCACAGCGCCAGAAGAAGTGAGAGCTCCCAAATTTTCATCCTGCTTTTTGTCATAACGAAAACCGCCTTTACTATGTACTGGTCATAGTATCGGCGGTTTTGCAGCTTTCTAAACATCGAGCTTAAGTTGACGGGAGCCGAACCCTATCGTCTGTCAGTGCGCCCTTTCGGTGCTTTCCGCCTTTTTTGTCTTAATGGGCGACAGCCCATTCTCACCAAAGAAAGCCGAAAACCCCTCGAAAAACACTACTGACAGATGCCTTGCAGTTTTGACGGAGCAGATTTTCGTTCAGGCAAAGATAAAGCCCGACGGCCATAATGGACATATATGGGCTAGGGATTTAGCGAAGCATGGGCGGAAAGCTGCCCGTCAAAACCGATAGTGTTCGGCTTCCGTCAACTTAGACATATTTTTTGCTAAAAAGCAGTGCTCGTATTCATGCCGCAGCTTGTCGCAGGCACACTTGGCGGTGTCGGGGTCGTCAAAGATGCCGAACACGGCAGAGCCCGTGCCGGTCATGATAGAGCCGAGCGCGCCGCTGTCGAGCATGGCACTTTTTATCTCGGAGATAGCGGCTCTCCGGCGGTCGGGCACATCCTCAAAGACGTTGTACATCCGGCGGACGATACCGCCGAGGTCGCCCGTCTCGAGGCAGGCGCATATACCGGCAGTGTCGGGGTGGCAGCGCAGCTTCACAGAGTCAAGCTTTCTGAAAAGCTCGGGCGTGGATATCGAAAAATCCGGCTTGCAGATGACGATGCTGCAATCGGGCAGCGGCGGAAGAGGAGACAGCACCTCGCCGCGCCCCGAGGCAAGCTGCGTGCCGCCTGCTATGCAGAATGCGACATCCGAGCCTATCTCGGTTGCGAGCTCGTGAAGCTCATTAGAGCTCAGCTTCGCGTCCGTGAGCTTATTCAGTCCGCGCAGAACGGCGGCGGCGTCGGTCGAGCCGCCCGCCATGCCTGCGCCGACGGGGATGTTCTTTTTTATGATGATGTGTGCGCCGGTGCTTTTTATCCCGACACGCTCAAAAAAGCGGTTTGCCGCGCGCACTGCGAGGTTGCGCTCATCGCCCGGGACAAAGTGCAGGTTGCACTCGGCACGGCTTCTTGCGCTCTCGGTGAGGGTTATCGTCACCTCGTCGCACAGCGTGACCGACTGCATGACCATGAGCATTTCATGGTAGCCGTCTGGGCGGCGGCCGATCACATCAAGCGAGATATTTATCTTTGCGTGGGCTTTTTCTGTTATACTTTTCATCTTTCAAACAGCATGCTCATGAGGCTTACGCCCGAGTTTACCTGCGGGCCGAGGTCTCCGCTTTTTTCGGTGTACGGCAGGCCGCAGCCAGAGTTTTCACGGCTGTCATACAGCATGTACGGCACATAGCCGCCTGCGTGGCCGCGCGTGGAGGTCAGCGTCTTGTGGTCGGACAAAAACAGCATCCTGAAATCCCAGCCGCGCTCGTTAAGTGCCTTGACCATGGGGCGGATGAGCCTCGTGTCGAGCCATTCGATGCCCTGGATCTTGCCCTTGAGGTCGCCGTTATGCGTGCACTCGTCGGGAGCCTCGACATGCACGGCGGCAAAGTCGTTATCGACCAAAATGTCGAGCGTTGCCTGCATTTTGTTCTCGTAATTGGTGTCAATTTCGCCCGTTGCGCCCTCGGGACACACGATGCCGAGGCCGACGAGCGCCGCAATGCCGTGGCACAGCGGAACGGCGGAGACGACTGCGCCCGTGTGGTGGTTTTTCGCAACAAAATCGGGCAGCCTCACTGCCGTGCCCTCAGCCCAGAACCAAATGCCGTTTGCGGGCATCTTGCCCTCGGCGATGAGCTTTGCGTTTATAGGGCTTTTCTCCAAAAGCTCGTTTGCCTTGACCATGAGAGCGCGCAGCACATCGGCGTTAGCGCAGCCTGTGGGCAGCAGGGGACCGATTTTCTCGCCCAGATGGTCGTGCGGCGGGATGAGCTTGATGCCCTTTATATCCGCCTGCGACTGCACGGCAATGTGCCGGAACGAGTGGCCGAGGTTGACCACCATGCCCGCCTTCTCGGCAAGGGCTGCAAATTCGGGGTCATTAAAAAGCTCGGTTATGATCGCATCGGAGACAGCGCCGTCAATGGAGCCTGCCGAGTGCGACAAGATGCGCTTTTCCTCAAACGGCATGTCGCCGGACTCATAGGTCACCATGTTGCAGCGGTAGGCAACATCGCCGGGGTTTAGCGTGATGCCCGTTGCCGCCGCCTCGAGCGGGGCTCTGCCGGTGAAGTAAAGATTCGGGTCGCAGCCGAAGATGGACATGATGGCCGTGTCGCTGCCTGCCGGGAGGTTATCCGGCACGTTGAGGACGTTGCCGACCTCGCCCTTGGCCGCGAGCTCATCTATAAACGGCTTTTTTGCGTATTCCAGCGGCGTGAGGCCGCCGAGCTCGGGCACTGGCTCATCCGCCATGCCGTCGCCGATAACAAGAATGTATTTCATATTAGCACTACCTTTGTAATTAATGCACCCATTATAAAATAACTTACCCGTTTTGAAAAGCAAAAACTTGCATTTTTAACGCGGATATGAGAAAATCGTTGTTGAATTTTATCGCTTTGGAGGAAAATATGGGCAGGAAAAAGACAAGCGTGAGCAAAAGTGACGTTAAGGGCATGGTGCGCTTTGCAAAGCGCTATCCCATCCTCGCGGTGATCATCGCCGTCATAGTCATCGGAATTTTCGTATTCCAGAGCGTGCAGAATAATGCAAACAAGGTCACCATCCCCATGGACGGACTGTATGTGCATTACATCGATGTCGGCCAGGGCGACAGCGAGCTCGTCTGCTGCGGCGGGGAGTATATGCTCATCGACGCAGGCGAGCCGAGCGCATCGGACGCGGTTTTAGATTATTTAAACGACCACGGCATCGAAAGGCTTGACTACGTAGTGTGCTCGCACGGCCACGCCGACCATTGCGGCGGGCTCGACGCAGTGGTGGAAAACTTCGAGGTCGGCACGGTGTTTACATCGCCCTACCCGGGTGCCACCTCCTCATATGAGATATTCTCCGACGCAGTTGAGGCAAACGGCCTTGCCATGACCGTCCCCGAGCTCGGCGAGAGCTACAGACTCGGCGAGGCGAAGTTTGAGTTCATAGGCCCGATTGAGCAGTACGATAATCTAAACGACGACAGCCTCGTCATGCGCCTTGAGTACGGCGACACGAGCTTTCTCTTCACCGGCGACATGACCTCCAAGGCAGAGCGCGATCTAATCGAGGACGGCGCAAATGTAAAATGCGATGTCCTGAAGGTCGGCCACCACGGCTCGTCCGCCTCGAGCAGCTATCACTTTTTGTACGAGGCGCAGCCGAAGATCGCCGTCATCTCCTGCGAAGCGGGCAACAGCTACGGTCACCCGCACGAGGAGGCGCTGTCCAGACTTAACGACTGCGGCGCGGAAATTTATCGCACCGATCTCGAGGGCAGCATCATCTTATTCAGCAACGGAATGGAGGTAACGAAGAAGGCGGCATGAAAACCAAAAGCTTTTATAAGGCGATACTCGCCGCAGCGGGCGTGTACACGCTTTGGGGCTTCAGCTTCCTTGCCTCATCGGTCGGGCAGCGGGTCGCAACGCCGTTTGTCCTGCTGTCGTACAGGTTCGACATTGCGCTGCTTATTCTGCTCGTACCGCTTGTTCTCGGCAAGGCAAAGCTGCGCTTGAGGGGCAAAAACCTCAAAATGCTCCTCCTGCTCGGACTTTTTGAGCCGTGCATATATTTTATCGGCGAGCAGTACGGCCTTAAGTACACAAACAGCGCCTTTTCCGGCGTGATGATCGCCGTTATACCCGTTGCAACGCTCGTCATGTCTGCGGTGTTTCTGAAGGAAAAGCCGAGCAAGGCGCAGTGGCTTTTCAGCGTCCTGTCCATCGCCGGTATCGTCGTCATCACCTTAGCGGAAAACAGCGGCGGCTCGGTGAGCTTAAAGGGCGTTTTGTTTCTTGTCGTTGCGGTGCTCACCGGCGCTGCCTGCGGCGTTGTCAGCCGCGGCATTTCCGATGAGTTCGGCGTTTATGAGCGCACGTTCATAATCCAGCTCATGGGCGCGATCTTCTTCACGAGCCTTGCCCTTGTTGAGCACGGCGGCGATGTAACGGCGCTCGTGCGCCCCGCTGCAAGCCTTGATTTTATGCTTGCTGCGCTGTTTCTCGCCGTGGGAGCATCGGTCGTGGGCTACTGGCTGTTTAACTACTCCGTCGCCAATGCGCCGATGGCAAATGTCATAAGCCTGTGCAACTTAACGACGGTCGTCTCCGTCCTCGCCGGAGTTTTCATCCTCGGCGAACCGTTCTCGCTCCTGTCGGCAGCTGCGATGGCCGCAGTCCTGGTCGGTATCTGGGGCGTTCAAAAGTTCACACCAAAGGAAAACAGCAGCCTCAATTAGAGGCTGCTGTTTTCATATTTCGAGCCTTGAATTATATCGTGCTCGTCCATGTATCGCTTAAAGCCGTTCAGAACGCGGTGCTTGTCGCCGCTCCATAGGGGCGCAACGAGCTGCCGCTTGTCGCCGTCGCCTGTGAGCCGGTGAATGACGATGTCCGGCCGCAGATGCTCAAGGCACAGGCCGCAAAGCCGGTAGTATTCGTCTACTCCGAGCGGGACATAATCCGTCTCGGCAAGGCGGGTGCCCCTCAGTACATGCATGAGCTGGAGCTTCACGCCCTGCACATCGTGCGATGATACGAACCTGACGGTGTTTAAAATGTCCGCCTCCGTCTCGTTCGGCAGGCCGATTATGATGTGCACGATGACCTCTATCCCGTGCTTTCTCAGAAGCTGTACGGCGTCCGTGAAGTCACAGTTCTGGTAACAGCGGTTAATGTACCGCGCGGTATCTTCATTTGAGGTCTGGAGGCCGAGCTCGACAAATACGGGAACCTTTTCGTTCAGCTTCGCAAGCAGCTGCACATTTTCCTCATCCACGCAGTCGGGGCGGGTCGCTATCGACAGCGCCTGCACGCCGTCGACTGTGAGCGCCGCCTCGAACAAGCTGCGCAGTCTCTCGACCGGCGCATAGGTGTTCGTGAACGACTGAAAGTAGGCGATAAAGCCGCAGTCGGGCGGAAGCTTGCTTTCGATGCGCCGCTTCGCGTTTTCAAGCTGCGTTTTTATATCCGCCCCGTGCTCGGCAAAGTCACCTGAGCCTGCACTCGAGCAGAAAATGCAGCCGCCGGTGCCCTTCGCGCCGTCGCGGTTCGGGCAGGTAAAGCCGCCGTCAACGGCGAGCTTGTACATCTTCCTGCCAAAGCGGCCCTTGAGATAGTCGCTGAGCGCGTTATACCGGCTCATTTAAATCTCTGCTTTGCAGTAAACTCTTTGACGGTTATCTTCTCGACGCAGGTCGCGTTCACGACCGCCTGCGTGCAGTGCATCGTGTCAAAGCCGCAGTGATGGCACAGCGCCGTCAGCGCATGCACGGCATCGTCGCCTGTTATCGTTTCGATGGTGCCCTTGCCTATGAAGCTGCGGTAGTCGGCGGTCTGGCTTCCGCCATGGAGGGTCACAAAGCCCTTGCACACATCCGCCTCCACGCACACAAGCTCCGCCTTCGCGGCAAGCTCGTGCCGGCGACCGACCTTTGCGCCGTGAACATAGAACACGAACGCACCGTCAATGACCTCATAGCCGAACGACAGCGGCACGATATACGGGCAGCCTTCGTCATTAAAACCGACACGCAGCGTGTCGCAGCTGTCGATTAGCTCGGTTATCTCGTTTAAGTCCTTAATTTCTCTGTCAAACTTACGCATCGAAATAATACACCCTCATTTCATACGGCCTTGTGGTAAAGCCGTTGGATATCACAAAATTAGCGTCGTAGTTGCCGAAAACCTGCGCCTGCTCTGAGAGCGTAATGCCGTCGGGTGCGTCAAAGCGCACGGGCTTTTCGGTGAACGAGCATATAACGAGAAGCTTTTTGCCCTTGTAGCTGCGCTCGTAGACATACAGCTGCTCGCTCTTAGGCAGATACTCCGTGTAGTCGCCGTAAATGACGATGGGGTTATCGCGCCTGAACTGCAGGGCATCGCGGTAGAAGTTAAGTAGGCTCTTAGGATCGTCAAGCTGGCTTTCGACATTTATCTCGGGGTAGTTGGGGTTCACGACAAACCACGGCTGAGCCTCGGAAAAGCCGCCGTTTTTGCCGCCCGACCACTGCATGCAGGTGCGCGCATTGTCGCGTGAGGCCTTCTGCGCAAGCTTCAGAACGGTCTTCTTCGGCAGACCCAGGCTGCGCGCGATGCGGGCGTTGTTCTTCGTCATGATGTCCACATAATCGTCAAGCGAGTCAAGCGGCGTGTTTATCATGCCGATCTCCTGCCCCTGATACACAAAGGGTGTGCCCTGCTGGAATATATAGCTTGCCGCGAGCATTTTGCCGCTTTCAACGCGGTACTTTTCGCTGCCGTAGCGGCTGATGACGCGGGGATGGTCGTGATTTTCAAGGTACAGTGCGTTCCAGCCCTTGCCGTACATCTCCTTCTGCCACTTCGTGAACGCCTTTTTGAGCTTTGTGAGCTTAAACGGGCGCTGCAAAAAGTCTGTTATAAAGCAGTCTGCCTCCATGTGGGCAAAGTTTATCATCATGTCGAGCACCTTGTTAGGGCCTTCTTTTACATAGCTCAGCGCAACCGAGGGCTCCATGCGGGGGCCTTCGCCGACGGTGAAGCAGTCGTAAAAGTCCAGAACATCGCGCTTAAACTCGGCGAGGTAGTCGTGCACCTTGGGCAGGTTCGTGTAATACTGCATGCCCGTTGCGGCGGGAAGCTTCACTTTGGCGCTCGGGAGTCCCTCAGCCTTGGCGATGTAGGTGATGACGTCCTCACGGAAGCCGTCAACGCCCATGTCCAGCCAAAAGCGCATGATCTCCTTGACCTCCTCGCGCACCTTGGGGTTTGCCATGTTGAGGTCGGGCTGCTTTTTGGAGAAAACGTGCAGGTACCACTCGTCAAGACCCTTGTCGTACTCCCATGCGCGCCCCTCGAACAGGCTGTCCCAGTTGTTCGGCGGCGTGTTTTTGCCCTTGCCCTTGCGCCAGTAGTAGTAATCGTGATAAGGGTTATCCTTGCCCTTTTTGCTCTCAATGAACCACGGATGCTCGTCGGAGGTGTGGTTCACGACAAGATCCATGAAAACGCGCAGGCCGCGCTCGTGTGCGCCGTCGAGCACCTTTTTGAAGATGTCAAGGTCGCCGTAATCGGGGTGTATGCTGCGGTAATCGGAGATATCGTAGCCGTAATCGGAGTTCGGCGAGGGGTACAGCGGCGAAAACCAAATGCCGTCGACATTCAGCGAGGCGATGTAGTCAAGCTTACTGTAAACGCCCCACAGGTCGCCGATACCGTCGCCGTTGCCGTCGCAGAAGCTCCTCGGCCATATCTGATAGACCGCCATTTCTTTGTACCAGCTTTTTTTCTCCATGAGTAAATTCTCCCATCAGTCAAATATGAGGATATTTTATCATATATGTGCAAATCATTCAATTGCAATATTATTGACAAACCACTGAGAATATTGTAGTATTTGCTCGTATTGAGCTGGCGGGAGTCGAGCCCCTGCCGTCTGTCAGTGTGCCCTTTCGGTGCTTTCCGCCTTTTTTGTCTTAATGGGCGAC
>CAVGBM010000038.1:0-44211 GCA_963627445.1 Oscillospiraceae bacterium | reverse complement strand
CCGGTGCACCGATTCCCCGTACCGGGATTCCAAAGGGTGGTTAAACGCCTTTGGTTGCGTTTCTTTTGTAACTTTTCTTTGGCAAAACAAAGAAAAGTTTATAAATCATTCCAATACCGGCTGATTCCCCGTTCAATCGTCGACATCGTCGTCGAAGGAGTAGTCGTTGAGCTCGTCAAAATCGAGAAATTCCGCCAGGGTCATGTTGAACGCCAGCGCCAGCTTGTGCAGCGTCTTGACTCGCGGGTTTTTCGTCAGCCCGCGCACGATATTGTCAAGCGTGGACTGCTTGACATCGCTCATCACGGCGAGCCGGTTTATCGCTATGCCCCGTTCGGCGCACAGGGTGCGGATGCGTCTGATATAGATCTCGGAGTAGTCCATGGCCGTACCTCGCTGATATCATTACCCGTTTATGGGTTAAACTAATGATATCAACGGCTGCATGCGAATTTACCCGAATACGGGTTGACTGGACGCAATTTTTGATTTAGAATTTTATTACCCGTTTACGGGTAAATGAGGATGGGAGGAACATTATGCCGGACTACAAAAGCATGTACACACTTCTGTGCAAGGCGATCGACGACGTGATCGACCCGCTGAGCGAGATACCCGAGGCCGCGCCGATCGCGCGAGCGCTCAACGATGCGCTGAACACCGCCGAGGAAATTTTCATCAGTTCATATGACAACTGAGCGCTGGGCGCTCAAAAAAGAGCGTTCCATGCGGAACGCTCTTTTTGCTTACTTATTTTTGATCTCCTCAAGGATCTCCGCAAGGAGCTCTTCGGTGGTGGGCTTGGGGGGCTCTTCGGGGGCGGGCTCTTCCTCCTCCTTCTTCTTGCCGATGGTCGAGAGCTTGTTGACGGCCTTGACTAGCAGGAACACCACGAACGCCATGATGATGAAGTTTATCACATCCATGATGAACGCGCCGTATGTAAGCTTGGCTTGCCCGATCGTGACGCTCAGACCGGAAAAGCCGTCGAGGCTGAAGCAGCCGATGATGGGATTGATGAGGTTGTTGATGAGCGATGTGACGAGTGCGGTGAACGCGCCGCCGATGATAACGCCGACGGCCAGATCCATTACGTTGCCTCTGAGTGCAAACGCCTTGAACTCTTCGATAAATTTTTTCATCCGTATATCTCCTTTTTATTTATTTGGTCTTGGGTACGAGCAGCTCCGTGCCGCCCATGTAGGGGCGCAGAACCTCGGGGATGGTGACCGTTCCGTCGGCCTGCAGGTGATTTTCAAGGAACGCAATGAGCATGCGGGGAGGGGCTGCGACGGTGTTATTGAGCGTGTGCGGCAGATACGTCTTGCCGTCCTCGCCCTTGACACGCATTTTCAGTCTGCGCGCCTGCGCGTCGCCGAGGTTCGAGCACGAGCAGACTTCGAAATACTTCTGCTGGCGCGGCGACCACGCCTCAATATCGCAGGACTTGACCTTGAGGTCGGCAAGGTCGCCCGAGCAGCACTCGAGCTGACGCACGGGTATCTCCATGCTGCGGAACAGCTCGACTGAGTAGCGCCACATTTTTTCGTACCACGCCTTGCTGTCCTCGGGCTTGCAGACGACGATCATCTCCTGCTTTTCAAACTGGTGGATGCGGTAAACGCCGCGCTCCTCGATGCCGTGCGCGCCCTTTTCCTTGCGGAAGCAGGGGGAGTAGCTGGTGAGGGTCTGCGGAAGCTTCGCTTCGGGTATCATCTGGTCGATGAACTTGCCGATCATCGAGTGCTCGCTCGTGCCGATCAGGTACAGATCCTCGCCCTCAATTTTATACATCATCGCGTCCATGTCGGTCTGGCTCATGACGCCCTCGACGACGTTGCCGTGGATCATGAACGGCGGGATGCAGTAGGTAAAGCCCTTGTTGATCATAAAGTCGCGCGCGTAGGCAAGCACCGCAGAGTGCAGGCGGGCGATATCGCCCATGAGGTAGTAAAAGCCGTTGCCGGAGACGCGGCCGGCGGCATCCATGTCAACGCCGTCAAAGCTTTCCATGATCTCGGTGTGGTAGGGGATGGGGAAGTCGGGAACGACCGGCTCGCCGAAGCGCTCGACCTCGACATTGCAGCTGTCGTCCGGACCGATGGGCACGGAGTCGTCGATGATGTTCGGGATGGTGAGCATGATGGTGCGGATGCGCTCGCTCATCTCGGCCGTCTGCTTTTCGAGCTCTGCCAGACGGTCGGCATCGGCCTTGACCTGCGCCTTGACCTTCTCGGCCTCCTCGAGCTTCGAGGGATCCTTCTTCGACTGACCCATCAGGATGCCCACCTGCTTGGACAGCGCATTTCTTGCCGCGCGCAGGTCGTTGCCCTCGGTGAGGGCGGCGCGATACTTCACGTCAAGCTCCAAGACCTCGTCCACGAGGGGAAGCTTCGCGTCCTGAAACTTCTTCTTAATGTTCTCCTTGACTATCTCGGGATTTTCCCTTACGAACTTTATATCAAGCATTTCTGATTACTCCTTGTTATATTATTGCAAAAAGAATTTACTTATCGTTATTTTCCTGCCAGGTGCCGCCCATGCGGACGAGATTTTGGATAAGCGCCTCGCGGTCGTCGCTGTCGTAGAATTCAAGCACGATGCGGCCGCTGCGCTTGCCGCACTCGATATTCACCTTGCGGGAAAGTGTGCGGCTGAGGTAATCGGCGGTGTCTGCGATGTAGTCGACGAAAAGCTCCTCGCTCTTGGTCGGCTTCTTTTCCGGCTCACGCAGCTTTTTGAGCGTCTTCGCGACCAGCTGCTCTGTCTTGCGCACGGAAAGGGAATTATCGATGACATTCTTCGCCGTACTAAGCTGCAAGGCGGCATCCTCAAGTGGGAGCAGCGTTCTTGCGTGACCGGCGGAGAGCTTGCCCTCCTCGACCATTTTCAGCACCTCGGGTGTCAGACCAAGCAGTCTCATCGCATTTGCGACGGCCGGGCGGGATTTGCCCACGCTTTTTGCCGCTTCGTCCTGCGTCAGGCCGTATTCCTCAATAAGGCTCTTGTAGCCGAGCGCCTCCTCGATGGGGTTTAAGTCCTCGCGCTGGAGATTTTCGACCAGCGCAAGCTCGGCGACGCGGCGGTCGTCGGCGGAAATAACACGCACCGGCACCTCGACAAGTCCGGCAAGGCGGCTTGCGCGCCAGCGGCGCTCGCCCGCGATTATCTGATAATAGCCGTTATCCTGCTTGCGGACGGTTATCGGCTGGATCAGTCCGTACTGGGCGATGGAATCGGCCAGCTCCTGCAGCTTTTCGTCGTCAAATTTCGTTCTCGGCTGGTCTGATCGGGGCTCGACCTTGGTTATAGGCAGGTGCAAAAGCTCGCCTTCGGCTTCGTTTTCGTCGATATCATCGCCGAAAAGCTCGCTCAGACCCCGTCCGAGCCCTTTTTTAAGCTCTTTAGGCATCATTTTCTCCTTTCCTGCTTGAGAAATTCATCTGCAAGCTTCATATATGCGCGGCTGCCCTTGCCGATGCGGTCGTACGCAACACCGGGCTTGCCGTGGCTGGGCGCTTCGGACAAGCGGACGCTGCGGGGGATGACGGTCTCGTAGACCTTGCCGCCGAAGTATTCCTTAAGCTCAAACGCGACCTGCTGCGTGAGGTTCGTCCTCGCATCGTACATTGTGAGGACGATGCCTTCGATATTCAGGCTCGGGTTCAGGCGCTTTTTGCAAAGCTTTATCGTCGTCATGAGGTCTGCAATGCCCTCGAGCGCGTAATACTCGCACTGCATCGGGATGATGATGCTGTCGGCAGCAACAAGCGCATTCAGCGTCAGCAGCTCAAGTGACGGAGGACAGTCGATGAATATGTAGTCGTAGTCGTTGTAAATGAGCTGCAACGCGTCCTTGAGGACGTATTCGCGCTTTTCGGCCAGCACAAGCGCGACCGTAGCGCCGGACAGCTCCTTATTTGACGGGATAACGTCGCCGTATGGCGTTTTGCGGATGCAATCGAAAATATCGGCCTTTTTGGCGATGAGCTCGTAGGCACCCGGGGCGGAGTACTTATCCACGCCCATGCCCGAGGTCGAGTTGCCCTGCGGGTCGCAGTCGAGGATGAGCACCTTTTTGCCCTTCATTTTGAGGGCACAGCAGAGGTTGACACAGGTGGTCGTCTTGCCGACGCCGCCTTTTTGGTTGGCAATAGCGATTATTTTGGACATAATTTCACCTCAAGGCTATTATAACCGCTATCTCCGACATTTTCAATGTTTCACATGAAACATTTTCAGATTTTTTCGACGATGTTTCACGTGAAACGTGTCACTCGACGAGCATGTCAATATCCTCGATGGTCAAGCCCTTGTGCAGGGCTAAATTAATGCCGTAGGCGATGAGCTTGGCGGAGCTGCGGACAAGCTCGTCGATATTTCGCGGCGTGACGAACAAGCCCTTGGCCTCCTCGGCATCGGTGAATGCCGCAGCGTCGATGACGGTCGGCACGCCGATGGCACAGACGGGAACACCGAGAGTGTCCTTGTTCAGCGCCGCGCGGTCGTTGCCAACGCCCGAGCCAGGAGAGATGCCGGTGTCACAGATCTGCACGTTACGGCACAGGCGGCTGAGCTCGCCGGATGCGAGAGCATCAACGGCGATGACGCAGTCGGGGCGGACGAGGTCGCATATCACCTTGAGCCCGTCGGCACTTTCGATGCCGGTCGTGCCCAAAACGCCGGTGCGGAAAACACTTACCGATGAAAACGCCTTAAATTGCTCGGGCAGGGAGGACTTGAGATGACGCGTGACGATGAGGCTGTCAGCCGTATCGGGACCAATCGCGTCCGGCGTGACGGCCTTATTACCGAGGCAGGCGACTAAAACGCTGCTTGCCGAGCTTATAAACGGCAGCTTATTTAATAGCTCGGACAGCGCAGTTGCGCAGTCGGCGAAGGAATTTTCATGTCGCTTTACATAATCTGCCATTTCCAGGGTATAATACTCACCAACAGGCTTGCCGATGGCGCTGGCTGCCTCGCTGTTTGTTACCGCGACGCGGCTGGCGCGGCAGTCTGAAATAATAAGCTCCTCGGTTATGAGTCCCGATAGCTTATCGCCATATCGCAGGCTGGCCTCGCGGGCAAGGTCGGTGCGCGCGAATGAATTTTGCATTTAACCACTTCCAAAACAAGATATTGTATAGTGTCCCCGACTTGACCACAACAAATGCAGGGTGCAAAAAAAAATTCGCAAAAGTGAGAAAATGCTTGATTTTTCAAGGCATAGATGTTAAAATAATTCCCTACGAGCTATGCTCGTTATTCGTTATCGATATTCAGTCCCAAACGGCAGTAACGATCAGATTGAGCCGTACTCAGTCCGATAGCCGGCGAAAACCGGCGGTATTCGCCGGAAAATCCCGTACAGGATTTTTGTAGTTACTAAGTAAGGAGGTGCCACGATGCCCAACATTAAGTCCGCAATGAAGAGAGACGCCAAGTCCAAGGAGCTCCGTGCAAAGAACCGTGCCGACAAGACCGCTCTCAAGACCGTTCTTAAGAAGTTCGACGCAGCTGTCGAGGCTGGCGACAAGGCTGTTGCAGCTGATAGCTACAAGGTAGCAGTCAAGGCTGTTGACCACGCAGCAGTCAAGGGTCTTATTCATAAGAACAATGCAGCTCACAAGAAGTCCAAGATGACCGTGAAGCTCAACAAGATGTAAGTTACATTTTAAATTCACTATAGCAAAACTCCGCAGTGTAAAATGCTGCGGAGTTTTGCTTTTGGTATTTATTAACTTTTCTTTGTTTCGCCAAAGAAAAGTTTTTTTCAGTTCCGAACGGCCGCACGGTTTAGTCTGTACTATGGTAGCCCGACCGGCTACTGCACCTTAGAGTTAAGGCTGCCCATCAACCTATCGGTGCGCTGCAACACAAAGAAAAGGAGATAATATATAATAAAAGGCTGATGTCACACGACATCAGCCTTCTTCTTACTTATTAAAATAATTCGTCTTGCTCAGGGCAATGTACAGTGCCGCACCGGCGATGGCGCCGAATGCGCCCTGAATGGCGTTCATGGGGATGTTCGCTGCTGCGGCAACGCCGAAGCCCATGAACACGGCCTCGTACAGCATGTAGCCGCCGACCATGACGGCACCGCCGATAAGACCGGCGACGAGTGCCTTGGCAAACTCGTCCTTAACGAACTTGCCGCCGATGAGCCAGCCTGCGATGAGTGCAACGAGTGCCTTAATAATAAATGTGCCCGGGGCATACAGCGGATAGCCGGAGATGAGATCGGCAAGACCCGAGCCGAGACCGGCCGAGAGCGCGCCCCACACAGGTCCGAGCAGGAAGCCCGCCAGAACCACGACTACGTCACCGCAGTGGATATATCCGCCGAGGGGGGTGGGTATCCTTATGACCATGGTCGCCACGCAGACAAGCGCCGTAAAAAGTGCTGCAAATACAAGCTTTTTTGTGGTGTTGTCTTTCATTTTTCTCTTCCTCTTTGAGCCTTGTAAAGCTCGGCATACAATCCTTCTCGTGCTAACAGCTCCTCATGCGTACCGCACTCGGCAATTTTGCCGTGCTCCACGACCGCGATGAGGTCGGCGTTCCGAATGGTGGAAAGCCTGTGAGCGATAACGATGCTCGTCCTGCCGACACTGAGCTTGTCGAGCGAAGCCTGGATGGCCTGCTCGGTCACGGTGTCGAGCGCCGAGGTCGCCTCGTCGAGAATGAGAATGGGCGGATTTTTGAGAAACACGCGCGCAATGGAAATGCGCTGCTTCTGCCCGCCGGAGAGCATGACGCCTCTCTCTCCGATATAGCTGTCATACCCGTCGGGCATTTCCATTATCTCATTATGTATCTCGGCAAGCTTTGCAGCTTGGATAATTTCCTCGTCGGTCGCGTCGGGTCTGCCGTAGCGGATATTCTCGCGCACGGTGCCTGCGAACATGTACACGTCCTGCTGGATCATGCCGATGTTCTGCCGCAGGGATGCCTGCGTCAGGTCGCGCACGTCGTTTCCGTCGACCAGAACCGCGCCGGAGTTGACATCGTAAAAGCGCATGAGAAGCTGGCTCATGGTGGTTTTTCCGCCGCCGGACGGGCCGAT
Source organism: Oscillospiraceae bacterium (assembly GCA_963627445.1). Taxonomy (GTDB): domain Bacteria; phylum Bacillota; class Clostridia; order Oscillospirales; family Oscillospiraceae; genus F23-B02. The sequence goes on along the minus strand of CAVGBM010000038.1, from coordinate 37,139 downwards.
GAGTGCCAGTGTTTTACCCGGTTCGACCGTGACGCTCACATCGTGCAGCACCTCGGCCTTATCATAATTAAAGCTCACATGCCTGTATTCTACACAGCCTTTGACATTTGTCAAGCTTTTTGCGTCTTTGCTGTCGGTTAATGTCGGCTCGGTGCGCATGAGCTCCAAAAAGCGCTCAAATCCGGCCGTGCCCTGCATGTAGAGCTCGGCAAACTGCGCAAGCTTGCGGATGGGCGTGACAAAGGTCGTGACGTAAAGCGTGAAGGTCACAAGCTCAATGTAATTAAGCGAGCCTTTCATCACGAGGTAGCCGCCGAAGGCGATGACCGCGAGGGGCATGACGCTCAGGGTAAACTCCATGCCGCTCATGAATAGACCCATGGTGTTGTAATACTCTGTCTTGGCGCTGCGGAACTTATCATTAGCTGCGAGGAATTTCTGCTGCTCAAGCTCCTCATTTGCAAACGCCTTTGCCGTGCGGATGCCGGACACGCCGTTTTCCAGCGCCGAGAAGATGACGGCTGTCTTGCGCTTGACCTCGAGGTTCGCGTCGCGCATTTTTATGCGCTGGCTCATGGTGAACCACAGGCACAGCGGGAGTAATATCACGAGCACAAGCGTGAGCTTCACATTGATCGTGAACATTAAAATGATCGCGCCCACGATGGTCAGCGTGCAGATGAGGATATTCTCCGGCCCGTGGTGCGCAAGCTCGGTGATCTCAAAAAGGTCGCTGGTGAGCCTGCTCATCACCGTGCCCGTGCGGTTGCGGTCAAAGTAATCAAACGACAGCTTCTGCACATGATTAAAAAGATCCTCGCGCATCTGCGCCTCAATGAGAACGCCCATGCGGTGGCCGACGACGGTGATAAAGTAGTAGCACAGACCCTTGAGGATATACGCACCCAGCAGGATGGCCATGACGATGAAAAACGTCTTGTACATGCTCTGCGGCAGGTAGGTCTGCATGCTGTTTTTCGATATGTAGGGGAACAAAAGATCAATGGCCGACACCGCAGCGGCGCAGGCCATGTCGATGGCAAAAAGCTTCTTTTGCCCCATTATGTACGATACGAAGATGGTAAGTGGTTTTTTAGTGTAGTCCTTCATGCGAATTTCATGCGTTCGGCGACGGCGAGCTCGTCGCAGCGGTTGTTGTACTCGTTCTCGGCGTGACCCTTGACCCAGTGGCAGCGCACCTCGTGCGTTTCGCAGAGGTTCAATAGCGTCTCCCACAGGTCGGTATTCAGCGCCGGTTTTTTGTCGGCCTTTTTCCAGCCGTTTTTGCGCCATGAAACAGCCCAGCCCTTGCTGAGCGCATCGATGACGTATTTTGAATCGGAGTAGAGCTCGACAATGCACGGCTCCTTGAGCGCCGACAATGCCGAGATAACCCCCGTGAGCTCCATGCGGTTGTTGGTGGTGCTCCTCTCGCCGCCCGACAGCTCCTTTGAGCGGCCGTTATAGCGCAGTATTGCCCCCCAACCGCCCGGCCCGGGGTTTCCCGAGCACGCGCCGTCGGTGTAGATGGTGACAGTTTTCATAAGCCAAACTTTCTGATCAGTATGTTGTACTCATCCTTCTCGATGATACCGTTTTTGAGCATACTCCTGAGCTGTCTGAGCCGCTTTTCGTCGTCGGTGAGATATTTATGCGGGTCAATGTCATCGTGGTCGGATTCATCGTGCTCGTCATCGTCGTACTCGGCGAGCTTTTTCATCTCGGTCATGACCTTGGAAAGGCCGGTCCTTGTGCCGGTCTTTATGTCCTCGCGGGTCACCTGCGCCGTGCCGCCCTCAGACTCCTGACGCTTCTTTGCGGCGGAAGCGGCATAGACGATAACTGCGATGACGGCGACAATGACGATTATGCCGAATATCTTACCGGCACCGTCGCCCACAAACACCAGCAGGGCTATCACAAACGCAATTATCCCGCCAATGGACGACTCTTTCTTGTTGTCTTTTTTGTTCTTGTTGTTATCCATACGCCCAGCTCCTTACTTAGAGTTTGCTTATTGCCATTTATTAACTTTTCTTTGTCTTGCCAAAGAAAAGTTACAAAAGAAACGCAACCAAAGGCGCTTAACCGCCCTTTGGAATCCAGGTACGGGGAATCGGTGCACCGGTCGTTTTCACTGCGCAGGTTTAATCCTCTGCTAATAGCTTGCACTGCACCGATAGGCTTGTGTGCTTACTGCGTTTTGATGCGCAGCTTGGGTCGAGGTTCGGAATTTCTGATTAGAGACAAATTAAAGTTCGGTTTGCAGCTATAAAGCCGCAATTTTTGCGTTTATTGTTCGGCACTGTAGACTTTGCACTGGCTCAACGAGAAAAGGCGGCGCTCACTCTAAGGGGTATGCACCGATGAGGGCAGCGCAGATAGACAGAATGTCGGCAAATTTTCTGTGCCGGGTTTCCAAAGGGCGGCTAAGCGCCTTTGGTTGCGTTTCTTTTGCTGCTTTTCTTTGGCAAAACAAAGAAAAGCAGACAGAAGTTGGCGCACCTATGGCTTAATCCGCACTTTGGTTTCAAAAGTTCAGTCTTTATTCTTCGGTAGTCTCTGTTTCGGTTTCAGCAGCTTCTTCGACTGCTTCGGCAGTTTCTTCGCTCTCTTCTTTATCGGTGAGCGCGATCGAAATAACCTTCGCTTCGCCGTTGAGGCGCATTACGCGCACGCCCTGGGTGCTGCGGCCGAGGACGGAGATGCTTGCAATGTCCATGCGGATTATCGTGCCGTCGTCGGCGATGACGAGGAGGTCGTCGCTGTCGGAAACGACTTTGACGTCGGCAATATTGCCGGTCTTTTCGGTGATGTTGTAGTTTTTAAGTCCCATGCCGCCGCGGTTCTGCACCGTGTACTCCGATACCTCGGTGCGCTTGCCGTAACCGTTTTCGGTTATCGAAAGAAGCGTTAACCCAGCATCGGCAATGCCCGCACCGGCGACGTGGTCACCGTCGCGTAGCCTTATGCCGCGCACGCCGACTGCGTCACGACCCATGCTGCGCACGTCGTTCTCGTCAAAGCAGATAGCCATGCCGCCGTGGGTTGCGATGAGAATTTTCTTCGTGCCGTCGGTCTGCAGAACGGTCATCAGCTCGTCGCCCTCGTCGAGCGTGAGCGCACGGATGCCGTTGGAGCGGATGTTCTTAAACAGCGACTGCGCAGTGCGCTTGACCGTGCCGTCGCGGGTGATGAACATGAGGTAGCTGTCCTCCTCGATGCCGCGGCCGGCGATCATTGCGCTGACCTTTTCGCCCGGCTCGATGGGGAGGATGTTAACGATATTCGAGCCCCTCGCCGTTCTGCCGGCCTCGGGGATGCGGTAGCCCTTGCGGACATAGACCTTGCCGCGGTTTGTGAAGAACAGAATGCTGTCGTGCGTCGAGGCTGTGAACACGGTGTCGACATAGTCCTCGTCGCGGGTCGACATTGCGCGCACGCCCTTGCCGCCTCTGCCCTGAGCGCGGTATTCGCTTGCGGGCAGGCGCTTTATATAGCCGTTGTGGGTGAGGGTGTAGACGCAGTCCTGCTCCTCGATGAGGTCTTCGATGTCTATCTCGTCCTCGACATCCTGTATCTCGGTGCGGCGGTCGTCGCCGTACTTGTCGCGGATGGCGATGAGCTCGGTCTTTAAAACTGCCTTTATCTTCTCGGGATCGGCCAGCAGCTCCTTAAAGTAAGCGATCTTCTCCTCAAGCTCCTTATACTCGGTCTCGAGCTTTTCGCGGTCAAGACCCTGCAGAGCCTTAAGGCGCATGTCGAGTATCGCCTGAGCCTGAATATCGTCAAGGCCGAAGCGGGTCATGAGGTTCTGCTTTGCGTCATCGTAGCTGTTTCTGATGATGTGGATGACCTCGTCGATATTATCCTGCGCAATGAGCAAGCCCTCGAGAAGGTGAGCCCTCTCCTCGGCCTTTCTGAGGTCAAACTTCGTTCTGCGCACGATGAGCTCTTCCTGGAAGGTCAGATATTCATCGATGATGTGGCGCAGGTTGAGTATCTTCGGCTGGGTCTGATTATTTACAAGAGCCAGCATGATAATCGAGAAATTGGACTGCAGCTGCGTCTGCGTATAAAGCTTATTGAGCACGACCTGCGGGTTTGCGTCACGCTTGAGCTCGATGACGACGCGCATACCGTTGCGGTCTGTTTCATCGCGCAGGTCGGAGATGCCCTCAAGGCGCTTTTCCTTGACCTGCTCGGCGATGGTGCGGATAAGCTGGCGCTTATTGACCTGATACGGAAGCTCGGAGACGATTATGCGGATGCGATCCTTGCCGAACTCCTCAAACTCGCAGCGGGCGCGCACCGTGACCTTGCCGCGTCCGGTGGCATACGCCTGACGGATGCCGCTTCTGCCCATGATGATGCCCTTCGTGGGGAAGTCGGGGCCCTGGACATACTGCATGAGGTCGGAAATGGTCGCCTCGGGGTTATCCAGAACGCACACGCATGCGTCGATGACCTCGCGCAGGTTGTGCGGCGGGATATTCGTCGCCATGCCGACGGCGATACCCGACGAGCCGTTTACCAAGAGGTTCGGGAAACGGGAGGGGAGCACACGGGGCTCTTTTCTCGTCTCGTCAAAGTTGGGGTCCCAGTCGACGGTGTCCTTTGCGATATCGCGCAGCATCTCGTCGGCTATGCGGCTCATCCTCGCCTCGGTGTATCGGTAGGCGGCGGGGGGGTCGCCGTCGACCGAGCCGAAGTTGCCGTGGCCGTCGACGAGCATGTAGCGCATGGAGAAGTTCTGCGCCAGTCTTACCATTGCATCGTATACCGATGCGTCGCCGTGGGGATGGTAGCGACCCAGCACGTCGCCGACGCAGGTGGCCGACTTTTTAAACGGCTTGTCGCTCGTAAGGCCGTCCTCGTACAGGGCGTAAAGTATTCTGCGGTGAACAGGCTTTAAGCCGTCGCGCACATCGGGCAGCGCACGGCCGACGATGACGCTCATCGCATAGTCTATATAGCTTGTCTGCATCTCGCTGACAAGCTCGGATTCCGTTATTACCTGATTGGGAAACGCTATATCCTCAGGCTTATAATCTCTGTTATGTGCCATCAGCTTTCACCTCTTAAATGTCCAGATTGACGACATATTTCGCGTTGGACTCTATCCATGCGCGCCTCGGCTCGACCTCTTCACCCATCAGAATGGTGAACACCTCGTCGGCCTTGAGTGCATCTTCAAGAGTGATCCTGCGCAGCGAGCGCTGCTCGGGGTCCATGGTGGTCTCCCACAGCTCGTGCGGGTCCATCTCGCCAAGACCCTTGAAGCGGGAAATGTCGACCTTGGCATTTGCGTTATCGCCGCGAAGCTCGGCGGAGATCTTATCCCTCTCCTCGTCGGAGTAGGCGACCTTGACGGTCTTGCCCCTCGTGAGCTTATAAAGCGGCGGCACGGCGGAATAGACATAGCCATGCTCGATAAGCGGACGCATGTAGCGGAAGAAGAAGGTCAAAAGCAGTGTGCGGATATGCGAGCCGTCAACGTCGGCATCGGCCATGATGATTATCTTGTGATAGCGCAGCTTTTCGATGTTGAACTCATCGCCTATGCCTGCGCCGAGTGCAACGATGAGGGGGTAGAGCTTATCGTTGCCGTAAATTTTGTCCGCTCTCGCCTTTTCGACGTTGAGCATCTTGCCCCACATGGCAAGGATGGCCTGGAATCTAGAGTCACGACCCTGGATCGCAGAGCCTGCTGCCGAGTCGCCCTCGACGATGTAAATTTCGCACAGGCTCGGGTCACGCTCGTTGCAGTCCTGCAGCTTATCGGGCATCTGTCCGGACTCAAGACCGGTCTTGCGGCGCACGGACTCTCTTGCCTTGCGGGCGGCTTCCCTTGCGCGGGAGGCGGTCATCGCCTTTTCGATTATCGCCTTGCCGACGGCGGGGTTTTCCTCCAAAAACTGCTCCAATTTATCTGAAACGACGCTGTCGACGAGCGTTCTCATTTCGGAGTTGCCGAGCTTTGCCTTGGTCTGACCCTCAAACTGCGGCTCTGTGAGCTTGACGGAAATTATCGCCGTCATGCCCTCGCGGCAGTCCTCGCCGGAAAGCTTATCGTCGTTTTTAAGAAGGCCGACTTTAATACCGTAGGCGTTAAGCACTCTGGTGAGCGCAGTGCGGAAGCCGGTCTCGTGCATGCCGCCCTCGGGGGTGTGGATATTATTTGCAAACGAGACGATTATCTCGTTATAGCTGTCGTTATACTGGAGCGCGATCTCGGCCTCGGAGTCGGCGCGCTCGCCCTTCATGTAGATAACATCGTTGTGCAGGGGGGTCTTGTTCTGGTTAATGAAGCTGACGAATTCACGGATGCCGCCCTCATAGCACATCTCGTCCTTCTGCTCCTTGCCCTCGCGCTTATCCTCGGTGGAGATATACAGGCCGCCGTTCAGGAAAGCCTGCTCGCGCATGCGGGTGTGCAGAATGTCGTAATCATAAACCGTCTCCTCGAACATCTCGGGGTCTGGCTTAAAGCGAACGGTCGTGCCGGTGCGGTCGGTGTCGCCTATTATGCGCATCTCCTGCGTGATGTGGCCTCTTGAAAAGCGCATTTCGTATATCTTGCCGTTTTTGTGCACCTGAACGATGAGCCATTCGCTCATGGCATTGACGACCGACGCGCCCACGCCGTGCAGGCCGCCGGAGACCTTGTAGCCCCCGCCGCCGAATTTGCCGCCTGCGTGCAGCACGGTGAAAACGACCTCAAGTGCGCTCTTGCCGGTCTGCTCCTGAATGTCAACGGGGATGCCGCGGCCGTTATCGGCGACGGAAATGACATCGCCGGGCTCGATGACGACCTCGATACGGTCGCAGTAGCCTGCAAGCGCCTCATCGATGGAGTTATCGACTATCTCATACACAAGGTGGTGCAGACCCGACGAGGATGTCGAGCCGATGTACATGCCCGGGCGCTTTCTGACTGCCTCCAGACCCTCGAGCACCTGTATCTGTGATGCGTCGTATTCCTGTGTTATCTTATCTGTAATTTCAGACATACTTCTAAACACCTTTCAAAATTATCTTCTCATATATAGGCCGCATTCGGGCGAAACTTGTACGTTTGCGTACAACAAAAAATCAAAGCTAATAAATTTTATTTTCGTTCGCGCGTTTTAAAAGCGTCTGCGTCGCCATTTGGCTGAGGTACACCCGCACGCCGTCGGAGTCTTGGCACACGACGAACGACTTTGGTATATCCTCCGCAACATTGATGACCTGCCCCGACTTTTCGGCCGCCGTGAGGTATTTTCGCGTAATATGCGACTGGCTTGTGTTGTCAAGGTCGAACACGGCAACAACGCTTTCCGTGGGCACGACCGCGCCCGAGCCTAAATGCAGATACATCAGCGTATCCTGCCTTTCTCGACGTGCATCACCTTGCCGCCGGTGCGCTTTGAAATGCCCTCGTCCTCGCAGCAGGTGATGAGCGTTTGCCCGCCGCCGATACGGTTGAGGACAAATTCCTGACGGCGCGTGTCGAGCTCACTTAACACATCGTCCAGCAGCAAAATGGGGTACTCGCCCGTCTCGTCAAGGTAAATTTCCCGCTCGGCAAGCTTTATAGACAGTGCCGCCGTCCTCGTCTGACCCTGACTTGCAAAGCTGCGGGCGTTCTGGCCGTTTATCGTGATGATGAGGTCGTCCTTGTGAGCGCCGGTGAGGCACTGCTGCGACTCTATCTCCGCCGTGCGGTGGCGCTCTTGGTGCTCGCACAGGTCGTAGTATATCTCCTGCGCAGAGCCCAGCGGATCTTTGACCGACGACACGGTGCTGTACTCAATGCCGAGCCTTTCGCCCGCGCCGGAGAACTCGCCGTGTATCGGCGCTGCCTCCTCCCGCAGTCTTTCTATAAAGGCTGCTCTGTATCTTATCAGCTGCGCAGAATACCGGCACATCCCATCCGAAAAATCGTCGAGCGTATCTAAAAGCGACGGCTTTTCGCGCCAGTCCTTTAGAATGCGGGTCTTGCTCTCGTACAGCTTGTTAAACTGCGAAAGATACTCGGCGTAGCGGGGGCGAATTTGGCTTATCGCGTTATCCATGAGCCTCCTCCTTGCCGCCGCGCCCTCTTTAATGAGGTTAAGATCGTCCGGCGAAAACAGCACCGCCGTCAGCGTGCCCGCAAGCTCGGTCGCCGTTTTTTTGACCGCATTCACCGTTATCTGCTTGCGCACGCCGTTTCGCATGACGATGCGCACCGTCTGCTCGCGCTCGTGGCTTTCTATATCGGCCAAAATTTCCGCACGGTCGCAGCCGAAGCCTATGAGCTCGCGGTCAAAGCGGGTGCGAAAGCTTTTGCCGGCAGCGAGAATGTACACCGCTTCCAAGAGATTCGTCTTGCCCTGCGCATTTTCGCCGTAGATGACATTCGTGCCCGGGGAAAAGTCCGCCGTCTCAAAGTCGTAGTTGCGAAAGCCGTTGAGAGCTATCCTGTTAACTCTCATGCGCCTGTAACTTCAAGCTCAAATCGCTCGAACTTTACCTTGTCGCCCGGGCGGATCTTCTTGCCGCGCTGGGTGCAGGTCTCGCCGTTTACCTCGACAAGTCCCTCGGATATAACATACTTTGCCTCGCCGCCGGTGCCGACGAGGGCTGCGAACTTAAGCAGCGAATCGAGCTTTATAAATTCGGTTTCTATCTGAATTTTTTCCATTTTACGCTCTCAATCTGATAGGCAGTATCATGAACTTGAACTTATCGCTGCCGTCGGCGGGCAGAATGACGCAGGGTGCCGAGCTCGTGTTCAGGCAGAGGATGAGCTCGTCTGCCGGAGCGGCCTTGAGTGCGTCCATGAGGTACTTGCCGTTAAAGCCTATCTCCATTCCCTCGCCGTTACCCTCGCAGAAGCACACGTCCTCGGCCTTGCCTATCGGCGTCGTGCAGCGGAAGTCGATAAAGCCCTCATTAAACGTCATGCGCACGGGGTTTTTCGTCTTCTCGTCGACGATGAGCACCACACGGTCGGTTGCGCGCAGTATCTCCGAGCGATTGACCTTTATCTGAAGCTTAAACACCTCGGGCAGAGCCTTTTTGTAATTAAGAAAGTCACCTTCGAGTCTGCGGGAGACGATGACCGTTCTGCCGACGGTGAACGAAACATGGTTTCCGCCCACGGAAATGCGCACGGTCTCCTCGCTGTCGGGAGCGCTGATGCGCTCAAGGTCGGACAGCGCCGCACCCGGGACTATAAACTCGTTGTGCTCGCTCGGACCCTCTATCGCTTCACGGCGCAGAGCAAGACGGTAGCCGTCCACGGAAACTAAAGTCAGAATGCCGTTTTCGACCTCGAACATTGAGCCTGTGTACACGGGGCGTGCGTCATTATCGCTGACGGCGAAGATGCTCTGATTTATCATGCTCTTCAAAACGCCCTGATTTATCGTGTAGGTCTTAAGACCGTCGACCGAGGGAAGCTCGGGATATTCGCCCGAGTCCATGCCCATAAAGCTGAACTCGGATTTCCCGCACTTGACGGTGGTCATGTTCTGACTATCGGAAACTATCGAAACTATGCCGTCCGGCATTTTTCTTACCATCTCGCCGAAAAGCTTGGCATCGAGAACGACAGAGCCGGGCTCTGATACCTCCGCTTCGATGTTTGTGTATATGCCCTTTTTAAGGTCGTAGCCTGTTACTCTAAGATCCTCGCCGGCTTCAAGCAGAATGCCCTCAAGGGTGGGGATGGGGCTTTTGGATGCTGCCGCTCTCGTGCTCACGGCAACTGCCGACTGGAGCAGGTACTTTTCACAGGTAAGTTTCATTTCGTTTCCTCCCGTTATAAAAAAAGATATAAATCAATAATTTCAGTAGTAATAGCAGTAGTCAAAATTTCTGTTGAAAAGTCGCTGTAAGCCTTGATAATGCTGCATTTTCGGTGTCGAGAAAAATGTGCATAAATTTTGGCTTTTCAACAGGCTGTTTTGCGGTTTTTCGTTTTCAACAGCCGCCAACAGCTTTTCAATATCGCAGTTGTTGAAAACTCAGTTGGAGTTTATGTTCGAGGTGATGTCGCGAACGGTCGCCGCAACTGTCGGATCGGTCTTTATCATGTCCTCGATTTTCTTAATGGACGAGATGACCGTCGAGTGGTTCCTGTCGCCGAACTCCGCGCCGATCTCCTTAAGCGAGAGATTTGTCAGCGTGCGGATGAGATACATGGCGATCTGCCTTGCGATGGCGGTGTTTTTCGAGCGGTTCTGGCCGCGAAGATCTTCCTCGGTGAGCGAATAGTAAAGCGCGCTTTCGCGGATGATAAGCTGCGGCGAGGGGATGAACGTTCCGATGCGGACAACGTCCTTTATCGCCCGCTTTACCGCCTGCGTATCTATCTTGCTGTCGAGTATCTCCTTATACGCCGTCAGGCGCTTGATAACGCCCTCAATCTGCCGGACATTCGTCGTAATCGTCTCGGCGATATAGGTCACCGCGTCCTCCTCAAGAATGAGGCCGAGCTGCGCCGCCTTTGTTCTCGTGATGACCATTCTCGTCTCAATGTCAGGCGGCTGGATATCCGCCATGAGGCCGCCCTGGAAGCGGGACATCAGGCGGTCGTCAAGTAAGCTCATTTCAATAGGCGGTCGGTCGGAGGTGATGACAATCTGATGGCCTGCCTCGTAAATGTTATTAAAGGTGTGGAAGAACTCCTCCTGCGTGGCCTGCTTACCGGCGATGAACTGAATATCGTCGACGAGGAAGAGGTCAACGTTGCGGTATTTTAATCTGAACTCCTCGCCCGTGCCTTCCTTTATCGATTTAAGAAGCTGATTTGTAAAATCGTCGCCCTTAACATAGGCGATCTTCGTTGACGGCTCCCGCTCGCGGATAGACTGGCCGATAGCCAAAAGCAGGTGTGTTTTGCCAAGACCGGAGTTTCCATAGATAAACAGTGGGTTATAGGTCTTGCCGGGGTTTTGCGAAACGGCGTAGGCCGCGTTGTGAGCAAAGCGGTTGGAGTTGCCGACGATGAAGCGGTCAAAGGTGTAGCCCGCCATCTCCGGCAGGGGGTCGTCGTCCGGCTTGTGCGACTGATATTCGCCAAGCTCGTCGCCCGCGAGCACCACGAGCCCGAAGCTTGTCGAGAAGATATCCGACAAGGCTTGCTTGATAGTTTCCGAAAAACGGTTTACAATGATATCGCGCTTAAAGTCCGAGGTCGTATGTATAACGAGCTCCGAGCCGTTTATATCCACCGGCGTGCAGTCTGAAAACCAGGTCGAAATAGCCGTCGGCGTGAGATTTTGCGACAGCACCTCGATGACCGTAGCCCATATATCCTGAAGAGAATTCATATATCTTTATTACCTCTCTTTGAAAGCAATATTAACCCGAATTATTATACCAAAATTATAGCCTGCATGCAAGATATATATATTATATAATGTAGATAAATTCAACATTTTTTCGTCAATTGTTGAGGTTGACACAGTATAGTACAATGGTAGTGCAATGAAACTATTAAACAGGCAGATATTTTTAAACAAGGAAGCCGCCGCCCTCCCCATGCTGCTGGAGAGCGGAGGGCTTCCTGCGCTCATTTCAGGCTTATCGTCGGTGCATCGCGCGAATCTGGCCGCAGCGCTTTATGAGCGGCTGGAGATGCCGCTTTTTGTCGTGTGCCCGGATGAAGCGTCGGCTGACAGCTTCTCCCGCGACCTTGAGGCCATGACGGGCGAAAAGCCCACGGTGCTCTACTCCCGCGACTTTACCTTTTACCCCACGCTCGCGGCCTCCCGTCAGACCGAGCAGCAGCGCATAGCAGCGCTTGACGCACTGAGCAGGGGCGAGAGTAAGATAACCGTTGCGACGGTTTCTGCACTTTTGCAGCGCACCCTGCCGGTGGAGAAGCTGCGCAACGCGGCGTTTGAGATAATAGACGGCGGCGAGTACCCGCCCGAGGCTATCGAGCGAGCGCTCATTCGCTGCGGCTATGAACGCACCGAGCAGGTCGAGGGTACGGGACAGTACGCCCGACGTGGCGGCATTCTCGATTTCTTCTCGCCCATGTACCCCGAGCCCGTGCGCATAGAATTTTGGGGCGACGACATTGACTCTATGGGCTTTTTCGATGTCCACACCCAGCGCCGCACCGAGGCTATCGAGCACTGCCGTGTGCTTCCGGCTGCCGAGGCGCTTATCTCGCTGTCTGACGGCGGCTCGGAGGGCGTGAGCAAGAAGCTCATTAACATGGCCGACCGCTGCGCAAGGCACAAGACCTCACAGCAGCTAAAGGAGCTTGAGCAGACCCTCAGAGGCGATGCCGAGCGCATCGCAAACGATATAAAGCTTGAAGATCTCGACCGCTATCTGCCGGTTCTCTACGACCCTGCCTACGGCATGGACTATATCCCCGAAGACTGCTTTGTGCTGTTTGACCAGCCGCCGAGGTGCGCCGACCGCGCAAGAGGCTTTGTTAAGCAGCTCGGCGAGGATGTTTCCGCTTTGTCGAAAAAGGGCATGCTCGCTGTCACAGCGGAGAGCTTTCGGTCGACCTTTGACGAGCTTTGCCGAAAAATGTCGGACTATCCGGTGTACATGGCCGATGCCTTCACCGTCGGAAGATACCCCTTAGAGCCTAAGACGCTGTGCTCAATTCCGGCAAAGCAGCTGCCGAGCTACGCGGGCTCGGTGAAAACCGCAGCCGACGATGTTTCGCTGTATCTAAAGCAGGGATACAGGGTCGTTGTCCTTGCCGGTGACATGCGCCGTGCGCAGGTCTTGCAGGACTTTTTTAAGGATAACGGCATAAAAGCTCTCGTATACGAGGAATTGGAGAAAATGCCCGAGTGCGGCGAGTGCTATATCTGCGTCGGCGCGATGAGCGCGGGCATAGAGTACCCCGGGATAAAGCTTGCCATAATCACCGATGCGCAGCTTATCCGCGTGCGTGAGCACCGCTCGGGGCGCAAAAAGAAAGCGCCCACAAATCGCGAACGCATAAATTCCTACGCCGACCTCGCCCCGGGCGACTACGTCGTCCACGAGGTACACGGTATCGGCCGCTTTGCCGGCATCCACAAGATGAAGGTCGACGGCTTTGAAAAGGACTATATAAAAATTTGCTACGCAGGGTCTGACACCCTGTATGTCCCAGCCACGCAGCTTGACATGGTGACGAAGTATCTCGGCGCGGGCGAGGAGCACAAGGTGAAGCTGTCGAAAATGGGCGGTGCGGAGTGGACAAAGACCCGCAGCCGCGCCAAGGCGGCGACAAAGAAGCTCGCTAAGGAGCTTATCGCGCTATACGCCGAGCGTGCCCGCGTCCCGGGTCACGCCTTTGCCGAGGATACGGCCTGGCAGCGCGAGTTTGAGGATAACTTCGGCTACACGGAAACGGACGATCAATTGCGCTGCATAAGCGAGATCAAGGCCGACATGGAGTCGAGCGTGCCGATGGATAGGCTTTTGTGCGGCGATGTCGGCTACGGCAAGACCGAGGTCGCCCTGCGCGCTGTCATGAAGTGCATTCTCGATAATCGTCAGGCGGCAATTTTAGTCCCCACGACGGTGCTTGCCCAGCAGCATTATCAGACTGCCGTGCAGCGCTTTTTCGGCTTCCCCGTGACGGTGGAGGTGCTCAGCAGGTTCAGAACACCTGCGCAAATCACTAAAACGCTTGACGACCTCAAGACCGGCAAGTGCGACCTAGTTATAGGCACGCACAGGCTGTTACAAAAGGATGTCAAATTTAAAAATCTCGGCCTTCTTATCGTCGACGAGGAGCAGCGCTTCGGCGTCGGCCACAAGGAGCACATTAAGGAAATGTCGAGAGGTGTCGATGTCCTGACGCTCTCGGCAACGCCGATACCGAGAACGCTAAACATGGCGCTGTCCGGCATACGCGACATGTCGTCCATCGATGAGCCGCCGCAGGACAGACTGCCGGTGCAGACCTTCGTCATGGAGCACGACTGGTCGGTGCTGTGCGATGCCATTAACCGCGAGCTTCAGCGCGGCGGGCAGGTGTATTACCTGCACAACCGCATCGATAATATCGAGCGCACGGCGATAAAAATCCGCGACATGCTCGGCGGCGACGTGACCGTCGGGGTCGCCCACGGGCAGATGGATAAGGATATGCTCGCCTCCGTTATGGAGGAGGTCGCCGACGGCAAGGTGCAGGTCCTCGTCTGTACGACGATAATCGAAACGGGCATCGATATCCCGAATGTCAACACCCTCATCATCGAGGATGCCGACAAGATGGGGCTTGCGCAGCTGCATCAGATCCGTGGCCGCGTCGGCCGCTCGACCCGAAGAGCTTCGGCGTATCTTACCTTCCGGCAGGACAAGGTGCTCAGCGAGATCGCCGAAAAGCGCCTGACGGCCATCCGCGAGTTTGCCGAGTTCGGCTCGGGCTTTAAGATCGCCATGCGCGACCTTGAAATTCGCGGTGCGGGCAATCTTCTGGGCGCAGAGCAGTCTGGGCACATGATCGATGTCGGCTACGATATGTATATGAAGCTATTAAACGAGGCCGTGCTCACCGAGCGGGGCATTGCGCCGGAAAAGCGCGCCGACTGCTCGGCAGACCTGTCTGTCAGCGCCAACATCCCCGAGAGCTACATCCGCTCGCCCGAGCAGCGTATGGATATCTACCGCCGCATCGCGCTCATCCGCACCGAGGCCGAGGCCGACGATCTCACCGATGAGATAATCGACCGCTTCGGCGACCCGCCCCCGTCCGTTAACGCACTTATCCATGTGGCGCTTCTTAGAGGCGAGGCAGGCAAGGCCGGCATCAGCGATATCCAGCAGAAAAACGGGCTTCTGCGCTTCACGCTCGAGAACTTCGACATGGAAAAGGTCTCGCGCCTGTATGCACGACCCGAGTATAAGGGTAAGCTAAAGGTCGAGGCGGGCGCAAAGCCCTGTGTCAGCCTGAAAATTCAGTCGAAAAACCGAAGCATCGACGAGGCGAGGCGTTTTGTTGCCCTGTGGGCTCAAAATTAACCTATAATTCACGAAAAGTTCTGGATTATTGCTGGGAATAGTATTAAAATGGGTTAGACTAAATTTTTGAAACGGAGAATTACAATGAAAAAGTTTGCTGCGATATTGCTCGCACTGGTGCTCGCACTCGGCTGCTTTACCGGCTGCGGTTCGTCAAATAAGGGCGACACGGTCATGTCCGTCGACGGCGTGGATGTAAGCTTTGATGAGTACATGTACTACCTCAAGACCGCTGCCTCCACCCTCACAAGCTACTATCAGTCCTCCACCGGCGGCGGTGTCGACTGGGACGGCGTGTGCATCTACGACAAGACCAAGACCAATGCCGAGTGGTGCGTAGGTGAGGCGCTGTATAACGCCGCTCAGGCCTGCGTCATCATGAGCAAGGGCAAGTCCATGAACTGCCTGCCCACCGACGAGCAGCTCGACTCGCTTGAAACGAATATAAGCAGCATAAAGGAAAACTACGCCGACGAGGACGACCCCGACGCGGCATTTGTCTCCGCCCTCAACGGTCAGGGGTTCACACTCGAATCGTTCGAGCAGGCAAACAAGGTAAATTACACCCTCTCCAATATCTTTGCCTCCCTCTACGGCGAGGACGGCGAAAATGTCAGCGAGGAGACCCTCCAAAGCTACATTGACGAAAACGGTTTCATGACAAGCGCCCACATCCTGTTTCTGACCTACGAGGAGGTCGAGGGCGACGACGGCACGACCACCAAGCAGGATCTTTCCGACTCGGAGAAGGCCGAGAAAAAGGCTACTGCCGAGAAGCTTGCAAAGGAGCTCAAGGCCATTAAGGACGACACCAAGCGCAAGGAAAAGTTCCTTGAGTACATGAAGGAGTACAGCGAGGATCCCGGCAAGGAGTCCTATCCCGACGGCTACTGCTTCACCGAGGGTGCAATGGTCTCCGAGTACACCGACACGACCAAGGCGCTGAGCGATTACGAGGTGTCGGATGTTGTCGAATCCGATTACGGCTACCACATCATCATGCGCCTGCCCACCACAGCGAGCGATGTCGATATCTCCAATCAGTACGGCTACACGCTCGGCCAGATGGCTGCAAGCTACGACTTTGACGAAGTGATGAGCGGCTGGGAGGTTTCGAGCAAGGCGAAGTTCAACTCCAAGTACTCCAACTTTGACTTCACTCAGTTCTTCAGCGACGACAGCGGTTTTACGTTTACGACCTATGAAGCGTATAGCGCGGAGAAAAAATAATATTGGATAATTAAAAAAGCAGCGATTGAGCAAAACTCAATCGCTGCTTTTTTCTACTAGCGGAAGCCTTACGGTTTTCTCAGCGCCGTGTTCGCCGAGGGTGAATTTTACCTCGAGCTCGTCGCCGTCCTCGGTCGCCTCGGCGGAGGTGACGATAAGCTCCAGCGCGTCGCTTTCTATTGTCTCCTCATAGCGGTAGCCGTTATCGTCGAAGATATCACGCACGATGAGCTTGCCGCTTTTTTCAAAGTCGTTGTACGCAAGCAGGGTGCCGTTATCCCAAAACGCGCCGAAGTACGAGGCCGAGACCCGGCCGCCCTTGAGGTCATAGTAGCGCACGAAGCTGCTCGTATCCGTGTAAAAGCGCACGCCCAGAAGGTCGTCGTTTAAGGGCTTTACCTTGGGCTCGTTCGCGGCGATGGCGCTCTCAAGGACAGTGCCGTCGTGGGTCGTGACGGTGTAGGAATATTTCTCGTTTCCGTCCTCGCCGCGGAGCATCGTTATCTCGTAGCCCTCGCCGGAGGTCACCGGCGTTGAGGTCTCCTGAGGTCTTTTCACATCGCCGTCGCCGCTGTCGCAGCCGACGAGCAAAAGCATTGAAACTGCAAGCAAAATTGCCGCTGCCTTTTTCATATTCTACTTCCTTTCATACACCGTGAAGCGGTAGGCGATATCGCCCTCAATTAGCTCCTCGCCGCTGTCAGCAAGCTGCCAATCAGGGAGCATATCGAGGTTCGGGAAAAACGAATCGGACTCGGGACAAAGGTCTATCTTCGTGACGAAGACCCTGTCTATCAGCGGGAAAAAATCACGGTAAACGCTCGCGCCGCCGATGACGACGGCGGGCTCATTTTTGCACATTTCGGCAGCCTCGGCCACACTGTGGGCGATATCTGCGCCGTCAATTAAAATATCCTGACGGGTCACGACGATGTTCCGCCGACCCTTTAACGGTCGGCCGCCCGGGAAATCGGCGAGGGTGCGCCTGCCGACGATGACGGTCTTGCCGTCCGTTACCCTTTTAAACTGCGCGCGGTCGGCCTTTAAAACCACCGGCTGCGTGCCGCCTGCGCCTATGCCCCAATCGGAGTAGACCGCAACTATTGCATCCATCATATCACCTCAGACTGCGACGGGAATTTTCTTGTTAAAGCCCGAGAACTCGTAGTTTTCCACCTTGAAGCTGTCGACGGTGAACTTGTAAAAATCGTCGACGGCGGGGTCAATTATAAATTTGGGAGCGGGCTTGGGCTCGTTTGCAAGTATCTCCTCCACGAGCGGGACGTGGCGGTCGTAGATATGCGCGTCGGCGATGACGTGCATAAATTCGCCCGGCTCGAGCCCCGACACCTGCGCCAGCATGCACGTCAGCGCGGCGTACTGCACGACGTTCCAGTTGTTCGCCGTGAGCATGTCCTGCGAGCGCTGGTTGAGTATCGCGTTAAGTTTGTTACCTGTGACGTTAAATGTCATCGAGTATGCGCAGGGGTACAGCGCCATCTCGCTGAGGTCTGCGTGGTTATAGATATTGGTCATGATGCGGCGCGACGCGGGGTTGTGCCTAAGGTCGTACAGAACACGGTCGACCTGATCCATGTCGCCCTCGGGGTAATGGTGCTTCACGCCCAGCTGATAGCCATAGGCCTTGCCGATAGAGCCCGTTTCGTCCGCCCAAGCGTCCCAGACGTGGCTGTTTAGCTCATGCACATTGTTGCTCTTCTTCTGCCATATCCACAGCAGCTCGTCAATCGCCGACTTCCAGTAGGTGCGGCGGATGGTGAGGATGGGAAACTCCTCGCTGAGGTCGTAGCGGTTTACGATGCCGAATTTTTTCACCGTGTGCGCACTCGCGCCGTCGTCCCATTTCGGGCGAACATTAAGGTCTGTGTCCCACACGCCGTTTTCAAGGATATCCTTGCAGTTAGCTATAAAAATTTCGTCCGCTCTGCTCATTTTGCCACCTCGTAATAATTTAATCAAACCATTATACCACACTCACCGACCGCAGCACAACAGAATAAAATGACGGGAGAGGTGATGTGATGAATTTTTTGATAGTCGGCGGCGATGAGCGCCTTGTGCGCCTTGCGGGGCTGCTCGTTGACGCAGGACACAGCGTAAAATGCTTTGCGCTTGAAAACGCGAAGCTGCCCGAGGGTGCTGAAATGTCGAAAACTGTCGAGAGCGCCGACTGCGTGGTGCTGCCGCTGCCAACAGAGGGCAGGATATCCGGCACGCTCAACGCCCCGTTTGCCGAAAAACCGCATAATTTGTCGGAAATTTTGTCGAAAATTCCGCCCGACACGCTCGTGTGCGGCGGCAAAATTTCGCCGAGGCTGCGCGAGTCGGGGGCGCATCTGCGCCTGCGGGATATCATGACGCGGCCGGAGTTCACCGTCGGCAACGCCAATGTCACCGCCGAGGGGGCGGTCTCGCTGCTGGCGGAAAACTTATCTTCGACATTATTCGACACAAATGTGCTCGTCGTCGGCTACGGGCGCATAGGCAGGCTTTTAGCGCACAAGCTGCGCGGGCTTGATGCTAAAACAACGGTTTTGTCGAAAAATGTCGAGTCCCGCGCGCTTGCCGAGGGGATGGGACTGCACGCCATGAAGCCGACGGATACGGCGCTGTATTCTGCCTTCGATGCCGTGATAAACACCGCTCCCGCGGCGGTGATACCCACGCTCGAAGGGCTTAAGAAAAGCTGCCTGCTGCTGGAGCTTGCGTCCGCGCCGGGGGGGATAGACAAACGCGATGCCGAGCGCCTGGGACTGCGGTATGTTGCCGCGCCGGGGCTTCCCGGGCGGTATGCGCCCGCGTCGGCGGCAAGGCTCATTTTTAATGCGGTCATGAGTATATCAAGGGAGGAAGGACATGAGTAAAAAACGCATAGGGCTTGCGCTTTGCGGCTCTTACTGCACCTATGAAAAGCTGTTTAGCGTGCTGGGCGCGCTGTGCGAGCGCTACGAAATCGTGCCTATCATGAGCGAGACGGCGGCGAGTACCGACAGCCGGTTCGGCAGCGCCGTAAGCTTCAAAAAGCGGCTGTTTGACCTCACCGGCCGTGCGCCCGTGTGCACGATAGCTGATGCTGAACCGCTCGGGCCGAGTACGCCCGTGGACGCGCTCGTCATAGCTCCCTGCACGGGAAACACCATGGCAAAGCTTGCGCACGGCGTGACCGATACCGCCGTCACCATGGCCGCCAAGGCGCACTTAAGAAACGGCAAGCCGCTCGTCATCGCGTTTTCCACAAACGACGGCCTGACCGGCTCTGCCCCGAACATAGCGGCGCTTTTTAACCGCAAAAATGTCTACATCGTGCCGTACAAACAGGACGATTTCGCTAAAAAGCCCTACTCTCTCGCCTCGGACTTCACGCTGCTCCCCGATGCGATAGAAGCGGCGCTGGCGGGGAGGCAGCTTCAGCCCGTGCTTGCGCAGTGAAGTTATAAATAGTGAAGTTTTTTGCTTCGCAAAAAGATAAAAAGCAGTTTCCCTTGCGTTGCAAGAGAAACTGCTTTTTTATCCTATCGGATTTCCCAATCTACTCAGCACTTCTGCAAAATATTCGGGGAGGTCGGTGGTGAGGTGCACGGGCTCTGCGGTGCGCGGGTGGATGAATTTAAGCTCCCTCGCGTGCAGGCACTGGCCGACAAGACCCTTTTCGGGGCTCGGCGCGCCGTAGGTAAAGTCGCCGAGCAGCGGGTGGCCGATGTGCGCCATGTGGACTCTTATCTGATGCGTCCTGCCCGTTTCGAGGCGGCAGCGGACATGCGTGTAGCCGTTGTAGCGCTCGATCACCTCCCAGTGCGTCACGGCGTTTCGGGAGTTTTTATCCGTCACGGCCATGCGCTTGCGGTCGGTGGGATGTCTGCCGATGGGGGCATCGATAGTGCCCGAGTCCTCGCGCAGTCTGCCCTTGACCACGGCCTCGTACACCCGCGAAAGGCTGCGATCCTTGAGCTGCTCGGATAGGCCGAGGTGCGCAAGGTCGTTTTTCGCAACGATGAGGAGCCCCGAGGTGTCCTTGTCGATGCGGTGCACGATGCCCGGGCGCTTCTCGCCGCCGATGCCGGAAAGCGAGTCGCCGCAATAGTGCATGAGGGCGTTGACTAAAGTTCCGTCGGGGTGCCCCGCCGCCGGATGCACGACCATGCCGCGCGGCTTGTTTACGACGATAACGTCGCCGTCCTCAAACACCACGTCGAGCGGGATGTCCTGCGCAACTAGCTCTGTTTCCTCCGGCTCGGGGAGACTAAAGCGCACCGTGTCGCCGCTTTGGCACTTGTAATTTTTCCTGACCGCTTTTCCGTTCACGAGAACCTGCCCTGCGTCCAGCAGCTTCTGCGCCGCCGAGCGGGTGAGCGTTTCTTCCGAGCGCGCAAGGAGAGCGTCGATACGCTCGCCGCTCTCCTGTGCAATAATTTCGATAATTTCCATTACAGATCTCTGAACTCCGCCAGTATCGACTCAAGGTCGTATTCGTCGGCGGGCTTTGCCTTGGGCTTGGTGTTAACGGGCTTGGGCTTGACCGCAGGCTGAGGCGTGGGTCTTGATACCGGCTGTGCCTTCGGCCTTGCTGCCGGCTGCGGTGCGGGCTTGGGACGCATGGGCTGCGCCTTGGGCTTGGATGTTTCGCCGCTTCTTAGCTCAAACTTAAACGACTCCCAAAAATCGCCCTCATCGGTCTTGTCGTCCGATACCAGCGGGGTCGCCGTGTCGGGGAACTCAAACGACAGCGTCTCGATGCCGGAGACCTCATACTCGTCGTCCGTCACGGGCTTTTTGACCTTCTTCTCGGGCTTGGGCTCGGGCTTAGCCTCGGCCTTGCGCTCGGATCTGCGCTCGGTCTTGGCCTCGGCTCTTCTTTCGGATCTTCTCGGCTTTTCCTCCTCGGGCTCGTCGTCCTCGTCGACCTCGTCGTCCTCATCCTCGCCGCCCTTGAAGATATCCACGATGAGGTAGATAACAAAGGCGATGCAGGCAACGACAAGGAAAATGTCGGCGACATTGAAAACGGCAAAGTTCATGAACTCGACCTTGAACATGTCAACGACATAGCCGTACAGCGCGCGGTCGATGCAGTTGCCGACAGCGCCCGCGAGCGCCAGCACGGCGCACCAGTTAGCAAAGCGGGACTTGAACAGGTGCTTTGCCAGCACGACGACGATGACGATTATAAACAGCGCGGCAACGCCGAGAAACAGCCAGCGGGCATACGCCGCGTCGCTGAGAAAACCGAACGCCGCTCCGCTGTTATGGATGTTGACGAGCTTGACAACGCCCGGGATGAGCGCAGCCTCGCCCGTTGAAAGCGTGATATTCACAGTGACCCAATACTTCAGCCACTGGTCGCCGATTAAAATTATGGCGGCTATTATTGCATATAACATTTATCCGTCCCCTTTATGTGAGGGTGTACCCTCGGCTTACAAGGGGATGCACGCCTGACAGCGCCCCTTTTCAGCGCCTTCCGCCCTTTTTTGCCTTGCCGGGTAAGGACCCGCCTTCACCAAAAAAGAACGAAAATCACAAGAAAATTGACTGCTGTCAGGTGCTCCGCAGTTTTGGCAGAGCTGATTTTCGTTCAGGCAAAGATAAAGCCCGACGGGCATAATGGACATATATGGGCTAGGGATTTAGCGAAGCATGGGCGGAAATCAGCCTGCCAAAACCGTGTATGCCCTTGTAAGCCGAGGGTATATACTCCTATTTTGCACCAAAATGCGCAAATAGTCAATAGGGACGGCGGTTTGCCGTCCCTATTTGAGCTTAATTTTTACAGTTTTGCAACGACTGCTGCGCAGCGGGGGCACAGTCCGGTCTCGGGATCGGCCTTAGTAGAGTGCATCCAGCAGCGGGGGCACTTGGTGCCCGGTGCTTCCTTGACGGAAACGGTCAGGCCGCTGTTGTAGCTGCCGTCGCCGACAACGGCCTCGGGGTCAGTCTCATCGTCGTCGGAGATAAGGCACTCGGACACGATGAAGAGCTCACTCAGGTTCATGTCGGAGATGCGCTCAACGGTCTGCTTGCTTGCGCCCTTTGCGTGCAGGGTGACGGAAGCCTCAAGCGGCTTGCCGATGCGCTTTGCGCCGCGGGCAGCCTCGAGAACACCGTTAACGTCGTTTCTCACGGAGATGAGTGCGTCCCACTTTGCCATCTCCTCGTCGGAAAGAGCGTACTCGGTGAAGGGCTTGTTCATCTCATTGAGCACGACGTTGCGCACATCGTCGCCCTCGCGGTGGGGCATTGCCAGCCAGATCTCATCGCAGGTGAAGGCGAGGATGGGGGCGAACATCTTGGTCATGGTGTCGAGGATGAGGTACAGAGCGGTCTGTGCGCTGCGGCGCTTGAGACCGTCGCGCTCCTCGCAATAGAGCCTGTCCTTGATGATGTCGAGATAGAAGTTGGAAAGCTCGACGACGCAGAAGTCGTTGATAAGGTGCGACACCACATGGAACTCGTAATCGTCATATGCGGCGGCGGCCTTCTCGATGAGCTTGTTGAGCTTGGTCATTGCCCACTTGTCAAGCTCGAGCATATCCTCGGGCTTAACGAGATCGTTTGCGTCAAAGCCGTCGAGGTTGCCCAGGCAGTAGCGGGCGGTGTTGCGGAACTTGAGGTAGTTCTGCGAAAGCTGCTTGAAGATCTCCTTGGAGCAGCGAACATCGACGTGGTAGTCGGCAGAGCCTGCCCACAGGCGGATCATGTCAGCGCCGAACTCCTTGACGATGTCGGCAGGATCAACGCCGTTGCCGAGGGACTTGTGCATTGCACGACCCTCGCCGTCGACCGTCCAGCCGTGGGTCAGGCACTCCTTGTACGGTGCGCCCATGCCCAGTGCGCCGACGGCAACGAGCAGCGATGACTGGAACCAGCCGCGGTACTGGTCGCCGCCCTCCATGTACATGTTTGCAGGCCAGAAGCCCTGATCGCGCTTCATTGCGGCGTAGTGAGTGGAGCCTGAGTCGAACCAGCCGTCGAGGGTGTCGGTCTCCTTTGTAAAGTGGACACCGCCGCAGTGCGGGCACTTGAAGCCCTTCGGCAGCAGCTCCTCGGCCTCAAGCTCAAACCATGCGTTCGAGCCGCGCTCTTCAAAGATGGAGGCGACGGACTCGATGCTCTCGTCGGTGCAGACGGGCTTGCCGCAGTCCGAGCAGTAGAAAACGGGGATGGGCAGACCCCAGCGGCGCTGACGGGAGATGCACCAGTCGGCGCGCTCGCGGATCATCGATGCCATGCGATCCTGACCCCAGGCGGGCAGCCAGCGGACATCCTCGCATGCCTTGACGGCCTCCTCCTTGAAGCTGTCGACCGAGCAGAACCACTGCGGGGTGGCGCGGAAGATGATCGGGTGCTTGCATCGCCAGCAGTGCGGGTAGCTGTGGACGATATCCTCGGAGGCGAACAGAACGCCGCTTTCCTTCATGTCGTTTAAGATGATGGGGTTAGACTCCTCGGTCTTGAGACCGGCGTATTTACCGGCGTAATCGGTGTGTCTGCCCTGATCGTCGACGGGGACGACCATGTCCATGCCATAGCGCTTGCAGGTCAGATAGTCGTCTGCGCCGAAGCCGGGGGCGGTGTGGACGCAGCCTGTGCCGGAGTCCATGGTGACGTAGTCGGCGAGCACCAAACGGCTGGTCTTGGGCAGGAAGGGGTGCGAAGCGAGCATATTCTCATAGAAGCTGCCGGAGTGGGTCTCGACGATCTCATACTCATCGATACCGCCGACCTTCATGACCTTCTCGACGAGCGCTTCGGCGACGATGTACATTTCGCCGTTAGCGGCTCTTACGATCGCGTAGCTCTCGTCCGGGTGCAGGGCGATGGCGAGGTTGCCGGGCAGCGTCCAGATGGTGGTCGTCCAGATGACGAAGTAAAGCTTCGACTTATCAAGGTGCGTTAGCTTGCCGAGGTCATCGTTCATGGCAAACTTCACATACACGGTCGTGCACGGGTCGTCCTGATACTCGATCTCGGCCTCGGCCAGTGCGGTCTCGTCATGAGCGCACCAGTAAACGGGCTTTAAGCCCTTGTAGATGTGGCCGTTTTTATACATCTTGCCGAACACGCGCACCTCGTCTGCCTCGAAGCCCTTGTTCATGGTCTTGTACGGGTGCTCCCAGTCGCCGATGACACCAAGTCTCTTGAAGCCCTCCATCTGGATGCCGATGTATTTCTCGGCGTAGGCCTCGCAGGCAGAGCGGAAGTCGGAAACGCTCATGGCCTTGTGATTGAGCTTCTGCTCCTTGATGATGGCGCTCTCGATGGGCATGCCGTGGTTATCCCAGCCGGGGATGTAGGGCGTGTAGTAGCCGCGCATGGCGTAAGAGCGGGTGATGAAGTCCTTGATGGACTTGTTGAGCGCATGTCCCATATGGATATTGCCGTTGGAGAACGGAGGGCCGTCATGCAGGTTGAACATGGGCTTGCCTTCGTTCTTCTTGAGCATTTCGTTATAAATATCAAGCTCCTCCCAATGCTTGAGCATGTCCGGCTCGCGCTTGGGAAGGCCGGCGCGCATGGGGAAATCGGTCTTGGGAAGATTCAGGGTCAAATCGTATTTCTGTGCCATTTTTTACTCCTCCGAATGTTGTTCTTTTTCTCTTTCTATTTTTATATTGGAACGCAAAAAAGCGTGCAGGACTGATTATTGTCCCTTGCACGCCTTTTTGCCGAGCGATCGAAAAACTCAGTTGTCCTTAGAGAACGAAAATACCTGAGTGTTGCCGGCATCAAAAGCAGATTTATCGGCGGCAGGTGCATTGTTCTCCTGAGGTATTCGGCCACTGTCCTTATCGGCAACGACGGTGTTTGCCGCCGAGATAAGGTCGAGCCTGTTAAGCTGGTCCTGGCAAAGGCTGCGTGCGGAGTCGAGGAACTTGGCAGCGGATATCTTGGCCTGCTGCAAGCGATTTTCCTCGGTTGCAATTCGCTCATCAATGCTGCCCAGAATGGAGGCAGCCTTGGTCTCCGCCTCGGAAACGATGGAGGCGGCGCGTGCGCGTGCATCGCTCTCTATCTGAACGCTCAGCTTCTGAGCCGACAGAATGGAACGATTGAGAGCATCCTCATTGGTGCGGTACTCCTCGATCTTCTCGACAAGTATCTTCATTTTGCCCTTGAGAGCGGAATTCTCCTTCTGCAGAGCCTCAAAAGCATCGGCGACATCGTCGAGATAATCCTCGACCGCGCCCATGTCGTAGCCGCCGAACACGGCCTTCGCGTTATCAAAGCTCTTTTCACGGATATCCTGATGAGTGATCATATCTAAATCCACCTTTCTAATTTAAGGGACAAACTGCGTTTTTATATCAGAAATACAGACCTGCGCTCTCCAGATCGGGAACGCCGTCGCCGACAACGTCGACATTCATCGGCGTGAGCACATATGCCTGCGCGGAAATGCGCATTATCTTGCCGCCGAGAGCGTACACCACACCGGACAAAAAGTCAATAAGCCGACGGGCAGTTTCGGTATCGGTCTTTTCAACATTCATGAGCACCGCGCGGCGATCCTTGAGATTATCGGCGATCTCGGCCGCCTCGTCAAAGTCCGTGGGGGTCATGAGCATAAGGCGCGTCCTCGCCTTTTCGGGAGCGGGGGCAGGAGCGGTGTAGGCTCTGTGCTCCTTCTTGCCGAACTTGGGCTTGGGCTCGGAGTATTCCGGCTCGGGAGCGGGCTGCGGCTCGGGCATGGGCTCGAATGCGGCAGTCTCTTCCTCGGTCGCCTCGTTTTCTATATAATCATCGTCGTCATACGGACGAAGCGCGTTTTTGAAATTATCTAAAAATGCCATGGTCTAGCCTCCGGTAATTATTTAAGAGCATAATTGCGGGCACCGAAGATGCCCGTGCCGACGCGCACGAGGTTTGCACCCTCCTCAACGGCGACCTCGTAATCGGCGCTCATGCCCATAGACAAAAGCTGCATAGTAGCATTATCGTATTTTTTTTGCCCAATGTCAATAAAAAGCTGCTTCATTCGCCTAAAATATACCCTATTGTTTTCCGAAATTTCACAAATTGGGGGTATAGCCATGAGTCCGAGCACCCGAATTGAGGAAAATTGCGCCATTTCGTCCAGTGCACCGGCAAGCTCCCCGGGCGCAAAGCCGGACTTATTTTCCTCCGCGCCGATGTTCACCTCGAGCAAAATGTCCTGCGTTATCCCCAGTGCGGCGGCGCGCTTGTTTATCTCCTGCGCGAGCGAAACGGAGTCTGCAGAGTGTATGAGCTCCACCTTGCCGACGATGTTTTTGACCTTGTTTTTCTGCAGGTGACCGATAAAGTGCAGCGGGCAGCCGTCGTATGCGCCCTGAGCTAGTTTCTCCTGAAGCTCCTGCACGCGGTTTTCCCCGCAGATATCCACTCCCGCGGCGATGGCCTCACGCACGCGGTCTGCGTCATTCATCTTCGTCGCCGCAACGAGCTTAATGTCCTTCGGGTCACGGCCGCAGCGAATTGCCGCCGCCGCTATGTTTTCCTTAACAAGCTTCACATTTTCCGCAATGCTCATTTTTTATCACCTATCCCACTAAAACTTTCATATTTTCAAAAAGCCCGTCGCCCTTCACGAGGCAGAGGTCATTTTTGTCGTATACGACCTCGACCGGCGTGCGCTCGGGCTTGTCCGCCATTAAAACATACACAAAGTCGCCGTCTTTATCCGAATGCAGCGCCCTTTTCGGCACCCGCAGTCCGGATAGCTCCGCAGTCGAGAGCGTCGCCTTGAGCTCGTCGGCTTCCAAGACGGCACTGAGCCCCGTTTTGCAGCGCACGGTCACGGTGTCTTTGTCTATCCTTTCTATATACGCGGGGTATTTGTCGAAAACCGTCAGATAAAGTCGCTGACCGATGTGATAATCCCCTGCGTTTTTGAGTTTTGCAACGAACCGCCAGCCGCCGGAGACTATCCTGCCGACTGCGTTTTTGGGAGCATCCTCGCCTAAGGTGCGGGTAAAGTAGCCTGCGCAGGGGGCTGCGATGCGCTTATCGTCGCTTGCGTCGCCGATGGCGACAAGCTCCCCGCCGGAGACCCACTGCCCCTCCGAGACCGTGAAGTACACGGTCTCAAAGTTAGCTGTGATGTATTCGGCATCGCACTGCACGCACCCCTCGGCCTCGACGCTGTCGTTCACCTCGGCACGGTAGACCGAGGCCGTTTCGGGCGAGCGCTCGACCTGCACGAACACGCACACGAGATACGCCGCTGCAGCGAGGAAGATCACCGCCGCAACGATGTGCAGGTAATTACGCATCAGCTTCCGCCGAGTATTCCACGGGCTTGGGCGGGATTATCGTGGAAATGGCGTGCTTATAGATAAGCTGCTGCTTGCCGTCGGAGTCGAGTATCACGGTGAAGCCGTCAAAGGCGCGGATGACCCCGTGCATCTGAAAGCCGTTCATCAGAAAAACCGTGAGGCTCGTCTTGTCCCTGCGTACCTGATTTAAAAATGCGTCCTGTAAATTTTGTGTCTTTTGCATTGCTGCCACTCCTGTATATGTATTTTTGCCGCGAGTTGATGGGAGCTGACCCCCTATCGTCTGTCAGCGTGCCCTTTCGGTGCTTTTCGCCTTTTTTTGTCTTGCCGGGCAAAACAGCCCGCCTTCACCAAAAGAAAGCCAAAAATCCCTCGAAAAACATCGCTGACAGATGCCTTGCAGTTTTGGCGGAGCAGATTTTCGTTCAGGCAAAGATAAACCCCGACGGCCATAATGGCCATATATGGACTAGGGATTTAGCGAAGCATGGGCGGAAAGCTGCCCGCCAAAACCGATAGCGGGTCGGCTTCCATCAACTTTGGGCGAAAATATCATATACCGCAGTGGTGCAAATAATCGGTCGAAAGCCGTCGCGCGCTTTCAATATCGGGCGTTTTGCCGTGACGTATCCAGAATATCGACTCGTTTCGCCTGAGCCATGTCAGCTGCCGCTTGGCGTAGCGGCGGCTCTCGCGCTTAATTAGCTCGACGGCCTCGTCTTTCGTTATCTCGCCTCGGAAAAATGCCGCAGGCTCTTTGTAGCCTATCGCCTGCATGGCGGTGCACTCGTCGGAAAGTCCGGCGCTTAGAAGACCCTCGACCTCGTCAAAAAGCCCCTCGCGCACCATGATATCGACGCGCTTATCGATGCGGTCGTACAGGTCTTGGCGGTCTAAGAAGTCGAGCGCTATCATCGCCGCATCGTACCTCGGCGGGCGCTGGCGGGTTTCAAGATCGTGCTGCGTGATGGTCTTGCCCGTGAGCTTATAGACCTCAATGGCTCGCACTATCCTGCGCCGGTCGGCCGGGTGGAGCTTTTGCGCCCGCTCGGGGTCAAAGCTGCGCAGGAGATCGAGCATAGCCTCGCCGCCGAGCTCGTCGTACTGCCGGTCGAGCTCGTATCTAAGGGCGTTGTCGCCCTCGTTGTCGGCAAAGTCGCGGCCGGAGATGAGCGAATCTATATACAAATTCGTGCCGCCTGCGATGATGGGAAGCTTGCCGCGGGCGATGATATCGTCTGCGCAGCGCCCTGCCTCCTCGACAAAGCGCGCTGCCGAAAAGCTCTCGGCGGGGTCTGCGATGTCTATCATGTGGTGCGGCACGCCCTCTGTCTCCTCGGGCGTTACCTTGGCCGTGCCTATGTCCATGCGCCGGTAGACCTGCATGCTGTCTGCGGAAATTATCTCGCCGTCAAAATCATGCGCCAGCGCCACGGCAAGCCTGGTTTTGCCGGTCGCCGTCGGACCCGTTATAACTACAACTTTCGGTGTCATCTAAAACCTCCTGAACCGACGAAAGCCGAGCCTCTACCGATTAAGGCGGGTCGCTTTCCGCTCATGCTGCGTTAAAGCCCTTGGAAATACGGAAGTATTCCCTTCAGTCTTCGCCTTGCCTGAGCGAAAATCGCCGCCGCCATAACTGCAAAGCACCGGAAAGGCGGCAGAGTTCGCCTTCCGTCGGCTCAGTCGGTCGGCGGTGATAATGTCGGTATATTCAGCGTTTATACTATACGACTGAAAAATTTGTCGAGCTCGTTTTTCGTAAGGTGCACGGAGACCGGGCGGCCGTGCGGGCAGTATTTGACCTCGCCCGCGACCACGGCATCGGCTATGCGCTCAAGCTCGCGGATATCGTGCCGGTGTCCGGCCTTTATCGCCGCCTTGCATGCGACCGTGTGCAGAAGCTCATCGCGCGCCGAGTCCGCGCTCACGATATCGCCGCGGCGAAGCTTATCGCATATCTCCTCAACGGCGGCCTTGGCATCCGACACATCCATGTCGTCCGGCAGGGCGCGGATAGCGTAAGCGTCGGCACCGTAGGGCTCTATCTCAAAGCCGAGGTCGGATAAAAGCGCCTCGTTCTGCTCCAAAAGCTCGCCGTCCTCGGGGGTGGGCTTGATGATAACGGGGGTCAGAAGCGTCTGCGACATTATCTGCCGCCCCTGCGCCTTGAGCCTGTCAAATATCATGCGCTCGTGCGCTGCGTGCTTGTCAATCAGCAGCAGCTCCTCCCCAAGCTCGACAAGAATGTATGTATTCAGACATTCTCCGATAACTCTATGATTTAAAGCGGCGATTTTTTCAACACTTTCAACCGTTTTTTCAACATTTTTAGTTGAAAACTCCGTGCGTTCGGTTGAAAACTCCGCTCTTGTTAACGGCTCGTTCACACTCGGGCGCGCCATGGGGCGTGAAGTGGGGTAGCTCGGCTCGCGGCGGGGTGTCGGCGCTGCCGTGGGAGCTGCCGCCGGACGGGTATATTCCGCGCGGTATTCCTTCGCGGGCATGGAGCGGAAAAAGTCTGAGCGGGGGCTTGACACCATGCGCTGCGTGCTCTCGGAGATCTTAAGCTCCAGCGGCTGGGTCTCCGCTTCAAGTGCGGCTTTGACCGTCTGATAAACGGTGTCAAAAACCTTCTTTTCATCCGAGAACCTGACCTCGGTCTTTGCCGGATGCACGTTGACATCGACGGCACTGGTTTTAAGCGAGATAAACAGCGTACACGCGGGGTATCTGCCGGTCAGCAGAGTGTTTCTGTACGCCTGCTCGACCGCGGACTGCAAAAGCTGCGACTTAATAAACCTGCCGTTGCAGTAAAAATACTGCATGCTGCGGTTGCCGCGGCTGAGTGCGGGCGAGGACACGAAGCCCGTGACCTCAATGCCGTCGCTTGAGCCCGTGCACGGGAGCATTGAGCTTGCGATATCGCGCCCCAAAAGCGAGTACACGGCGGAATCCGCCCTGCCGTCACCCGGGGTGAAGAACACCTCCTCGCCGTCTTTTATGCACTTGACGGACACCTCGGGTCTGCCGAGGGCGCAGCGCAGGGCTGCTGCGGTGCAGGCTGTTGCCTCGCTGCGGTCGGATTTTAAAAATTTTAAGCGAGCGGGGGTGTTGTAGAAAAGATCGCGCACGGTAATGGTCGTGCCCTCGGGGCAGCCGCAGGGGCTCATGTCCACGATATCGCCCGCCTGCACGGTGACCTTAACGCCCTCGGGAGCGCCCTTTTCGCGGGTCGTGAGCTCGATGCGTGAAACGGCGGATATAGCCGCTAACGCCTCGCCGCGAAAGCCCATCGTGCCGATGGCCTCAAGCCCCGCCTCATCGTGCAGCTTACTTGTTGCATGGCGCATGAACGCGATGCCCGCATCCTCGGGCGACATGCCGCAGCCGTCGTCGGTTATGCGGATATAGGTCGCGCCGCCGCTTCGAAACTCTATCGTCACCTTTTTTGCGCCTGCGTCAAGCGAGTTTTCCGCAAGCTCCTTTATCACGGAGGCAGGCCGCTCCACGACCTCGCCTGCCGCTATCATATCCGCAAGAAGCGGAGAAAGTATATTTATCTTTGTCATGCTAAGTCCTCCGTATCATGACATTATACATTATTTTAGTTGAAAGTTCCACAACAAATATGTTAATATAGATTGTATTTTTATCCCCACAAAGGAATTTGACAAAATGGCATACGAGAGAAAAGAGATAAGCATTGAAAATATCCGTGCGCAGGAGGCTATCTGCGCGCGCATCCGTGAGATACTTACAGACAGAGTCGGGCAGCCCCTTGCGATGGTCGACACCTACGGCTGCCAGCAAAATGAGGCAGACAGCGAGAAGCTGCGCGGCTACCTTGCCGAGATGGGCTGCGGCTTTACGCAGGACGAGTTTTCGGCGGATATCATCGTCGTTAACACCTGCGCTGTGCGCGAACACGCCGAGATGCGCGTTCTCGGCAATGTCGGGCAGCTAAACCACAGCAAAAAAGCAAAGCCCGGGCAGATAGTCGCCGTGTGCGGCTGCATGGTGCAGCAGGAGCATATGGCAGAGAAGATAAAGAAGTCGTACCCCGTTGTCGACCTCGTTTTCGGGCCGCACGACCTGTGGCATTTTCCCGAGCTTCTGCTCAGGGTCATGACGGGCAAAAAGCGCGTTTTCGCCACCGAGCGCTGCGACGGCTATGTCACCGAGGGCATGCCATTAAAGCGCGACGGCAAGGTCAAGGCGTGGCTATCTATCATGTACGGCTGCAACAACTTCTGCACCTACTGCGTCGTGCCGTATGTGCGCGGGCGCGAGCGCAGCCGCAGACCCGAGGACATCGTCGCCGAGGCGCGGCAGCTCGTTGCCGAGGGCTATAAGGACATTACCCTCCTCGGCCAGAACGTCAACTCCTACGGCAAGGATCTCGACTGCAATGTAGATTTTGCAGACTTAATTGCCATGGTAAACGAGATACCCGGCGAATTTCTCATAAGATTCATGACGAGCCACCCCAAGGACGCGACCGAGAAGCTTTTTAAGACCATGGCCGAGTGCGAAAAGTGCGCCCACCAGCTGCACCTTCCCGTGCAGGCGGGCAACGACCGTGTGCTTGAGGCGATGAACCGCCGCTACACGGCCGAAAAGTACCTCAGGCAGGTCGAGCTTGCGCGAAGCTACATGCCCGACCTCGTTCTCACGACGGATATAATCGTGGGCTTCCCCGGGGAGACCGACGAGGAGTTTGAGGATACCGTCAAGCTCTGCGAAAAGGTGCGCTACGACGCGATGTTTACCTTTATCTATTCAAAGCGTGTCGGCACGCCGGCGGCCAAGATGCCGGACGCGGCAACCAGGGAGCAAAAGCAGGTGCGCTTTGATAAGCTTCTCGAGACCGCAAACCGCATCTCCGCCGAGAAGCACGCGGAGTATATCGGAAAGACCATGCGCGTTCTTGTTGACGGCGTGACGGGAAAGAGCGAGTATAACCTTTCCTCCCGCACCAACGGCGGCAGGCTCGTGCATTTAAAGGGCGATGAAGCCCTCATCGGCAAGTTTATAGACGTAAAGATAACCTCCGGCAACACATGGGCGCTGTACGGTGAGATAGAGTAATTTGGGGGACAGAGAAATGGACAATAAAAAGCTTAAAAGATTTCAGGTGACGCAGTCGCTGCGCTTCGGCTCGGGCTTTATTAAGGGCGCGTTTTTCTTCGCCATGGTCATGGAGCTTGCGGCGATAATAACGCTCGTCGTCACCATCATAAACGGCAGCAAAACGCTCATGGGCGCGAGCATCGTTGTAGGCATCGTCATGTTCATCTGGATGTTCGGCATCAGGCTCATTTCCGACAACACCTTCGGCTACGCAAACATCTCGTTCTACGAGGGCGGCATCATCTTCCGCGTGTCGAATGCCCCCGACGCAAAGCACTATACCCTCAGATGGTCTGACTGCGTGGAGTGCGGCATCGAAAAGACCCGCTTTACCCGCTGGGTCTATGCCTCCGATCACAAGCTCACCCCCGCCGAGCGCAAGGAGTTTCCCGAGAACGTAAAGCAGGGCGTGTTTTACTTTGACTACGCCTACAACACCTGGGAGGAGTTCATGACCTACCTCCCCGACCGCTTCCAGGCATACATGATCGCCGAAAAGGCGGCTAAAAAAGCAAGATAAGATAAGGAGGTGTGCGCCGTGGCTGAGCTCACACCGATGAAAAGACAATACAATGAGATAAAGGAAAAGCACAAGGACTGCCTGCTGTTTTTCCGCCTTGGCGACTTTTACGAAATGTTCGACGAGGACGCAAAGATCGCGTCCAAGGAGCTCGACCTTGCGCTGACTACCCGCGACCGTTCGGTGTCCGACCCCACGCTGCGCACTCCGATGTGCGGCGTGCCGTACCACAGCTCGCAGGCGTATATCGCAAAGCTCATCGCAAAGGGCTACAAGGTCGCCATCTGCGAGCAGATAGAGGATCCCGCGACGGCAAAGGGGCTCGTTAAGCGCGACGTCATACGCATCGTCACCCCCGGCACCGTCACCGATGCTGCCATGCTCGAGGAGGGCAAGAGCAACTACCTGTGCTCGGTGTATTACGAGGCCGAGGAAAATAAGGGCGGCGTTGCCTTCTGCGATATCTCCACGGGCGAATTTTGCGTCGCCTGCTACGAGGAGGACGCGGTCAACCACATCCTCAATGAGCTCGGCAGGTTCGAGCCGCGCGAGGTCATCATGAACAAGGCCGCCGCCGAGACAAAGCGCATCCCCGAGTTTGCCGCAAAGCGCCTGCACAGCATGCTCGAAATGGGCGGCAAGGACTATGAATTCCGCCCCTGCTCATTAAGGCTTCGCAAGCAGTTTGACGTGCAGAAGCTCGAGGAGATAAACATGGAGGGCAGACCCCTTGCCGTGTGCGCGGGCGGCGCGCTGATGAAATATCTTGACGAGACGCAGAAGCTCGACATGGGGCATATCCGCTGCATCGAGTTTCTGTCCGAGGAGAAATTCATGGAGCTCGACTGGGCGACAAGGCGCTCGCTCGAGCTTACCGAGGCGCAGCGCACGGGCGAAAAGCGCGGCTCGCTTTTGTGGGTCTTGGACAAGACCCGCACGCCCATGGGCGGCAGAATGCTGCGCTCGTGGATAGAGCGGCCGCTGCTGTCTCCCGTTGCGATAAAGAAAAGGCTTTCCGCCGTTGACGAGCTTGTAAAGGACAACGTCACCCGCGGCGAGCTTATCGAGGCCATGCGCGGCATCGGCGATATGCAAAGGCTCATAGGCAGGGTCGTCTACGGCACGGCAAACGGCAAGGATCTTGTCTCGCTTGCCGAGTGCGCCCGCGCGCTGCCGAGGATATGTGAGCTTTTAAAGCCCTTTAAAAGCTCTGCCCTGCGGCAGATCGCCGGCATGAACCAGCTTGATAAGATAGTCATGCGCGTCGACTGGGCGATCTGCGACGATCCCCCGTTCTCGATACGCGAGGGCGGCATCCTGCGCAAGGGCTATTCCCGCGAGGTCGACAGACTTCGTGAGCTGCGCGATAACGGCGCTCAGGCCGTTGCCGAGCTCGAGGCTCGCGAGCGGGAGCGCACCGGCATCAAAAAGCTCAAGATCGGCTACAACAAGGTGTTCGGCTACTACATCGATGTGCCCAAATCCGCAGGCGATGTGAGCCTGCCCGAGGATTATATAAGAAAGCAGACCCTCGTCTCCAACGAGCGCTACTTCACGCAGGAGCTCAAGGAACTTGAAAACACCCTGCTCAACGCCACCGACCGCATAAAGCAGCTCGAGTATGAGATATTCATGGAGGTCTGCGGCAAGATCGCGGCCTTTGTCGGCGAGGTGCAGGACAGCGCCGATGCAGTTGCGCAGCTTGACGTGCTGTGCTCGTTTGCCGAGGTCGCCGTGCGAAACGATTACTGCATGCCCGAGGTGGACGCCTCCGGCGAGCTTATCATCACCGAGGGCAGACACCCCGTCGTCGAGCAGTCGGTGAGCGATATCATGTTCGTCCCCAACGACACGCATTTAAACTGCGACACAAACCGTGTCGCCATCGTCACGGGTCCTAACATGGCCGGCAAATCCACCTACATGCGGCAGACGGCGCTTATAGTGCTCATGGCGCAGATAGGCTCGTTCGTTCCGGCAAAAAGCGCCGTCATCGGCGTTGTCGACCGTGTGTTCACCCGCATCGGTGCATCGGATGACCTCGCCTCCGGCCAGTCGACATTTATGCTCGAGATGAGCGAGGTCGCAAATATCCTGCGCTACGCAACGAGCTCGAGCCTGCTCATTTTGGACGAGATAGGCCGCGGCACTTCAACCTATGACGGCATGGCGATAGCAAGAGCCGTGCTCGAATACTGTGCGGATAAGCGCAAGCTCGGCGCAAAGACGATGTTTGCAACGCATTATCATGAGCTATCCGCTCTCGAGGGCGCGATAGAGGGCGTACATAACTATTCAATAAGCGCCAAAAAGCAGGGCGGCACGCTCGTGTTCCTGCGCAAGATCGTCCCCGGCTCTGCCGACGACAGCTACGGCATCGAGGTCGCAAAGCTCGCCGGTGTGCCGGATAATGTCATCGCCAAGGCAAAGACCTACCTCAGCGAGCTTGAATCGGGCAAGGCCGAGCTCACCGTCGGGAAAAAGCCCGAGACCGATCAAATTAGCCTTGCCGATGTCGGCAGCGACGAGGTCGCAAAGCGCCTGCGCGCACTTGATATAAACTCCGTCACGCCGCTCGAGGCGCTGAACATTCTCAGCGAGCTTCAGCAGAAAGCGAGGGGATGACATGAACATGCGCTGGTATATGAATATGAAAAAAAGCGAGTTCTGGAGCATGATGATCATGTTCGCGCTGCATGTGGTGCTGTTCCCCGTGCTCATCGGCATAGTGGTCATCATGTGGCCGGACCTTTTGACCGACACGCAGCTGAACCTTATCTATTACTGCACGAGCGCCGTTTTGACCCTCCTGCTTCTGGGCAAGTTCCTGCGCACGCAGTTTGACCCGCTTCTGGACAGGCTGCCGAGCAATATCATCACCTTCTTCATCGGCTGGGGCATTTATTTTGCGCTGGCGTTCGTGGTGGGCATCGTCGTGATCTGGCTCGGCCTGAACGAGAATAACCCCAACAACGACGCTATCGACACGATGTTCGAGCAGAACAGAAACGGCATCATCGCCATGACCGTGATCCTTGCGCCCCTCGTCGAGGAGTGCATTTTCCGCGGCGGCTTCTTCTGCGGGTTTTACCGCAAAAACCGCTACGTCGCCTATGTGCTGAGCATCGTGCTGTTTTCCGTCTACCACGTCTGGCAGTACGCCTTTGTCGCGCAGGATCCGAGCTATCTGCTCTACGCCATTTCCTACATCCCCGCCTCCTTCGTCCTGTGCTGGCTCTATGAAAAAACCGGCAGCATCTGGACGAGCATCTTCTTCCATATGAGCTACAATGCATACGCATTGATTGTGACAATGTGACACAGTGTTGACTGTGTCACATTGTCACAGTGAAGTTTGCTGACGCAAGTTAAGTTTGCCCTACGGGCGAGTGAAGTTAGCGGCTTTGCCGCAAGTGAAGTTGAGCGCTTTGCGCTCAGATATTTTTATGTAACTGACGCAGTCCGTTAAGCGGGCGCACCGAAAGCAACTCGCAGAGGATTAAACCTCCGCAGTCAAAACGACCGGTGCACCGATTCCCCGTACCGGGATTCCAAAGGGTGGTTAAACGCCTTTGGCAGCTTTTCTTTGGCAGAACAAAGAAGAGCTGATAAATATTGACATCGCACCAAGTCAAGCAGACATGTAAGTCAAAGTGCCAGCATGTCTGCTTTTAACATTGACTGCACGGGCGGGCGGTGGTAATATGTCGGCAGCCGAGCGCTTGCCGAATTTGTCGGCATTTTAAGCGGTCATGAACCTTATGGCTTCGTACCCTTAGAAGCTTGCACCGATATGGTCACCGCAGTTACTCAGAATGTCGGCAATTGTTCTGTGTCGGGTTTCCAAAGGGCGATTTTAGAAAGCTTGCGTTGTCTTGATGGGCCAATGGACGCAGTGAAAGTTCGCTTTTTGTTACAAATCGGGCTGACGCAATCACGAATAGCCAAAGCGTTCGTTCGTTATTGAAAAAACTTTTCTTTCGGCGAAACAAAGAAAAGTTGGTAAATAATTTAAT
>CAVGBM010000037.1:0-12370 GCA_963627445.1 Oscillospiraceae bacterium | reverse complement strand
TCTGCAAGTGGGACGGCTGGGAGAGCATCACCGGCGACTCGTGGCATGTGCTCACGGCGAAGATAAACCACAAGTTCAGCCGCGCCTACGGCAAAAAAGGCCCCGTGCTGACCTTTATCAGCGACGAGCCCTGCGAAGTGCCGGAGAATCCCGTGGCCAGCTTCTAAATCAAGTTAACGGAAGCCGAGCACCTATCGTCTGTCAGTGTGCCCTTTCGGTGCTTTTCGCCTTTTTTCGTCTTGCCGGGCACAAAGCCCGACCGCACCAAAAGAAAGCCGAAAATCCCTCGAAAAACACTACTGACAGATGCTGCGCAGTTTTGCCGGAATAGTTTCTTTCTCAGCAAAGAGCTTCTACGGAACATGGGCAGAGATTTGCCCGTCAAAACCGATAGTCGTTCGGCTCCCGTCAACTTAAAAAACACGCAGATTTGTGAAAATCTGCGTGTTTTTTGTTTTTCTAATCCTTTGCCGTCTCGCTTATGATGGCAGAGCCGATGATGAGGATGGCACCGACTATGCCGAGCGGGGTCAGGCTCTCGTGCAGAACAGCCGCCGAGAGCAAAAGCGCGAACACGGGGTCAATGTAGCTCAAGACCGCAACGGTCTGCGCCTTGAGCCGCTGCATGCTGCCGAAATACAGCGCGTAGGTAACGCCCGTGTGAACAATACCGACAAGCAGCACAAGGCCGACATCCGTGAGCGTGAGCGCAAGCTCGGGCACGCCCTCGGTGAGCAGCACATACGGTATCATGACGAGCGCAGCACCGGCGAGCTGGACGACGGTCTTGGCGTAAATGTCCTCGACCACGACCTTTTTGTTCAGGATGATGACCGTTGCGTACAGGACTGCCGCACCGAGGCCAAAAAGTATGCCCCGAATGTCCTGCATCTGCCCCGCGCCGCCGCTTAAGACACCCGACACGAACACCATGCCGACGATGGCAGCTCCTGCACAGGCAAGCCGCTTTGCGCCGAGCCTTTCGCGGAACACCAGCGGCGACAGCAGGATGACGATGGTCGGCTGCATGTAGTAGCACATGGTGGCCGCGGCGACGGTGGTGTAATTATACGCCTCAAAAAGCAGCATCCAGTTAAGCCCCATTATAGCGCCCGTCAAAATGAGCCAAAGCGTTGTTTTTCGCTCCGGCAATTTTAATTTCCCGCCGCGCACGAGCACGAAGATAAGCAGAAACGCGCTGCCGAGAACACCACGGCACATGGCGAGCATCGCCGACGACAGCGGGATGTATCTGCGCACTATCCCGAGCGTGCCGAACATCAGCATCGAGGCGATGAGCGCAATATATGACTTGAAATTATCCTTGTTCATTGTCCTTCTCCGATCAATATGAAGCTAATTTTACCGCCGGTGCATTAATGTGTCAAGAAGTGATATTTTTCGACAAAAGACTTCAGTTTCTGGTGTATATACACCTATTTTAATTTAAAAAATTGAAAAATTAAAAGTAATTCTGCAACATCCGTGCACTTTCGCCGTCATTATGGATGAGCCGGCTTCGGCAAGAGATTGCCGATCACAACTGAATGGAGACTTCTAATGACTTCTTCCCGCATGACCCGTGCACTTCGGGCGCTGAGCGTTTTGCTCGCAGTCGTCATCCTTCTGTGCGCGGCGCTCTCGCCGCAGGCAAACGCGGCCTCAAGCGCCAGCTATTACGAGAACGCAGTCCTTTTCTGGACAAATGTTGAGCGTTCAAGACACGGCCTATCCAAATTCAAGACCACCGACGCTCTGTGCAGCGCAACAGACACACGCGCTGGCGAGCTTTACACAAAATTCAGCCACACAAGACCCAACGGCAAGAAATGGACAAGCGCACTGAGCGCAAAGAATGTCAGCTACAGCTATGCCGCAGAAAATATAGCCAGAGGCTACAAGAGCCCCTGCGCCGTCGTCAAGGCCTGGATGGAATCCGACGGCCACCGCGGGAACATTTTAAGCAGCAAATACTCCTACCTTGGTGTCGGCTGCCGTTACTACAGCTCGACCGATAAGTATTACTGGGATCAGCTTTTCACCGGCGGCGTCAGCTACTCCGGCGCATACAGCACCTACAACGTTTCTCCCAAGGGGCTGAGCGTCGACAAATCGAGCATCAAGCTCGCAAAAGGCGGCAAGACCACCGTCACCGGCACCCCCTCGCCGGTATATGCGACCGCCGTCGTCAGCTGCACAAGCTCTGACAAAAGCATCGTGAAGGTCGTCGGCACTGAGGTAAATGTCATCACCGTAAAGGGCGTTGGCCGCGGCACGGCAAAGCTCACCGTCAAGTGCGGCTCATACACAAAAACGATAACTGTGACCGTCAAATAAGGCGCAATTTTTTCGGCTCCACACAGCCGAAGCCCCGCCTTATCTGATTTAGCCTGCTGCAGCATGCGGCCTTCGGCGCAAGGCACTCCTCCCGCTCCGCCGGAGATATTCACTTTAGCCATGGCAAAGGGCGGCCGACCCACATCGGCAGCGGCAGAAACCCCTCGCCCTTTGCCGCACCAAAATCACCTACCTACATATTCCTTTCTCCACCCCCCAACCGTATCCGGTGCCTCCCCCGAAGCACCGGATACATTTTTTTAGCGTGCAAAAAGTCCTGTGACTTTTCTGCGCGCTAAAAGAACACGCCACATTTTTTGTGAAGCTTTGCTTCACGAAAAATCTCGCTATGCTCGTCAAAAAGCCTTAACAGGCGTTTTTGATGGCTATAATCCAATTTGAGGCGGGACCTTTCTCGCTGCGGCTCGGTCACGGTGCGGCTCTGACATGCCCCCGGCATGTCATTCACTACCGCACCGCCACTTCGTTACCCCCTCACACTCCCCCTGCTGCGTATTGGGTTTTACGCTCATGCATCTGCTTTTAGCTAGTTCTTTGACAGACTGGAAAGCGTAAAAAATCATGCTGTAATTAAAGTATACTATTGAAAATACAATGGTTCTGTGCTAGAATGTGACCAAAATGACCGAGCTGGTCATATTTTTTGAAGCATTGGGTTAGCGCGCGCTAACTTGTGTCGCAACATCAGGGAGTGCTGTTTGATATGAACGAAAAAATTGAGCTTACCGGCGTGCCGGAGACGATGCTGCAAACGCTTTACGCTCGCGCTAAGGAAAGCCGCACGCGGGGAGCCGTGACCGACAAAAAGGCCGAGGAGATAATCGAAAAATTAGACTACGACTTTACGCTTGCCGACAGCGATGTTGCCATGAGCAGCGGCGTTATCGCCCGCACGATCGTGCTCGACAAAATGGTGAGCGGCTGGCTTAATGACCACCCCGATGCCGTCGTGGTGAACATCGCCTGCGGCCTCGATACCCGCTGCTACCGCATGGCAGGGTTCAAGCACTGGTATAACCTCGACCTGCCGGAGACCATCGCCATTAGGGCAAAGCTCCTTCCCGAGGACGGCGCGATATCGCAAATTGCGATGTCGGCAATGGGCGCCTGGGGCAGTGTGATAAAGGAAAGCGCCCCGACGCTCGTCATCATCGAGGGACTTACCATGTACCTCGCGCAGGAGGATGTGCAGCGCATATTTGAGATCATCGCCGCGCGATTTGAGACCGCAACGGTGTTTGTCGAGACGATGAACCCCGTGATGGTCAAGCGCTTCAAGGAAAAATCCATCGACCAGAGCGGCGCAAAATTTAACTGGGGCGTGAAAAACGGTCAGGCGCTGGCCGAGCTCCTGCCGGACTTCCGCTTTGTGTGCGAGCACGGGCTCACCGAGGGCATGGCGGAGTTTGTGCCGATATACAAGCTTTTAGACAAGCTACCCGCAGTGCGCAGCATTTCAAACAAGATCATCGTTATGGAAAGGTGAGTGCCATGTCTTTTTTGAAAACACACGCAGGCCGGAGGGTCTGGGCGGCACGTTTTTCATCTGCAACGAATGCAGCGAGGATAACAAGTGGACGGATATCGTGAGCGGCATGCACAAAAACGACAAGGGCTGGCTGTGCGCCGCGGCGCGGAAATGAGGGGGAATTGAAAACGGAAAATAAGACATTCAGATTTGACACCGACGGATTTTTCGGCGAGCTGTTTATCCCCGAGGAGGATAAGTTCCCCAAAAAGCTGCTCATCTGCTTTTCCGGCTCGGACGGCGGCATTGAAATGACAAAGCTGCTCGCGGGCGTGTTCCAAAGCCGCGGGCTACGCTGACCGCATGGATTCACTTGAAAAAACCCTGGAGTTCGTCTCCGAGTGGTGAGTTTTAGGCTGACGGGAAAGGAGCAAAAATGATCTGGCAGGTTTTAATAGAGGGACTTATTCTCGGCATTCTCTTGGTGCTTATCTGCGCAGTCGGCATCCGCAAGGGCGCTGTCGGCATGGTGCATTTATACGAGCCCGAGGTGCAGGCGCGCTGCGTGGAGCTCGGTCTCACAACATTTGAAAAAATTAAGCACAACAGCCTCGTTTTCAAGGCCGTGTGCCTGCCCGGGTACATTGCGTATGTGCTCGTGTGCGTGTACGCCATCAACGGCGCGCGGGACTTTGTCACGGGCTTTTGGCAGCTTTTTGTGATACTCTCGGTCATGAATCTCATCGACCGCTTCCTCGTCGACGACTACTGGGTCGGCCGCACCAAGGCGTGGATCATCCCGGGCACGGAGGATATGCGCCCGTACATAGGCGCCGCAGCCAAGCGCAAAAAGTGGCTGTTCGGCACGGTCGGCATGGCGGCCATCTCGGCGATACTTGCCGGTATCATGGCGCTGTTTATCTGAGGTGCGCCATGAGATTTGTTACATTTGGAGACAGCAAAAAGCCCGCCGTTTTGTTTTTCCACGCCATGGGCGTGACCGGCGAAAGCTCCTCGCCCGTTGCAAAGCATTTGCAGGATGACTACTACTGCATCATGCCGACATCATCGGTATACTGCGCAGGCCAGCGCTATGTCAGCAAGGCCGATGAGCTGCGGCAGATCGAAGACTTCCTGCGTCGTCAGGGCGTTGAGCGCCTGGCGCTCGTCGTTGCCTCATCTATCGGCGCTGACCTTGCCGCGGCGTTTTTGGCGCAGACCAAGCTTCCGGTCGGGCATGCGTATTTTGACGGCGGCCAGTTTGCGCAGATAGGCAAGGCAACACGATGCATCATGACCCCGTTTTTGTACCTTGCCATCAAGAGCCTGTACTGGTCAAACGGCGGGACGCTGAAGAAGATCATGTGGTGCGACGACGATGCGATAAAGCCGTATTTCATTGAGGCCGGCAAGGCGCTTTCCTACGGCGGCCTGCGTCGGCAGATGGCGGACAGCCTCGTCGATGAGCCGTTTCCGCCGCTGCCCGAGGCGCTGCAAAAAAACGCATTTTTCGCCTTCGGCAGCGCGGAGGATCACTACAAATATCGCGATGCCGTCATGCGCTCGTACCCCGAGGCGCACTTTCCCGTGCTCACGGGTCACGACCACATGCAGTTTCAGATTTTAGACCCGCAGGGCTTTGCCGGGATGCTGCGCAGGCTCATCGAGACCGGCGAATTTTTAGCAAAACAAGAGGACGATATGAAGCTTAAAATTGAAAAAAACAGCGTGCAGGAGACGCTGGTCATCCCCATGTACGCACGCAAAAAGTGCACAGAGCTCTACCCGAACCTGTTTCGCGACGACACGGCGGCGGAGCTTTTGGATAAGGTCGATTACGACTTCTCGGCGCTTGAGAAAAAGTCCGGCAGCCTCATGCAGCGCTTCGGATTTTTAGAGTGCGCCATGCGGCAGACTGACCTCGCAATCGAGGTGCGGGACTACCTGAGCGAGCACCCCAATGCCGCCGTTGTGAACCTCGGCTGCGGGCTCGACACCACGGGCCGCAGCTGCGATAACGGCAGCTGCAAAATTTATAACCTTGACTTCCCCGAGGTCATCGCCGTTCGCAACGAGCTGCTGCCTGCCGGCGAGCGCGAGGAGAATGTCCCCTGCGACTTAAACGACACGGCGTGGTTTGAGCGCATCGATGCCTCCGGCGGCGCGGTGTTCTTCGCAGCGGGCGTGTTCTACTACTTCCTCAAAGAGCAGGTTCAGGCACTTGTCTGCAAGATGGCGGACGCATTCCCGGGCGGCGTTCTGGTGTTCGACGCAGCGAACAAAAAAGCCGTCAAGCTCATGCTCAAGACTTGGATCAAGGACGCGCAGATAAAGGATGTCGGCGCATACTTTGCCGTCGCCGACGCGAAGGCAGAGCTCAGCCTGTGGGACGAGCGCCTTTCGGTCTCGAGCCGCGGCTACATGCTGGGCTACAACGATCTCACCGACCCCTCGGTCAGCGGATTTTTCCGCCTTTTGTCGAAGATCGGCGATAACTCAATGAACATGCAGATCGTAAAGATAGCGTTTAGAAAATGATAGAAAAGAGCTGATGAGCGCTTGCTCATCAGCTCTTTTTTGTTGACGCACTAAGGTGAAAATGGTAGATTTACAGTATAAGCGAATTACGGCAGGAGGCATGCTTTATGAATATAACCGTATATCTCGGCGCAAACGAGGGAAACGACCCGAGCCTGCGCAAGGCAGTCGAGGAATTGGGCACATGGATCGGGCGCAGCGGAAACGCACTGGTCTACGGCGGCTCTAAGTCCGGACTGATGGGTGCGATCGCCGACAGCGTTCTGAACGCAGGCGGCGAGGTGACCGGCGTCGAGCCGGAGTTTTTTATAAAGGACGAATTTCAGCACAACGGTCTGACCAGGCTGATCATGACCCGGGATATGGCCGAGCGCAAAAAGACAATGATCGAGCTGGGCGATGCATTTATCGCCTTCCCCGGCGGAACGGGAACCTTGGAGGAGATAGCCGAGGTCATGTCGAAGGTGTCCATGAAGCACCTTGCTGCGCCGTGCATTTATTATAATCTGAACGGCTACTACAATGACCTGAAGGCACTTTTGGCGCATATGATCGAAATGGGGCTGTCGTCCGAGGAGCGCCAGGAGGGCATCTATTTTGCCGAGAATCTCGAAGATATAAAGCGCATTTTGTGCTGATTTTTGTATTGACCCGTAAGCACCGAAAACCGTCACTGATAAAGTGACGGTTTTATTATTAATATCTTGACTTTTTGCAGGAATAATCTATAATGATATTTGTAAGGTCGTTAAAAAAATAACCATCTAATTATCAACTGCAAGGAGGCTATATTATGGATCGCAAAATCAGAGTTGTTCAGTACGGTGCAGGCAAAATGAGCCGCTATCTCATGCGCTATGTTATCGAGCATGACGGCGAGCTGGTCGGCGCATTCTGCCGCAACAAAAGCCACATCGGCAAGGATGTGGCCGAGATAATCGGCGACGGCTTCCCCCATGTCGGCGTTGTGGTCGAAAATTCCGCCGATGCCGACAGACGCATGGCCGAGCTCAAGCCCGACGTGTGCATCATCGCAACGCGCAGCACCGTTGCCGAGCTCGAGGATATCTTCACCATCTGCGCAAAGCACGGCGTGAACGCCATCACCACCTGCGAGGAGGCGCTGTACCCGTGGAACTCCTCGCCCGCACTCACCGCAAAGCTCGACAAGCTCGCCAAGGAGGGCGGCTGCACGCTCACGGGCGTGGGCTACTGCGACCTGTACTGGGGCACGATGGTCACGAACCTCGCGGGCTCCTCGCACAAG
Source organism: Oscillospiraceae bacterium (assembly GCA_963627445.1). GTDB lineage: Bacteria > Bacillota > Clostridia > Oscillospirales > Oscillospiraceae > F23-B02. The sequence goes on along the minus strand of CAVGBM010000037.1, from coordinate 4,739 downwards.
ATAACCAAGATCGAGGGCAGCAGCTGGTACAATGTCGAGGACTACGGCGTGGCGCTTGCAGAGGGTCACGGCGCGGGGCTTAGCATCGACGAGTTTAACAAGACCATCGGCTGCTACAACGACACCCCGTCGGACGAGATGAAGGAGCTTGTCGAGTCGGGCAGGTACGTGCCGTCATACATGTGGAACCAAAACGGCTGGCTTTGCAGCAAAATGGGGCTGCACGTCACCTCGCAGACGCAAAAATGCATCCCCTGCGTCGACAAGGAGGACCTCAAGTCCGAGACGCTGGGCATGGTCGTCAAGGCCGGCGATGCCACCGGCATGCGCGCCATCGTCACGACCGAGACCAAGGAGGGCATCACCCTCGTGACCGAGTGCGTGGGCAAGATATATAACCCCGAGGAGACGGACAAGAACGTGTGGACGCTGCACGGCGAGCCGAACACGACCTGCATCGTCAACGAGCCCGCGACGGTGGAGCTCACCTGCGCAACGCTCGTCAACCGCATCCCGCAGCTCATCGACGCTCCCGCGGGCTACGTCACCACCGACCAATTCCCGTATAACGAGTACATGGTGCACCCGATGAACACCTATGTGAAAACGAAGTAAATTGATATGACAAAAGGACAGCCGAGAGGCTGTCCTTTTTGCTTTATTGATCATCCGAGCACGGAGGCAAGGAACATGGTGTTTGCGACGGTCATCATGGTGTAGAGCATTGCGATCGTGAACGAGCCTGCGTAGATGCTGCCGGTCTCCTTGTAGAAGCGGCGGGTCACGATAGTGCCGATCGGGATGAGGAAGATCAGCGGGAACAGGTTTACGATGCGCATGGAGTTGAAGGTGAACACGCCGCTGGAGATGAGCGTTGCGTACTGGATGACGATAAGTGCCGCAATGCCTGCGATGTTGCTCACACAGCTTAGGAGCGTCACGAGCCACGAAGGCATACCCTCAACTCGGTTGCCGCCGTTGACGAGCATGGAGTTGACAAGATAGAAGATCGCAAAGGCAGGGAAGTATGCAAGCGCATACACGACCTTCTGGACATTGAACACGCGCATGTCGATGACCCAAATGCGGTAGTCGACATTGAAAATGAGGTCGGATGCAAACAGTATCACATACGCCGCCGTGACCGTTGCAAGGGCGAGCAGGAAGCTCTTCCATATCACACGCACGCCGCCCTTGAGGCCCCAGCACTCGGGGATGCCCTTCTGGCTCTTGTCCTTCGTCAGCGCCCAAGAGATGAGGAACACAGCAAGCAGCGCGACCGCGACGACGAGCGTCCAGACCGCCAGCTCATTCGTGTTCGGCTCGCCGAACCACTTCGTGAATGTGTAGGGCACGGATATCTCCTTGCCGACCCACTTGAACATGACGGGGACGACGAGCAGCGCCGGGATGACGAGGTTTATCGCATAGGTTATCCAGTAGGCAGCCTTTCTCTTGCCGGTGTTGAGCGCCGGTGCGGCAGCGGGCTCGGCGTGAGCCAGCTCGCCGAAGAAGGTCGTGCCGTGGATGAGCATGGAGGCAAACGGGAACAGGAACAGGAAGATGCCGATAAGACCAACAAGGTTAAACAGCTCCTTAAACTGCCAGATCTGATCGCCGGAGTCTATCTTCTCATAGCCCGAGGGCACACCGAAGGCGGCGTAGAAAAATTCCACCTCGGCGGCGCAGCTGGCCTTGGAGAAATGGTTGAGCGGGTGTATCTCGTTGCTCTGATTTATGACACGGATATACTCCTCCCCGTCTATCGTGCCGGTGTATATCTTGTGGTTTTCGACCTCACCCGTAACATCGACACCGTCAAGCTGATTTACGAAGGTGCGGGCGTTGGTGCTCGTGAGGTAATCAGCGGGATTGCCGGTGTCGCCCTTGAAGAACCACTCGTCGTACTTTGCGCAGATAACTCCCCAGTCGATGGTAAGGTCGATGGGATCGTCAACGCCCTCGACGGTGTACGGCTCAAGCTGTGGGTCGTAGCCGACATCCAAAACGGCGGAGACCTTGTTTTCGCCGAGGCCGAGCGCCTCCTGAGCGAAGTAGTACGCAACGGTCGCGTTGGAGATGATGCCGCCCATCGAGTGACCGGCAACACCGATCTTATCGGTGTCTATAAAGGTGTAGGACGCACATGCGTAGTCTATGAGCTGGCGCATGGCCTGCGAGGCGAAGATGCTTGCATCGGCGACCTCCATGTCCGAAGAGCCGTGGTTATACTCGTCGAGCGAGATGACCGCAAAGCCGCGGCGGGACAGCTCTATCATGTTCTGATCCTGATGATCGAGATTGTTGTAGCTGCCGTGGGAGACCACAATAAGGGGTACTTTGTTTTCGGGTGTCGCATTCTTGGGGATGTAGATCTGTGCATTCACGGACTTGCCCGCAGCAACGACGACATTCATGTCCTTGACCGTCACGGTGTTGAACGATGACTGGAACAGGGAGGCAAATATCGAGCTGACAAGGCAAAGGCACAGTGCGACCGCAAGAAGGACCTTTGTGCGCTTTTTCATTGGTGCATTTCCTTTCTTTCTTTTCTCAAAATGCCGTATCGGCCGAGGAGGCGGCGCTCTCTCGGCGGTTCAGGTACTTCGATGATAGCATATTCTTCATAAATGAACAATTATCTTTTTATACGAAGTTTTTAGTTGCCAATTAGTGCTTCTGTACAAAAAAACACGCCGATGCGGGCAAAAGCCGCATCGGCGTTGTGCAATGTGAAGTTTAATCCATCTTTTCGAGCAGATCCTCGGAAAGTGCGCCCCAGTCGGCACCGAGGGTGTACACAGCATCCTCGACGGTCTTGAGCTGCTCGTCGGTAAGGCTGTCGAGCGCATCGAAAAACGGAACGAACAGCTTTTCGATGTCCCTTGTGCAGGTCTCGATATACATTTGTCGGCCTGCCTGCGTTGCTTTGAGGACGATGTTTTTCCTGTTGCCGGCAAGATGGTAGCGCTCGACGAAGCCGTGTCCGACGAGGACCTTCGTCGACTTGGTCACGATGCTCGGGATGATGCCGAGGTCGTGGGCAATGTCGGCCATGATCTTGTTCTCGTTTTCGAACTCACAAAGGTATTCAAGTATCTGATACTCCGGCTTTGAAAGCGCAATGCCGTTGACGGGGTGGAGCTTGTTTTTGAACATGCCCCTGTTGGAGCTGTTCGAGTAATAGATCAGCGCTCGTACAAGCTCGCGGTATCTTCCCATCCATTTCAGTTCCAAGGCATTAGTCCCCCCGTTTCGACAATTTGTTATACGCACAGTTTAACGCCTTGGGGCAAATTCTTCAAGTAAATTTTTTGTATAGAATTATCGGCCGCTTACGAACGCTACTGCATCACGGCCGCCGACGGCGCAGAAGATCGAGTGCTCAACATAGGCGCGCAGGGTGGGGATGAGAGCGCGCAGGTCTGCGGCGGTGGTGTCGAGTATCTCGTGGCGCAGCTTAGCGATAGTCTCGGGCGTCGTGCCCTTGAGATAGCGGCGGCAGCACAGCTCGCACTGACCGGCGGGGTCGAGCAGAGGGTCGGTGGTGTTCACCGTGCCGATGATGATATCGTCAAGCGGCATGTCCTCACTTAGCATCTCGTCGAGCACATCGGGGATGCCCGCAAATGCGTCGGCAGAGTTCGTAAGATTCGGGTCACGGTAGGAGTGGCAGAAAATGTCGCCATTGGAGCGAACACTCATGCCCGTGCCGTAAGCGCCGCCCTGCACGCGCACAGCGTTCCACAGGTAGCCGTAGGTCATGAGGGAGGACAAAACCGTCCATGCGCCGCTGAACTTTCCGCCGAAGGCATTGAGATTGCCGCCTAATGCGCAGAAGCCGACATCGGCGGGTATCTCAACGGCGCAGTCGCAGTCCGCTCCGGCGGGCACTGCCGCTGCCTCGCCGAGTTCTTTTTCCGGCAGGGCGCGTACAAGGCTTTCCAGAGTTGCCGTATCCGGCTCGCCGCCGAAGCCGACAAACAGCCTGTTTGCGGCAAAGGCACGGCGCGCAAGAGCCGCAAGCTTCTCGCCGAGTGCTTCGGCGTGCTCGTCAAAGCTTGCTGCAAGGTCTGCGAACCAGCGGGCGAAGCTCTCGCCCTCGAGCGCTTCACGCAGCGCAGCCTCGGCCGAGAAGCCGGACAGCGCCTTTGTCATCGCAAAGCTGTGGCCGTTTCCGATGAGCGACTGCTTGATGAAATAATTGCTCTGCATGACGATCTCGCCTATCTTGTCGGTCTCGCTCCAGCAGGTGTGCAGCAGAAGCTCCGAAAGAAGCTCGGCGGCCGCCTGAGCGTTCTCACGCAGGGTGCTTGTCGAAACGAGAAGATACGGCTTGCAGGATTTGAGCTCACCGTCGTGCGAGATGACCTCGACCTTTGCGCCGATGCCGCCGAGGGTGGCCTTTATCTTATTCTGAAGCTCGAGCGCCGTGAAGTGTTCCGTGCGCAGGTCGCCGAGGCAGGTCGTGAGCAGGTTCAAAATGCGAAGCTCCTCGGTCGTAAAATCGGAGACATCGAAAAACAGGTTAAGGTACACGATGCCGTCGGAGTTTACCTCCACGCTCAGCGCCGGACGGCCTGCGATATCAAGGGGTGCAGCCTTTATAGGCTCGACATCACGGGGAACATCGCTAAGCTCCAAAACCGGCAGGGTCGAGAGCGCTTCCTCATCGTCTTGGCTCTGCTGCCACTGCTGCATTTTTTCGACAGCGTTCATCATTTCCTGACGCTTTTCGG
>CAVGBM010000036.1:0-2149 GCA_963627445.1 Oscillospiraceae bacterium | reverse complement strand
ATCCAGCGGTTTTAGTCTTTTTTGAAGGCAAAAAGCTTTTGCCCGAAGTAGTTTAGAACGGTGAAGATGACCATTCCGGCGAGCATCGCGATATTCTCCTGCGCGGTCACCGAGGCGCTCGCCAAAAGCTGTGCAATGAGCGGCTTTGCCACCGAGTATGCGGCAAAATAGCATACGAGGATGTTTATCACAAAGCGCACGATGTATCTCCAGCTGCGCTCGGTGCGTCGGAATGTGAAATACTTGTTCAGAAAGTAGCTCAAAATGCTGCCGAAAAAGTAGTTCGATGCCGAGGACAGCCAGTAGCTTAAGTGCAGGCAGTTATAAAATATAAACATTATGCCTGCGCCAAACAGCGTGTTCACCGCGCCCACGAGCACAAAGCGCACGACGGTGCTGTCAAATAATTTCTTCATCATAGACCATTATATCTCCGATGCTCTCGCATTTTGCGCACACGGCAATGTGGTAGCCGTCGTGCTCAAAAAGAGCGGTCGAGTATTCGCCGATGCGGCCTTGTGCTTCAAACGAGTTAAGCGGCGTTTTAAAGCCCATGCCGGTGGCCTTTATGTAGCTTTCCTTCACGACCCAAATTCGGCAAAATTCCTCGTCGGGCGCATCGCTTGCGGCAAGACGCTCATTCTCGCTCTCGGTGAAAAACCGCTTTGCCAGCCGTGCGGTGTTCTCCCTAGGGTGCTCGATGTCAACGCCAACCTCGCAGTCGGCGACTGCGCACACTGTGTACCTTCCGCTGTGCGACAGCGAAAAGTGCGGCCCGCCGTCAATGTACGGCTTGCTGTTGTCGCCTAAGGTATATTCGACAGGTCCGCCGAGTGCGCGGTACAGCAGAAGCTCGGCACCCAGCGAGCAACGGCGCTTATCGTCATCCGGACAGCGCAGCGCCTTCCGGCGGCGGTAGTCGGACACCTCGGCCAGCGCACGCTCGATATCGAGCGAACTCACATCGGCGATATAAAGCCTCACCATTTACGCTCTCATCGCATCCAGCGTCTTCTGGAACAGCGTGTCCAGCTCCCAGCCGCACATCTCCGCACCGCGGATGATGACGTCACGGGAGCAGCCGGCGGCAAACTTCTTGTCCTTGAACTTTTTCTTTATGGACTTTACCTCCATGTCGGAGATGCCGTTCGGGCGCATGAGTGCGACCGCGCCGATAAGACCCGTAAGCTCGTCCGTTGCGTACAGCACCTTTTCCATGAAAAGCTCCGGCTCAACATCGATGCAGATGCCGTAGCCGTGGCTGATGACGGCGTGGATGACCGATTCGTCTATGTCCAGCTCGTGCAGCATCTCGTTTGCCTTGACGCAGTGCTGCTCGGGGTACAGCTCAAAGTCTATGTCGTGCAGCATGCCGACGGCTGCCCAGAACTCGACACGCTCGGGGTCAAATTCCTTTGCAAGCTCGCCCATGACCTTGGAAACGGTCTCGGCGTGCTGAAGATGGAAAGCGTCCTTGTTGAAGCGGCCGACAAGCTCTCTGGCCTGCTCAACGGTGGGGATGTAACTCATAAAAACCACTCCTTACAACAATGATATTTGATGATACATCATTCGACATGGAAAATCAAGAAAAACAGCGTCATAGACGCTGTTTTTTAGACCGTCAAAGCGCTATGAAAAACAGGCGTGATGGGTCAAATCCAATACGCAGCAGGGGGAGTGTGAGGGGGACAAGGTCCCGCCTCAAATTGGATTATAGCCATCAAAAACGCCTGTTAAGGCTTTTTGACGAGCATAGCGAGATTTTTCGTGAAGCAAAGCTTCACAAAAAATGTGGCGTGTTAAGCGTGAAAAAAGTCACAGGACTTTTTTCACGGTGTTATTACCTGCGTTGCCGGAGCGGGAGTCCCCTGCGGCTGAAGGGGAGTTGCGCCCGGGTGCGTGACATCGTCAGTGCCGTCCTTTACCGCATCGCCCACATTGTCAGCACCGTCCTTGACTGCGTCACCGACATCGTCGGCTGCGTCCTTGATATCGTCGCCGATGTCGCTGTCGTGGGCGTTGTCGGTCACAACGCCGCCGTGGTTGTCGTTTACATTGCCGCCGTCGGTGCAGCCTGCCACCGCTGTGCACAGCATGGCAAGCGCAAGTATGAGAAGAATAGCTTTTTTCATAGCAGAACCTCCAA
>CAVGBM010000035.1:0-5412 GCA_963627445.1 Oscillospiraceae bacterium | reverse complement strand
AATTTGAGGCGGGACCTTGTCCCCCTCACACTCCCCCTGCTGCGTATTGGATTTTGCTCGTTGCTTTTGCTTTTACCAGTTTCTTTGACATACTGAGAAAAAGACCACGGCACATGCCGTGGTCTTTTGTCATTTTAATTTAATATTGAATTATTTCTTTTTTGCCGGAGCTCTGCCGGGCTTTTTGTGTCCGCAGACGGTGCAGTACTCGCCCTTGTCGTAGAAGTGGCGGCCGGACTCGATATGCTGCTTCATGTTTATAAAGCGGGTGCGCTCAGCCTTGGTGAGCTTGCCCTTGAAGCGCCGATGCGAATAATCCTTCGCGACGATGACACACACGCAGGTGAAGATTATCGCGAAAAACACGAATATCGTAAACGCCGCCCACAAAACGCCGTTGACCACCTGACCGGACGCAGGCCCGTCAAGGAACGGGCGGAAGTACACCGCTGCGCCTATCGCAACGCAGGTCAGCGCAAGATACACGAAAAAGTGCGGGAAAAGCGTAGGCGGAAGTCCGCTGCAATGGGGGCATATCTTCATCCCCTCGGGTATAAGGTTATGGCAATTTTCGCATTCTCTCATGTCGCGTCTCCTTATGCTCTTGATGGTTTGATTATAGGCCAAAGCGCGAGATACGTCAAGCCGAGATACGGCAAAACCCGACGGATACGCTCTGTATCCGCCGGGTCGCCGGTTCACTTTACTTTGTGTAGTTGTCGAAGTAGCCCTGGATGTAGATGATCGGCGTGCCCTTGTCGCCGCTGCCGGAGGTAAGGTCGCACAGCGAGCCGATGAGGTCTGTGAGCCGTCTCGGGGTCGTACCCTCGGACGCCATCTGACCCTTGAGGTCGTCGTCCTTTTCCTTGATCTTCTCGGAAATGGCAGCCTTGAGCTCGTCGCCGGAGAGGTCTGCAAAGTCGTTATCGGCAAGGTACTTGAGCTTGAGCTCATTGGGAGTGCCGCTCAGGCCCGCGGTGTAGCCCGGGGATACAACGGGGTCAGCCAGCTCCCAGATCTTGCCCACGGGATCCTTGAACGCGCCGTCGCCGTAGATCATGACCTCGACGGTCTTGCCGGTCTTGTCACAGATGAGCTTCTGCACACGCTCAACAAATTCCTGGCAGTTTATCGGGAACAGCTTGACTGTGTCCTCGGTCGCCTTGTTCGAGCCTAACAGGCCGCAGAAATCGTTGTAGCCGCTGCCGTTTACAGGTGCGGTGAGGATATCGTCAAGGCCGTAGACGGTCTCTGCGCCGTTCTTTTTCAGCAAGCGCTTGGTGCGGGCTCTGCTGTGGATATCGCAGCACAGAACATCCTTGGTGTAGTCAAGAATTGCGACGGGCTTATTTGCGAAAACGATCTCGCACTCACAGCCGCAGCCGAGGATGAGCTCCTTGTAATACTCGACATAGTCGATGCCGGTGAAGGGGTGCTTTATATAGCCGAACAGCTCACGGTACTTGGCCTCGCTGAGAACGTCGGCGTAGGGGTCAACGCCCTTCTCGTCGAGCATATCGATATCAAACAGGTGATTACCGACCTCGTCGGAGGGATAGCTGAGCATGAGGGTTATCTTCTTGCAGCCGCGCGCGATACCGCGCAGGCAGATGGCAAATCTGTTTCTGCTGAGGATGGGGAAAATGACGCCGACATGGCCGTTGGGGTACTTGGCCTTGACATCGGCTGCGATGTCGTCCACGGATGCATAGTTGCCCTGCGACCTTGCGAGGATAGACTCGGTGATGCCGATGACATCCTTCTGGCCGATGGTGATATTCTCCTGCTCGATGCAGTTCAAAACGCTCTCGGTCACGATCTTGGCAAGATCGTCGCCCTCACGGATGATAGGCGCTCTCACGCCGCGTACAACTGTTCCGATAGTTCTTTCCATTGCTGTTCTCCGTTCCGCCTGTCGGCTGATATTTTATTATGCATAAAAGAAAACTTGCTTTTGCTTCAATATTATAATACAATAAGCATCATAAGCCAAGTTAATTATTTTTATGTTTTGATTAGCTTTTCTAATAGGTGATGAAATGAAAGAAAACTTTTCTCTTGACCTGTACCGGGTGTTTGCGGCGGTGTATGAAAACCGCTCGTTTTCCGAGGCGGCACGGCAGCTTTATGTTACGCAAAGCGCCGTGAGCCAGTCGGTAAAGCAGCTTGAAACGATGCTGGGCGTGCAGCTGTTCTGGCGCGGCAAGCGCACGGTGACGGCGTCGGTGGAGGCAGAGCAGCTATACGCGATGATAGCGCCGGCGATCGGCACGATATGCGAGGCCGAGGAGCGCATAGAGCGCTTCAAGCTGCTGCGTGAGGGCTTTTTGCGTGTCGGCGCGGCGGACACGGTCGCGCGGCATTACCTGCTGCCGTATCTCAAGCGCTGGAACGAGGAGTACCCCGATGTGCGCCTGCAGGTTTTAAACCGCACGAGCACGGAGGCATTTTCGCTCCTGTCCGCCGGAAAGCTGGACGTCGCATTTGTTAACTCCCCTGTTTCGGACAGCAAATTTTCGGTCAGAAAATGTCTTGATCTGCACGATATTTTCATCGCGGGGTCGGCGTTTTCCGAGCTCAGGGGCAGGACGGTCACGCGGCGCGAGCTGTGCTCTTACCCGCTTATCATGCTCGAAAGGCTCTCAAACACGCGGCGGGCGATAGACGCGCAGTTCATGCGCTCGGGCGTTGCGCTCAGCCCCGAGATAGACCTCGGCTGCCACGATCTGCTGGTCGATTTTGCGAGGATAAATCTCGGTATCTCGTGCGTGACGAAGGAGTTTGCCGTCATGGACGAGGGGCTGTTTGAGATCGAGCTCGACGAGCCGCCGGAGCCGAGGGAGCTTGACCTTTGCTGGATGGACACGGGCAGTCCGTCCGAGGCAAAGAGAAAATTTATCGAGATGTTTTAAAAAGATCCGACTTCGTGTGAAGTCGGATCTTTTCATATCAAAACGGGTTCATGCTGCGGATGATGTACTCAACATCTCTTGTCAGGCTGCTGTCCTTCTCGGAATAAACCGTGTAACTTAGCTCGAAGTAGCCGCCGGCGGTGTTATTGCCGTCGCCGTCCGTAGTTAAAGGAACATATTGAATTTCAAAATTCTTCATTTTAAGGTCGGGGTAAGCGCCGGTGTTTACGAGCTCGACGATATTATTGTCATAGCTGTTATTCATCCTGAGGATGCCGGTCTCGGTACCTTGCAGATCATTGAGGGTGAAATAGGCGCCGCGGACGCCGTACTCATAATTGGTGAAAACGAGGCTCATGCCGGTGACCTTATGCGTGCCGGTGGTATCCGTTTTTTCAATGCCCACATTGGGGTCGACGACCTCGACATCGACCGCATAGCGGAGGATATCGCCGAGGGAGGTGTTGACGATGTTCGCCATCGAGGCGCTGTTAGACTGGAACTTCGCCTCATCGTAAATGCGCAGAGCCGAGTCCATGCCCGTGTCAATGCCGAGGATGAGGAACACGAGGATGAGCAGGGTCGCGAGCATTTCTATGAGGGTGAAGCCGCCGGAGGATCTTAGCTTTTTCATGATGCATCCTCCGTCGTTGACTTATAGTAGGCGTACAGCGCACTGTCGTTATCCTTCTCGCGGCATATATACACCTCATCCTGAGCGATCTGCTTATCGTTGACCGTAAACGTCACTCTGCCCGGGGTGCTGTTATCGCCCTGCGCTTCTGCCTTTTCGACGACCACCATCTGCTGCTGGAACTGCTCATCGGCGACCTTGGCGGTGCGGTTGATGTCCGCCGAGGCGGATATCATGCTCAAAAGGGCGATGGACGTGAGGGTGAAGATGAGGATAGCCGCCATGGACTCGACAAGGCTTTCGCCGGCCTTGCTTTTAAGCTTTTTTATCAGGTGTTCCATACAGCCGCCCCCTTCAGTATCTCAGCCGGATTCCATCTTATGGTCGTGGTCTTCGTCGTGGTCTCTATCGATATGCTGTGGTTTGCGTCATTGCCCTCAAGGCCTGTTTCGGTAAAGGTGACCTCGCGGGGACGGCTCGTGGTCGCGTACATTCTCAGATAAAGCTGGGAGTTATCTGTAAAGGCGCCGTTTTCGAAGGTGCCGAAGCCGACATTGAAGGTATAAGGAGCGACCTTGTTTTCCCTGTTGGCCTGCGAAGCGTCGGCGGCGCAGCCGACCATAGCCGTGATATCATCGCCGAGCTTTTCCGCACTGCCGACCGTACCCTCGCTGAGGGAGACGGAGAGCGTTGCTGACGCGGACTGAGCATTGCCGCTGCTTTTGTTATACAGCATAAATTTTTCGGGAGCTTTAAGCTCGCTGCCGTCCTTATCGGTAAAGCCGCTTATTATATCCTCGCTGAATTTATCAATATCATTGCAGCTCATATACTGCAGTATGGCGCTTTCGAAAAGCACCTGCTGGAGCTTGGTGGTAACGCCGCTTTTCGTCTTCACCTCGAACTTGACTTCCCTGACCGGGTCGGCGGTGGATTCCTTCTGCAGGCCGCCGCCGTCAAGGATCCTATAGGTGGTCGTGACGGTCGTTGTTTCGGTAATAACGAGCTTGGGGTCATTGATCTGCAGCTCATCGGCAAGCAGCGTCGCCGCGCTTCGCTGATCGAGATATTCCTGTTGGTCGCTTTTCAGGGCGGCGATCCTGCCGCCGTTGGCAGTTGCGGCGGCAAGCACCGCACTGCCGATCATGGCGCAGAACAGCATGAATACCAGAGCGATTATCAGCGAGGCACCCTTACTGCTGCGCAGTTTTTCTTTAATTTTCATCAGGTGCCTCCCTAATTAAGGTTCATTGCTTGTGCATACACAGTTGTATTCTCTGTAGGTCATCGTTCCGTTTTCGAAGGGGGTGGAGGTTACTTTATAGACCTTAAACTTGGTCTTTTTGTCGGTGTCTTTCGTTGTTTCTGTAGCGGCTCCGTTACTATTTATGTACATATACCAATCGTTCCACAGAAATTCTCCACCATAAAAACGAACCGTTCCGTCCCCTGCATCCTGCATTACACAATTTTTACTTACAGAATAAGCTTTGACTTCATTCTGAAAAGTGGCGCGTTTAACATACAAGTAACTACCTGTGCCCACCCTATTAAGGTTTACATCGCCTTCAAATTTCCACAGTGTTGATGTATCATCTTCGAACACTTTATCGAAGGTTGTCGTCTTAACAGTACTTCCGTCTGTAGTTAGGGCTTTTTCATTCAAACATGACACGATAACATACTGCTCGCCCTTTTCCATTTTTACAACAGTTTCACCGGTCTCATACTTAGTATGGTCACCTTCCTTAGCATAAGTGTAGAAGTAGTCCGTATCTTTGATGTACTGCGTATACTCCTTGCCGTCCTTGGACGATTTGTAGGTGCAGTTTGTGAGCGAAGCCGTGAAGCTGTAATAAGTGCCGC
>CAVGBM010000034.1:0-12927 GCA_963627445.1 Oscillospiraceae bacterium | reverse complement strand
CCGTTTTATCGCTTGCATAATAGCCTCCTGCATATGAATATACTTTGAGGATACAGCATTTATTATGCAAAAATTGGCGAAGTTAACACCCGCCACATTAAAACATTTGACAGAGATGATTTTCGTTCAGGCAAGGCGAAGCCCGACGGGAATACCTGCGTGTATTTCCTAGGGCTTTAACGCAGCATGAGCGGAAATCAGCCTGTCAAAAAATAAAAAGTGCAGGTCGGCTTTGCCGACCTGCTAACAGGGTTGTGGGATAAAGATATGAGCCGTGGTTTCGCATTTGCGAGACCAATTGGATAAGCTGTAAATAGAGGATAGCATTTTGCCGCAGGCTTGTAAAGAGCGAAAGAACACCAGTTTTGTCGAATGAAAAATTTTTCTTAAATAATCAGCATCATGCGGCGCAAACTAAGCAAGAAAGGAAGGGTAAACGCATGATAATAGATCGCATTGCGCTGATACTGACCATCATCGGCGGTATCAACTGGGGCAGCATCGGACTTTTCAGATTTGACATCGTTGCATGGATCTGCGGCGGCCAGACCGCCGTCGTGAGCCGTGTTATCTACACCCTTGTCGGTCTCGCCGCACTTTGGTGTATATCACTGCTGTTCAAGCGTGACTGCTGTCCCGACGAATAAATTAAAACGCCTTTGGAATGACCAAAGGCGTTTTTTCACATTGTGCTGAACTTAAAATACACAAGCAGCGCAAATTGCAGTATCGCAAGTGCGGGGAAGAATATTGCAAAGTACCAGTGGCGTGTCTTGTGGCGGAACGAGTACATGCCTATCGTGCCGCCGATGGCACCAAAGAGTATCGCAAACAGGAACAGCACCTTTTCGGGTATGCGGCGCTTGTCGAGCTTGGCCTTGACCTTGTCGGTGCCCATGAGAATGAACGCGATGATGTTCATGGCGGCGACAATGTACCACGCGGCAGTTATCATAGTCTCGGTCATGACTTTTTCCCCTTTCCGCCCTTGTTGGGCTTTGCAGCTTTCTTGTTCTTCGGCTTTGCCCAGCCCTTTTTGTAGCCCTCGGCCTTCTTCGGCGGCTCGGGCTTTTTGGGCTCTGTCTTCGGCTTTCGATTTGCCGGTCTATCCGGCCGCACAAGGCACTCGGGGCCGTAGCCGATGAGATCTTCGCGACCTGCGGTCTTGAGCGCTTCGATAACGAGCTTGCGCTTATCCGGCCTGCGCCACTGCAAAAGCGCACGCTGCATCGCCTTTTCCTGCGGCGTTTTTGCGACATAGACCGACTTCATGGTCGTGGGGTCTATGCCCGTATAGTACATACAGGTCGAGATCGTGCCCGGGGTGGGGTAAAAGTCCTGCACCTGCTCGGGCTGGCGACCCATTTTGTTGAGGTACTCGGCCAGCGCCACGGCATCCTCGAGCGTGCTGCCCGGGTGGGACGACATGAGGTAGGGGACGATGTACTGCTCCTTTGAAAACTTGGTGTTGAGCTTTTTATACTGCTCGAGAAATCGCTCGTACACATCGATATGCGGCTTTCCCATGTAGTCGAGCACGGAGTCGATGCAATGCTCGGGTGCGACCTTTAATTGCCCCGAGATGTGGTACTTCACGAGCTCGGCGAAGAACTCGTTGTTCTTATCCTCGAGCATGTAGTCATAGCGGATGCCGCTGCGGACAAACACCTTTTTGATGCCCGGGATGGCGCGCAGCTTGCGCAAAAGTGCGAGGTAATCCGAGTGGTCGGCATCAAGATTTTTGCACGGGTACGGCGCAAGGCAGCGCTTATTAGGGCACATGCCGTACTTATCCTGCTTGTGGCACGAGTGGTGGCGGAAGTTTGCCGACGGGCCGCCGACATCGTTTATATAGCCCTTGAAGTCGGGCAATTTGGTGAGCGCCGTGACCTCACGGATGACGCTTTCGTGGCTGCGGCTCGTGACCATTCTGCCCTGATGAAACGCCAGCGCGCAGAAGTTGCAGCCGCCGAAGCAGCCGCGGTTGTGGATGACGGAAAAGCGCACCTCGTCTATGGCGGGAACGCCGCCCATGGGCTCGTACATCGGATGATAAGTCCTTGCATACGGAAGCTCGGCGACAAAGTCGAGCTCCTTTGAGGTAAGCGGCATCGCAGGCGGATTTACGATGAGATACCTGCCGTCGTGCTCCTGTATCATCGCCTTGCCGCGCACGGGGTCGTGCTCTTCGTACTCGATGCGCGTTGCGTCGGCGTACAGGCGCTTTGACTCGCACACATCGGAAAATGACGGCAGCTCCACAGCCTCAAACGCGCAGTCTGCTTTATCGCGCGTGAGGTAGGCGGTGCCCTTTATATCGGTCATTTTGCTGACGGGAATTTTCTTTTTGAGCCGCTTTGCTATCTCCCGCTCGGCGTATTCGCCCATGCCGTAGATGAGCATGTCAGCGCCCGAGTCAACAAGTATCGAGCGGCGCACCTTGTCCTCCCAATAGTCGTAGTGGGCAAAGCGGCGCAGGCTCGCTTCTAACCCGCCGATGATTATCGGCACATCGGGGAAGGCCTCCCTTGCACGGTTCGAGTACACGATGGTCGCCCTGTCGGGACGCAGTCCCGCCTTCTTGCCGGGCGAATAAAAATCCTCGCTGCGGCGCTTTTTGGCCGCGGTGTAGTGCGCGACCATGGAGTCGAGGTTGCCCGCTCCTATAAGCACGGCAAGCTTCGGTCTTCCGAAGGCGGCAAAGTCGGCAGCAGAATGCCAGTCCGGCTGCGCGAGCACCGCGACACGGTAGCCCTCGGCCTCGAGCACACGGCCGATGACCGATGTGCCGAAGCTCGGGTGGTCGACATACGCATCGCCCGTGACGAGCAAGAAGTCGTACCACCACCAGCCGCGCTCGATCATTTCGTCCCGCGAAACGGGTAAAAAGTCCATGTTTTCCATTACTCAAGCTCTCCCCAATACCAGCCGGAGGTGCCCTTGTGTTTTACAAGATAGCCTCGGCTCGTTTCCTCGACCACGCTGACCTTGTCGCCCGCATGGAGCTCCAGCTCAAGGTCAGTCGAGTCGTTGCATTTGCAAAACTCCTCGTCGGAGTATAGATACTTTGTCAAGATCTCCATCTCGTAGCCCGTGCGGACATGCTTACAGAGCGAGAACTCCGCACCACGATTAAGCACCTGCACCTCGTTGTCGCCCCAGCGGATGTAATACGAGCGCTCGGAGCGTTTCTGCGGCGTTTTGACCGTTTTCACAGGAAACGGGTCGTAGGCGACAAAGGAAAAATCCTCGCTGCCGTCAAAGGGGATGATGAGCGCATTGAGCTGCCCGTCATCCTTTAAAACGCAGCCGCCGTCGATGGAGATGACGCGGTGTTCCCTATCTATGATGGGGTTTGCGCAGACATAATTTTCGTGGTACAGCACCACCGGCCAGTGGCCGACGACGACCCATTTGTCGAACTTATAGCCATAGCTTCGAAAATTGTCGAACTTCATGCACTCGCCGCCCATCTGATGATCCATCGGCACGTCGGGGCGTATCCCGCCGTGGACAAAGATGCAGTGCTCGGTCTCGATGATGTGCGGAAGCTGCCTGATAAAGTCGAACTCGGACTTGTACTTCTCCCGCAGCATCGGGATGAGCGGGATAAAATCGAGGTCCTGCGTGATGGTAACGCCCTGCTCACGCAGCATGTCCCAGATAAGCCCGCATTGCTTAGAGAGCATGTAGTCAACGATGCGTATCGTCCAATACTGTATCTCGCCGTCGACAGCGTCCGACCAGCTGTCGCAATTGCCGCACACGGCGTGGACATTGCCCTGCTCACTAAGGCGCATCAGATAGCGCAGCGTTTCAAGGCTGTGCTCGCCCTTTTCCAAAAAGTCGCCGTCGATGATAAGCTCGTCCTTCTGCGAAAATTCGACCTTTTCAAGCAGCGCCTTGAGATACGGCAGGTTGCCGTGGATATCGGACACGACTATGATGCGGCGGTCGCCCGTGCCCAGCTTTTTAACTTTTGCGTTAACTCTCCACATGCTCATTTGAATTTCTTCTCCATGAGGTACAGCGGTGCGCCCGCTCCGGCCTCCTCGCTGAGTTTTTCAAAGCCGCAACGCTCGTAAAAACGCACGGCTGCGGTGTTTTCGCTCGACACATGAAGCCGCACCGAGTGAAAGCCGAGTTTTTGAAACTTCGTGATGGCATAGCCGAGCGGCTGGATGCCGTAGCCGTGACGGCGGTACTCGGGTTTGAGGCAAATTAGGCTTATCCAGCCATAGCCTGCGTGCGCGCCCTTCTCGCAGTCGAGCTCCACAACGCCGATGAGCTCGTCAACGCGGTAAACGCTGACGATGGAGCCGGGCTCTCTGTCAAAATGCCGCTTTGCCGCCGTGAGGTACCAGTCGGCGGAGAAAAAGTCGAGGTTGCCGTGGGCAGCGAGCCACGACTGGCGGTAAAAGTCAATGTATGTGTCGGGGTGCTCAAATGGCGAAAGGGGCGCGTAGCTGAAGTTATTGTCGTCCCTGCCGCCGGTGTCCTTGCGCCACCAGTCCTGCCTTGCGAGGGTTGACAGCTCGGGCGTTAAATGCGAATTGTCGTTATAATACTCAATGGTAAATTTGCCGTCAGCGTAATGCAGCAGCGTCACGGCGGTGTTGTCGCCGTGCGGCAGGTCTGCGATGTCCTCGCTCTTCACGCCCATGATGCGGGCGAGCATGGAGCGGATGGCCATGCCGTGGCTCACAACGGCAACGGTCTTGCCGTCATTGGCTTCCGCGATCTCGGTTATAACGCTCATAAGGCGTTCGGTACAGTCGACGAAAGTCTCCGCACCCTCGGCGCGCCACTTTTCGGGGTCGTTATTAAAATAGTCCATCTGCACGGGATTGAACTTGCGCATGTCGCCGAAGCTCATGCCTTCGCACACACCGAGGCAAATTTCTCTCAGGCGGGGCGTGGTGTGAAGCTCGAGATCGTGATAGCGGGTTATCGCCGTGGCGGTCGTGCGGGTGCGGCGCAGGTCGCTTGAGTAGAGTGCGTCAAGCTGCACATTCTTAAACCGCTCGGCAAGCGCGTCAATCTGCTTGTAGCCGAGTGCGGTAATATAGCTGTCAAAGTGCCCTTGGGCGATGCGGTAGAGGTTGCCCTCGGCCTGTGCGTGACGAATTAGAAACAAAGTTGTCATATTCTGAATTTTTCCTTGCTGTTCCGACGGTCTTCGACGGGTTTCGCCTTGACCTTGTGTGCTGTAAATTGTATAATGTAATATCATATTATAGATTAATGACTTTTTCAAGTTTTCCTTTGTGAATTTAGGGGGTGCGGGCTTGTCGGGCGTGCTTATCTGCGGCGCTTACGGCGCAGGCAACATAGGCGACGAGGCAATTTTGAAGGCCATCGTCGGCACGCTGCGGGGCATTGACCCCGCTGTTTCCATTTGCGTCGTTACCCGCTCACCCGAGAAAACGCGGCGGCTTTACAATGTTTCCGCCGTGCACACCTTTGATTTTATCGGCATCCACGCCGCCATGGAGAAAGCAAAGCTGTTTATAAGCGGCGGCGGCAGCCTGATCCAAAATGTCACGAGCCGCCGGAGCCTGCACTACTACCTGTGGACGCTGCGGCACGCCAAAAAATGCGGCTGCAAGGTGCTGATGTACGGCTGCGGCGTTGGGCCTATCGAGGGCAAGAGCGATATCAAAAAAACCGCCGAGACGATAAACGAGTGCGTTGACGCTGTCACCCTGCGCGACCGGCTGAGCGCCGAGCTTCTGCGGGAAATTGGCGTAACTAGGCCCGAGGTCACGCTTGCTGCCGACCCCGTGCTGGCGCTTGAGCCCTGCTTAGATTCCGAAGCGGCGCAGTTTTTGTCGAACGCAGGGCTTGACCCCGAGGGCGATTACGCCCTATTCTGCCTGCGGCCGTGGCAGCGTCTGGACGAGCACTTTGACGCTGTGGTGCAGGCGATAAACTTTGCGCACGATGCCTTGCGCCTGACCCCCGTTTTCATGACGCTAAACCGCAGCATCGACCTTGAAACGGCAAAGCGCGCGGCGAGCGCCGCCGGCGCTAAGTGCATCATTTTGCCCGCGGTGAGCGATGCCGAAACGTGCATGGGCGTGATGAAAAAAATGCGCCTTGTTGTGTCGATGCGCATGCACGCAGTTTTATTTGCCGCAGCTGTGGGCGTGCCGACGGTGGGCATAAGCTACGACCCCAAGGTCGCGGGGTTTATGGATTACACCGACTGCGGCAAGTGCGCAGAGCTAAAAACGCTCACGGGCGACGAGCTGTGCCGCTGCATGGTGTCCGAGCTTAGATGCAGCAAGGCCGAGCAGGCGCAGCGCATGGATAATATTAAGGCCGTCGAGGCGTTTAACGGCCGGACGGCGAAAAGATTTTTGAAAGGCGAAAGGAAAACCGAGTGATGGTCAGAGCAGCAATTTTGGTCTCGGGCAACGGCATGCTTTTGCAGTCCGTTCTCGATGCGATGTATTTTGGAGAGATCCCCGATTTCGAGCTGGTCGCCGTGATATGCACCGACGCAAACGCCTACGCCATGCGGCGCGCGAAAAATGCGAAGGTCGAGAGCATCGTCGTTGAGCCCGAGAACTTCCCTACCAAGTTCAGCTACAGCATGGCCATATCCAACAAGCTCAAGGACATGGACATCGACCTTGTCATCGTCGCCGATTACGACATGCCGCTTGGCGTTATCTCGACGCAGTTCCGCAAGCGCATCATCGGCGTGTACCCCTCGCTCATCCCCGCCTTTGTCAACTGCGACGACAGCCCCGTGCGCGCCGCGATGGAGCGCGGCTGCAAGGTGACCGGCGCAACGGCGTTTTTCGCCGACATCGACGGCAACATCGGCCCCATCATCGCCCAGCAGGCCATTGACATCAATCCCAACGACACGCTTCAGACCCTCAACCAGCGCATCATGGAGGAAGCCGCGTGGAAGCTGCTGCCGAAGGCGGTCGCGCTGTTCTGCCAAAACCGCTTAGAGATACACGGCGAGCGCGTTGTGATAAAACCGTAATGAATATTAAAAAATCTCCCGTCCGACGGACGGGAGATTTTCCGTTCACGCAAGTAATAAAGCTCAGGCAATACTTTGTGTATTACCTGAGCTTTTTGTTGCGTAGTATGGGCGGAAAAGCTCCGTCCAAAACCGGTAGAAAACCGGCTTTCGCCCGCTCCTTTAGGCCATTGCGGCTTTCTCTTTCTTTGCGGTGATGTACTGGTAAGCGACAGTGCCGCCGACGAGGACGAGGCCGATAATGTCGGTGACGGTGCCGGGGATGATGAGGGTCAGACCGCCGGCAAGCAGAGCTATGCGCAGGATGGGGTTAACGGGTCTGTAAAGATGTCCGTTCAGGCAGGCGGCAACACCGAAGATGCCGATGGACGCCGAAATGCAGATCTGAACGACTTCAAACACGCTGGTGACATCGATAAACAGCATCTCGGGGCTGTAAGCGAAGACATAAGGCACGATGAACGCGGCGATTGCAAGCTTTGTCGCGTTGACGCCGGTTTTCATCGGATTGGACTTTGCGATTGCCGAGCCTGCGTAGGCTGCCAGCGCAACAGGGGGAGTGATATCGGCGACGATGCCGAAGTAGAACACGAAGAAGTGAGCCGCTTCCCTGGGCACGCCGAGCCTTATGAGGATGGGGGCACAGGTGGCTGCCATGATGCAGTAGTTGGCGGTGGTGGGAACGCCCATGCCGAGGATGATGCAGCAAATCATGGTCAGGAACAGACCGATGATAAGGGTGTTGCCGGACAGGGCGACGATGGCGCTGATGAGCTTGGAGGCAAGACCGGTCGCGGTGATGCAGCCGGCGATGATGCCCGCCATTGCGCAGGCGACGGCAACGGTGATGGTGCCCTTGCCGCCTGCCTCGAGAGCCTCGACAAACTTCATCGGGGTGAGCTTCGCGTCACGGTTTATAATTCCGACGATTATGCTCGCGATGATGGAGTAGGTAGCGGCGCGCTGCATGGTGCAGGCGTTGACGGAAACGAGGTAAACGAGCAGAACGATGGGGATGAGCAGGTAGCACTTTTTAGCAAGTTCCTTGCCGGGGACCATCTCGGAGCGGCTTATGCCCTTAAGGCCGAGCTTCTTGGCTTCGAGGTGAACGGCGATGAATATACCCGCAAAGTACAGGAACGCGGGCAGGATCGCTTTGAGCGCGACCTGTGCATAGGGGATGCCTATATACTCTGCCATAAGGAACGCCGCAGCGCCCATGATAGGAGGCATGATCTGACCGCCGGTGGAGGCTGCCGCCTCGACCGCGCCCGCAAATTCGGGCTTGTAGCCGGTTTTCTTCATCATGGGGATGGTGACGGAGCCGGTGGTGACGGTATTGCCGACGGAGGAGCCGGAAACCATGCCGCACAGTGCCGAGGAAACGACCGCGACCTTTGCCGGACCGCCGGAGGAGGCGCCGCAGAGCTTATTCGCGAGGTCTATGAAGAACTTCGAGATGCCCGTTCTTTCAAGGAACGCACCGAAGACGATAAACACGACGATGAACTTTGCGCAGACCTGAATAGGAGTGCCGATAACGCCGCTGGTACGATAAAACAGGGTGTACAGCGCACGCTCGAGCGAGAGGTTTGCGATAAAGAAGGTGTAAAACAGCAGAGCGCCCGCAACGATGAGGATGGGAACGCCCACGCAGCGGCGGCAGAGCTCGGCGACAACGAGTATGCCGACGGCGGCTATCACCGTGTACACGGGAGTCATCTTCGAAGCGCTGGAGAGAGTCAGAATAAGGTCATCGGCAACGAAGCAGTAATAGAAGAAGCAGCCTGCGCCGACGAGCATGATGACAATATCATACCAGGGCAGGAAGTTGGGCTTAACATGCTTCTTGCTTGCGGGGTAGTACAAAAAGCCCATGATGATAACGCAGCCGAGGAAGGCGGTCAGGCGTCTTTCCATGGATGCGGTGGAGAACAGGGTCGAGTAAATGCAGTAGAGGGAGAACAGCGCCATGACGGCCTGAACTATCTTCTGCGGAACGCCGACCCAGATCCTCGTGTTCGACTCGCGGTCATATTTTTTCATGACCTCGTTGACTTCGGCCTCGCTTACGGTCTCATAGCCGTTTGCGTCGGTCTCGGCCGTTACGGGGGTGTCAAGCTCGGAGTCCTTGATTTTCTTTTCTTTGGACATATGATATCAGCCTTTCATTCATTTCTTATTTCTAACCTCAACGGCAAATCGATCTGCCATTCAGGTTAAAAATAAGTCACAGACTACGGTACCCATGCGGGTACCGTAGTCGTTTTTTCGTTAGTATTCCGTTAAGTTTTTACGCTGAGAGCATCAGCCGTTAACGGTGATGTTGTTCTCGGAGAAGAACTTGACTGCACCGGCGTGGTAAGGCACATCGGTGATGGAGGAAGCAAACTCGAGGCTGAGCTCTGCGCCCTTTGCGTGTGCTGCGGTCAGATCGTCAAGATCGTTGAAGGTTGCGGTGAGGAAGTTGTAAACCGCGTCCTCGGAAACGTCGTTTCTTGCGAGAACGACTGCTGCGACTGCAACGGTGGTGACATCATCGGGAGTGCCGTAGACATCCTTTGCGATGGTCGCTTCCTTGTAGTAGGGGCATGCATCGATGAGCTTTGCGACATGCTCTGCGTCGAAGCCGACGAGGTAAACCTGACCGCTGACGCTCAGGTCGGTGATAGCGGTGGTGGGAGCGCCGGAGACGATGAAGGCTGCGTCGATCTTGCCGTCCTTCAGGTTCTCTGCAGAGTCGCCGAAGTCGAGGTACTGTGCGTCGATATCGTCAACGGTGAGGTCATATGCCTTGAGAACGTCGATGGCGTTGAAGTTAACGCCGGAGCCGGAAGCGCCGATGGAAACGGTCTTGCCCTTGAGGTCTGCAACGGTCTTGATGTCCGGATCCATGGTGACGATCTGAACCTGCTCCATGTACAGAGCCGCGACAACGGAGAAGTCGGTGACTGCGCCGTCTTCGGCGAAGAGGTTGGTGCCGTTATACGCATAGCTCATAACATCGGACTGGCAGAAGGCCAGCTGAGCGTTGCCTGCTGCGAGGTCTTCGACATTGGCCTTGGAGCCGTTGCCGACGACTGCGGTGACGCTGGTGTCGGTCTCGTCAGAGGTCTGCTGAGCAAGAACGGTGCCGAATGCATAATAGGTGCCGGACTCACCGCCGGTTACGAATGTGAGATTATCGCCGGTGCTGCTGCCGCTGCCGCCGCAGGCGCACAGTGCGAGGGCCATCACAAGTGCGAGAACTATCGCTGTGATCTTTTTCATTTTTCATTTCCTCCTGTTTTTGCAATATCCATTTTGAATAAATTCATTTTCAAAAATTCATTACTCGCACAGTATACACCCTATTTTAGCGGATTTCAATAGGCAAAATGAAATTTTTATTTTGAAAACCTGCAAAAATTTTATCAAAGCTTGGGCAAAACGGCGTTTTTGCCCTGTTTTTGCTCCTGTTTTGCAATATCTAGGCCGAAAATGCAGTTTTCGCCTACATGTAGTTGCAAAAATTTTTTGCAAAAATCCCGAAAAGCTTGCGAATTTTGCGCGTCCGTGCTATATTGCACTAAAAAAAGGGGTGTTTTTGTATGAAAATCGCACTGCTCGGCTGCGGCGTTGTCGGCGGCGGAGTTTTGGATATCTGCGATAAGCGCAGCGACCTGGATCTGAAATACGTCCTCGTGCGCAGGCCGAGGCCGGAGCTCGGTGGCAGGGCTGTTACCGATATCGATACCATATTAAATGATGCATCCGTCGACACCGTCGTTGAGGTCATGGGCGGGCTGCACCCGGCGTTCGAGTATGTGACGCAGGCAATGCGTGCGGGCAAAAACGTCGTCACCGCAAACAAGCATTTAGTTGCGCACTACTACTGCGAGCTCACGCAGCTGGCGAAAGAATGCGGCGTTGCATTCCGCTGCACCCCCGCGGTCGGCGGCGGCATCCCGTGGCTGGTGAATTTAGAGCGTGTCCTGCGCCTTGACGAGGTCACCGCATTTTCCGGCATCATGAACGGCACGACGAATTTTATCCTCGACGCCATGCACACGGACGGAAGCGATTTTGCGGATGTCCTGAAGCTTGCGCAATCTCTCGGCTATGCCGAGGCCGACCCCTCGGCGGATATAGACGGGCTCGACATTCAGCGCAAGTGCATCATCACCGCAAACGTCGCCTTCGGCTGCTGCCTGTTGGAGGAGGAAGTGCCCGTGTTCGGCATCCGCACGGTGTCCGCTGCGGACATCAAGGCCGCCGAGAGCATGAACAGAGTGTGCAAAATGCTCGCATTCGGCAAAAACGCGGGCGGAAGCTTGTCGGTTTATGTCGAGCCGAGCTTCGTCCCAGTGGGCGAGCTTGAAGCGGCGGTATCCACAAACCGCAATGTCATCTCGTTCGAGGCCGCGCTCACCGGCAAGGAAAGCTTCTACGGTCAGGGCGCGGGGCGCTTCCCCACAGCCTACAATGCCGTCGCCGATTGTTTGGATATCGCAAGCGGCGTGCACGGATTTTACACCGACACCATGGAGCCGGCAAAGCCCGACAATTCCGCCGAAATGCACCCGTACTATGTGCGGTTTGCAGGCCGCGACGCATGGCTTGACAGCGTCACCATCGCCCCCTGCGGCGACGGTGTTGTTACCGGCGACCTTGCTGTCTCGGAAATGCACGCATGGGCGGCAAAGGCGAAGCAAGCCGACCCCGCGCTGTTCATTGCAGGCATCATTTGACCGGCCGCGCATACAATTAAATATACGAGCCGCCCTCGTTGAGGGCGGCTTTTCTTATGGAGGTCAGTTATGGATAAATATAATGTAGGCATCCTCGGTGCAACGGGCGCAGTCGGGCGCGAGATGCTGAAAATTCTGCGTGAGCGCAGCTTTCCCGTAGGTGAGCTGCGGCTACTGGCGAGCAAGCGCTCGGCAGGTCAGATCATCGACGGGCACGAGGTCATGGAGGCAAGCGCCGAGAATTTCAAGGGGCTCGACATTGTCCTCGGTGCGGCGGAAAACAACATCGCCGCCGCATTCGCCGCCGATATCAAGGCGGCGGGGGCGGTTTTTGTCGACAACTCAAGCGCGTTCAGGCTCTGCCCCGATGTGCCGCTCATCGTGCCGGAGATAAACCCCGAGGATGTCAAAAAACA
This sequence comes from Oscillospiraceae bacterium, assembly GCA_963627445.1. Lineage (GTDB taxonomy): Bacteria > Bacillota > Clostridia > Oscillospirales > Oscillospiraceae > F23-B02. The sequence continues at coordinate 778 of CAVGBM010000034.1, read as the reverse complement.
TTCGGGCATCGTCGCAAACCCCAACTGCACGACCACCATCACCTGCACGGCGATAAGTGCGCTGCGCAGGCTCAGCCCTGTTGAGAGCATGGTCGTGTCATCCTATCAGGCGGTGTCCGGCGCGGGCTCGGCAGGGCCGCAGGAGCTCTTCGGCGAGATCGAGGCCGTAGCCGCGGGCAGAAGCTATGTGCCCCGCGTGTTTGCGCATCAGATCGCGTACAATGTCATCCCGCAGATCGGCGAGCGGCAGTTTGTGGGCTACACCTCCGAGGAGATGAAGCTTCAAAACGAGGGGCGGCGCATCCTGCACCTGCCGGAAATGCGCGTGAGCTGCACCTGCGTGCGTGTGCCGGTCGTGCGCAGCCACAGCGTGTCGGTGCAGCTGAGAACGCGGGAAAAGCTCACGGTCGACGACGCAAGAGCGGCGATCGCCGCCGCCCCGGGCTGCAAGCTCTTAGACGAGCTCGACGATCTTCTCTACCCCATGCCGCTTTTGAGCACCGATCAGGATCTCGTCCTCGTCGGCAGAATTCGTGAAGACCTCACCGACGACCACGGCCTACTCTTATGGTGCTGCGGCGACCAGCTCCGCAAAGGAGCAGCCACCAATGCCGTGCAGATAGCCGAGCTGCTGATAGGTTAATATTCGGACTTAACCTATCAGCGTTTGCCATATATTAACTTTTCTTTGTTTCGCCAAAGAAAAGTTACAAAAGAAACGCAACCAAAGGCGCTTAACCGCCCTTTGGAAACCAGGTCCAGGACATTTGCCGACATT
>CAVGBM010000033.1:0-3299 GCA_963627445.1 Oscillospiraceae bacterium | reverse complement strand
GTCGGCGGCACGGGTGTCGGCAAAACAGAGCTTGTAAAGCGCCTTGCAGCCGACCTTTTTGACAGTCCCGAGTCACTTATAAGGCTCGACATGTCCGAGTTTATGGAGAAGTTCTCCGTTTCGAGGATCATCGGCTCGCCCCCGGGCTATGTCGGCTATGACGAGGCAGGCCAGCTCACCGAGAAGATCCGCCGCAAGCCGTATTCGGTCGTACTCTTTGACGAGATCGAAAAGGCGCACCCCGACGTTTTGAACATTCTTTTGCAGATACTTGACGACGGCAGGATAACCGACGCTCAGGGCAGGACGGTCAACTTTGAAAACACCGTCATTATCATGACCACCAACGCCGGCAGCAACACCAAAAGCGGCTCGCTCGGCTTCGGCGGCAGCCTGAACGATATGGGCAGGGAGCGTGCGCTCAAGGCGCTAAACGAGTTCCTGCGCCCCGAGTTTATAAACCGCGTCGATGAGATAGTCTACTTTAACCAGCTCACCGAGGAAAACTTCCGCTCCATCGCCGAGCTCATGCTCACCGAGGTAAAGGACGCTATCGCCGAGCGCGGCATCACGCTCAGATGGAACGATACGCTTGTCGATTATCTTGTAAAGCACAGCTACTCGGTCACCTACGGCGCACGCAACCTGCGCAGAACGATACAAAAGGATGTCGAGGATGCGATAGCCGAGAAGGTCATCGAGCGCCGCGGCGAAAATGTTGCGCGCATAAGGCTCTCCGCTTCCGATGACAAGGTGAAAGTCGAGGTGAGAAAGTCATGATAAGGTTTGAAAGCGATTACCTCGAGGGCGCTCTGCCGCAGATAATGTATCGCCTTATGAGCACGAACTTCGAGCAGACCGCAGGCTACGGCTGCGACCCCTACTGCGAGAGCACCCGTGAACTTATTAAAAAAGAATGCGCCGCTCCCGATGCGGACATTCACTTTCTCGTCGGCGGCACGCAGACTAACATGACCGTCATCGCCGCAGCACTCCGCCCGCACCAGGGCGTGCTTGCAGCGGAAACTGCGCATATAGAGGCGCACGAGACGGGCGCGATCGAGGCTACCGGCCACAAGGTCATAACCCTGGATAGCCAAGACGGCAAGATAAATGCAGCTCAGGTCGAGGACTATGTCCTGCGCCACCGTGCCGACGAATCGTTTGAGCATATCGTCCAGCCTGCGATGGTGTATATCTCCCAGCCGACCGAGACCGGCACGGTGTACACGCTCCCCGAACTCGAGGAGCTGTCGGCGGTGTGCCGTAAGCTTGGACTATTGCTGTATCTCGACGGCGCAAGGCTCGCCTGCGCGCTTGCATGCGAGGGCACGCCGAAATTACCCGACCTTGCACGGCTGTGTGATGCGTTTTACATCGGCGGCACGAAGCACGGTACGCTCTTTGGCGAAGCGGTCGTTATCTTAAACGACGCACTGAAAAAAGATTTCCGCTACATCATAAAGCAGCGCGGCGGCATGCTCGCCAAGGGCAGACTGCTGGGGCTTCAATTTGACGAGCTTTTTTCCGACGGCTCGTACTACGAGGTCGGCAGAAACGAGGTGCGTCTGGCGCAGAAGATAGCCGACGCATTCAAGAAAAAGGGCCTCGAGCTATATTACAACTCGCCGACAAATCAAATTTTCCCCGTTCTGAGCGACGAGCAGATAAAAAAGCTTTCGGAAAACTACTCGTTCTCCGTTCAGGACAAGGTCACCGGCGGCGCGGTCACCCGCTTCTGCACCAGCTGGGCGACCACGGACGCTGCTGCGGACAAGCTTATTAAGGACATTGAGGAGCTTTAAATGAAAGACAGGATCGAGATAATAAAGGGCGACATCACAAAGCAGGCGGTCGACGCGATCGTCAATGCCGCAAACTGCTCGCTTCTCGGCGGCGGCGGAGTTGACGGCGCTATCCACAGAGCGGCAGGCCCCGAGCTTCTGGCAGAGTGCCGCACGCTCGGCGGCTGCAAAACAGGCGAGGCGAAGATAACAAAGGGCTACAAGCTCCCTGCAAAGCATGTCATCCACACCCCGGGCCCTGTGTGGCACGGCGGCAGCCACGGCGAGCCGGAGCTTCTGCGCTCTTGCTACCGCTCATGTCTTGAGCTTGCAAGCGAAAACGGCTGCAAGACGGTGGACTTCCCGTCGATATCCACGGGCGTGTATCATTTTCCGCTCGACAAAGCGTCTAAGATCGCCATCAAGGCCATCGCCGAGTACCTGTTCGAGCATCCCGAGATCGAGCGTGTGCGCATGGTCTGCTTTGACGACCGCACCAAGGGCTATTACGAAAGCGCACTGGAGAGTCTTAAATGAAACGACTGTTCAGACTGCAATATAACTCGCCGGTGGTGCTGACCTTTGCGCTGGTGTCACTCGGCGCGCTGCTCTTAGGCAAGGTCACCGACGGCTGGACGACAAAATATCTTTTCAGCGTGTGGCACTCCTCGCTCGCCGATATCCTCACATACCCGAGGTTTATCCTCCATGTGCTCGGACACTCCGACTACAGTCACTACATAGCAAACATGATGATGATACTCGTCGTCGGCCCGGGACTTGAGGAAAAGTACGGCAGCAGGAATCTTTTAAGCGCAATAATCATCACGGCGCTCGTGTCGGGACTGGTACATTGGTTCCTGTTCCCGGGAACTATGCTTCTTGGCGCATCGGGCATCGTGTTCATGATGATAGTCATGGCCTCGCTTGCCGGCATGCGTGACGGCTGCATCCCCATCACGCTCATCTTAGTTCTGGTGCTCTACCTCGGCAACGAGATAGTCGACGGTGTCATGCTCAGCGACAACATTTCGCAGCTCACGCATATAATCGGCGGCATCTGCGGCGCGGTATTGGGGCTCAGAAAACGATGAAGGAAAGAGTTTTAATATCCGCCTGCCTTTTGGGCGTTGATTGCAAATATAACGGCGGCAATAACCGCCTGCCGGACGAAAAGCTTCAAAAGCTCAAGGCAGAGTACGAGCTTATCCCCGTGTGCCCCGAAGCCTACGGCGGCCTGACAACGCCGAGAGCGCCGTCAGAACGGCTCGGTGAGGGGGTTATCTCGAACGCCGGCAGAGATGTCACGGCCGAGTTTCAAAAAGGCGCAGAGGCGGCGCTGCATCTTGCGCAGCTGTTTGATATCAAAACCGCGATACTAAAGGAAAACAGCCCGTCCTGCGGCTGCGGCACGATCTATGACGGCACGTTCAGTGGAACGCTCGTTCCCGGCGACGGTGTGACCGCCGAGCTTCTGAAAGCCCACGGCATCACTGTCATAGGCGAAAGCAAGAT
>CAVGBM010000032.1:0-7157 GCA_963627445.1 Oscillospiraceae bacterium | reverse complement strand
AGCACCTACGGCTATCGCAGAGTACATATTTGGCTGGAGCGAAACGGTGTGCGCCGAAATCCGAAAACAGTTCTGAGAGTTATGAATAAGTATAATTTACTGTCTGTAGTACGCAGAAAACAGTACAAAAAGTGCGGAGATTCCCTGCATCGGTATCCAAATCTGCTGAACAGAAACTTTGTTGCCGAGCGTCCGAATCAGAAGTGGGCTACAGATATTTCATACATTGAGACCGGACAAGGGTTCTTGTATCTGTCGATCATTCGTGACCTTTTCGACAACAGTATTGTTGCCTATAAAACCAGCTCGGTGCACAACACGAAGCTGGTGCTGGACACCATTCGGGCAGCTAAACGAAAAGAAAAGGTCACCGCAGAGTTACAGCTCCACAGTGACCAAGGCTTTCAGTATACTTCAGAGGCGTACTTTAAGCTGACTCAAGAATACGGCATAACGCCATCGATGTCAAGACGGGGAAACCCATATGATAACGCCTTGGCCGAAAACTTTTTCTCTATTCTCAAGACAGAGTGTATTTACCGCAGCAAGCTTGCTACCCGTGCCGAGGCAAAGAGGCTGATCGATGACTATATCTATTTTTACAACAACCAGCGTATTCAAACAAAAACAAAACTGACACCGCTGGAATTGCGGTGCCAGTATGTTGCATAATTCTTATTTTCCTGCCTGGGGGGGCTTTTTTTGTGCTGTCCGTATATTCTGGGGCGGTGCAAAAATCGGCGCCTTTTTGTTTATTTCGTTTTCCCACCCGCGGCGGTGATGGCGGCGAGGGCGAGGATGAGGGTCGGGTCGAGATTTGGGTAGTCCAGATCGTACATTTCAAACGCGGGCGGAAGCTCGGTGCAGCCGAGGATGAGCGTTTGTGCGCCGTTTTCCATGAGCATGTCCAGCGCCGCGCGAACAGCGGTCGTGTCAAAGCTCATGCACCCAGCCTTTACTCCGGCGTATATCATGTCCATGAGCGCGGCCTGACCCTCGGCGTCGGGCAGGAGAAGCTCAATGCCGCCGCCGTCAAAATGCCGCTGATAAATGCCGCTTTGCACGGCACCGTCGGTCGCGAGAAGCCCAACCCGACGCGCACCCCGCCGCTTGAGCTCCTGCACGGTGAGCTCTATCATGTTGAGTACCGGCACGCTCGCGGCAGCTTGCACATCGTCATAAAAGCAATGCGCCGTGTGGCAGGGCATGACCAGCACCTGCGCACCGGCCTGCTCGAGCAGCCTTACGCTTTCCTGAAGCTCTGCAACGGGACTTTCGCCGCCGTTAAGCAGCGCGGCGGTACGGTCGGGGATGTTGGTGTTCGAGTCAATGATCGTGCGCACATGCGCCTGATCGCAGTCGGCATCCGTGTGCTCGACTATCTTGCGATAAAGGTCGACGGTCGCAAGCGGCCCCATGCCGCCGATCACGCCGATGATCTTTGTTTCATTTTTCATATCTGTATCCTTTTAAACGCAAAGCTCCCGCAAGCAGCGGGAGCTTTAAAATTACTCTTCTACGGGCTTCAGGCAAACGCCGACGGCGGTGAACACGGCGGCTGCAAATGCAAGCGAGTGCACCGAGCCGAACACGGCCGAGGCAACAAGGCTAACAGCGCCGAGCGCCGCTGCGGCTATCGCAAGCCTTGTCGCGGGCTTGAGGCTGTCCTTTTTGAGCTTTAAAAGCGCGATCACGGCGGCGACGATGGCCAGCGCGTATGAGATGCGGCCGACATTGTACGACACAGTCGTGCGCATGTACTCGCTGTGCAGCTTGCTCTCATGCTCCTGCGCGGCCGAAAGGATGACCGCGTTTTCGTCCTCGGCAGTGCCGTAGCCTGCGTCGATGAGCTTTTCGCGGCTGCGCTGCGCCTTCTCGGCAACGGCCTCATACTCCTTGAGCTTTTCGCTGCGGGCTTCAAGCTCCTCATTGGTCTTGTCAAGCTCGGCGCGCTTTTCGGTAAGCGCCTCCTGCTCGGAGTCGAGCTTATCCTGCCCGCCGCTTATCTCGCTTTTAAGCTCGCTGACCTGCTCCTCGGCCTCATCCAGCTGGGACTTTGCATCGCTCAACTGTGATTCACCGTCTTGAAGCTGCGACTTTGCGCTGTCCAGCTGCGACTTTGCCTTCTCGGCCTTATCCAGCTGCGCCTTGGCCTTGCCCAGCTGCGACTTTGCACTGTCCAGCTGCGACTTCATCTCGGAAAGCGAGTCGTCGGTTATTATCTGACCGGCAGAGGCACTTGCCATGGTAAGCGCCAAGACATGGGGTATTCCTTTGTCTTCAAGGTCGGAGATGGCCTTGGTGAGCTTGTTATATGCCGCAAGACTCTCATCATACTGCGACTTTGCACTGTTATAGGAGCTTCTTGCCTTGTCAAGATTCTTAAGCTGCTCCTCGCCCTCATTCACGGTCTTCCAGCCCTCGTCGAGCTGAGCCTTGCTGCTTTCGTAGGCACTTTTGCCGGAGGAGACGGCGTCCTTTGTGACGTTATACTGTGCAAGCTTTTGGTTATAGCTCATGACATCCTCGTCGAACTTTACCTCCTGCTCATCGCAGTCGGCGACGGCCTTGTCATAGGCGGCCTTGTCCTCGTCGTACGACTTCTTTTCACTTTCGTACTCCGCCTTGCCTTCCGTAAGCTTCTTGTCGTTTTCCGACAGGCTGTCGACAACGGACTTGAAATCGTTATATTCTTCCTGCGCCTGCTTGAGCTCAAGCTTATCGTCGGATATATCAAGAATGCCGACCACGAAAGCCGCAACGAGCAGAATTACGGCGATAGCGATGGAAATCGCCCTGAACTGTTCTTTTCTGAGCATTAGATCACCTCATCAATGCACAAATTATATTACAAATCAAGTAGGAACTCAATAACATTTTGTAAAGAAATAAATATGTAAGTACCTGTGGAATTTTTGCCGTTAGTATGGTAGAATATAATACCCAAATGATAATAAGGAAGTTTTTAATATGGATGCAAAGGTTTTAAAAGGATATGCAGAGCTTATCGTGCATGTCGGCGCCGCGGTTCAGCCCGGACAGGATGTCGTCGTGTGCGCAGAGCTCGACCAACCGGGCTTTGTTGAGCTCATCGTCGAGGAATGCTACAAGGCAGGTGCCGCGCAGGTTCGCGTCGAGTGGTCGCATCAGGCGCTGCAGCTTCTTAACGTGAAGTATCAGAGCGTTGAGCGCCTTGGCACTATGGCCGAGTGGGAAAAGCAGAAAATGCTCCACCGCGCCGAGACCCTGCCTGCGATGATATATCTTGAGTCAGCCGACCCCAACGGGCTTGACGGCATGGATCAGGAAAAGTGGGGCAAGTCTGTGCAGATGCGCTGGAAGGTCATTAAGCCCATCCGCGACTCGATGGATAACAAGTACCAGTGGGTCATCGCCGCCGTGCCCGGCAAGGCGTGGGCAAAGAAGGTGTTCCCGGGCATCCCCGAGGACGAGGCGGTCGAAAAGCTCTGGGAGGCGATACTCTACACCTCCCGCGCAGACGGCGACGGCATCGCCGCATGGCGCGAGCACAACGCCGATCTCAAGCGCCGCTGCGAGTATCTTAACAGCCTTGGGCTGCGCTCGCTGCACTACTCATCCTCAAACGGCACGGACTTTACCGTGCAGCTCATTCCCGAGGCGCAGTTTTTGGCCGGCTCGGAGAAAACTCTCGGTGCGGGCGTTGAGTTTAACCCCAACATCCCCAGCGAGGAGGTCTTCACAAGCCCCATGAAGGGCAAGGCCGAGGGCATCGTGTATTCCACCCGCCCACTGTCTTACCGCGGCGTTATGATAGAAAACTTCTCTATCCGCTTTGAAAACGGCAAGGTCGTGGAAGTCCACGCCGAGAAAAACGAGGATGCGCTCAAGACCATGGTCGCCATGGACGAGGGCTCGTCGATGCTCGGCGAGTGCGCGCTCGTGCCGTATGACAGCCCGATAAGAAACAGCGAGCTCATGTTCTATAACACCCTGTTTGACGAAAATGCTGCCTGCCACCTTGCGCTTGGCGAGGGCTTCACCGGCTGCATTAAGGATTATGATAAATACACCATCGAGCAGTGCCGCCAGATGGGCATAAACTCATCGATGATCCACGAGGACTTCATGATAGGCTCGCAGGATCTTGACATCGTCGGCACCTGCGCAAACGGCGAAAAGGTCGCTATCTTCAAAGAGGGGAACTGGGCTTTTTAAGATGGAAAGAGATAAACTGAGATACAGCGTAAGCAGGAAGAATATATTTGTAAAGCTTTCTGCGCTGCTGATGGGGCTGTCGGCGCTGCTGCGCCTGTTCGGCTACTGGGGCTTTTGGGCGAATAAGGACGCGGCGTTTATCTATACGCAGATAGCGCTGCCGGTGCTGTGCAATGTGCTGTTTATCATCATCATACTGTACATGGGCAAGCGCCTGTTCTCGCTCACGGCCATACCGGTGATATTAGGCGTGGTGTTCTTTATCATAAAGGCGCTCGGCTTTGACAGCATTCTGCACACGATACTGTGCATCCTTTTGTACCTTCTCGTTGCGATGCTCTACACCGGCACGGTGTTCGGCGTTATCCGCACGAAGTGGCTTTTGCTGCCGCTTTTCGGCCTGCCGTTTGTGTACCACATTCTCGTCGAGGACAGGAACACCTTCCTTGCAAACGAGAATGCGATGAGCCTTGCCGAGTGGCTGCCGGAGATATCGGTGCTGTGCATCATGCTTGCGCTGTTTTTCATCACCTTTGCGATGAAAAAGCGTGATTTTTCAAAGCCCGAGCCGGACGAGCAGGAGATAATCGACATTTTGGTGCAGAACGAGGATCCCATCCCGAACGAAGCTGCACCCAGCGAAAATGAAAATAAAGAAACGGAGGATGAGCATGAGCAAGCTGACGGAAAGACTCAATGAGCTGGCCTCGACCGAGGAAAAGACCGTGGTCGTCGACCGTGACGATATTGAAAAGGAGCTTCGCCGCGTCGCCGAGGAAAGGACTGTCGTTGACAGCACTGTCGCCGACGAAGCGCCCGTTTTTGACTCCGGGCTCGACCCCGAGCTTGAGGCGATACTGCGCGAGACCGAGGGCTATATTATAGAGCCCGACGACGCAGCAGGGACTGCACCCGAGCCGGAGTATCAGCCCGAGCCTGCGCCCGAGCGCACGCCGTCGGAGACGGCAAAGCGCGTGATCGAGGAAGCGCAGGACGAGCGCAAGACCCGCAGCAAAAAGAAGATCATCATTGTCTGCGCCGCTGTCGCTGCAGCTCTTGCACTGCTTTTGGCGGGTGTGCTGCTTTTAAAAAACTCGTCGAGTGACCGCGAGTACGAGCAGCTTTATAATCAGGCGCAGTCGCTGTACTACGACGGCAAATATGACGAAGCGCTCGAAAAGCTGCGCAGCGCCATGGCAATCAACAAGACCGACGACTGCCTGCTGCTTATGAGCCAGTGCTACGAGGCAAAGCTTGACTATGAAAACGCCATCGCCATCCTCGAAAGCTCAAACTCGGACAGCGATGTCATAAAAAAGCGCATCGAAATGCTGAAGAAGGCCAAGGAAAAGTACGAAAGCGGCCAGGTCGTGCTCATCGCCGATGAGCAGTACGATATAAAAACAACGACCGTGCTCGACCTGTCGGGCAAGGGACTGCGCAGCGGCAGGCTGACCGATATCGGCAAGCTCACAGAGCTCACGAGCCTGAAGCTCGCGGATAACGAGATAGACGATCTGAGCTTCCTCACATCGCTTACAAAGCTCGTGTCGCTCGACCTGAGCAACAATCAGATAACGGATATCACCCCGCTGTCGCAGCTTAAAACTCTGCGCAACCTGCACCTTGATAACAACGATATCAAGGACTTCACCCCGCTTTATGATCTGAACGGCCTTACGATGCTCACCATCGGCGGCATCGAGGTCAGCCAGAGCCAGATAAAGGAGCTCAAGACCCGTCTGCCCAGTTGCCTTATCTATAGCGATGATGCCAGCACCGACATTGTCGAGGTCCACCTCGGCGGCAAGACCTTCAAGAGCGATGTGACTCAGCTCGACCTCAGCGGCTGCTCGATAACCGATCTCAGCCCGCTTTCGGTGTGCACGAGCCTTGAGGAGCTTGACCTCGGCGACAACTACATAAGGGATATCAGCACCCTGCTCGACCTGCCGAAGCTGAGAGTGCTTGATCTTTCGGGCAACATGATAAGCGACATTCGCCCCCTCATGAGCATCACGACGCTTGAGCATCTGAACCTTGCCGGTAACAAGATCACCTCTGTCACCGCGCTGTCGGGACTTAAGCAGCTCAAGGAGCTTGTCCTCAGCGGCAACGAGCTTGACGGCACGCAGGGACTTGCAAAGCTGAGCAGCCTCCAGATACTCGGGCTTAAGAGCACCGGCATCACCGATACAGATCTTGAGAAGCTTTATAATCTCAAGAGCCTTGCGAGCCTGTCGCTTGAAAATAATCCCGAGCTCACCGAGACCGGCGTCAGCAAGCTCAAAAAGAAGCTGCCGAACTGCAAGATAACGCATTCGGAGCTCACGAAGAAGATAACGCTCGGCGGCAAGGAGTTTTCCGCCACGGCGGAGACCGTGGACGCGTCGGGTCTCGGCATAAGCGACATTTCGGCCGTCTCCGGCTTTAAGAGCGTGCGCCACCTTGACCTGAGTAACAACGTCATCACCTCCGTCTCGGCGCTCTCGAGGCTCACGACGCTTGAAACGCTCGACCTTTCGGATAATAACATCAGCGATGCAAGCCCCCTGTATTCGCTCAAAAACCTGCGTCTGCTGCACATCGAGAAAAACGGCCTGAGCGAGGATCAGATAACCGCATTGAAGGATGCATTGCCCAATTGCACTATTATTTTTGAATAATTATTTAAATTTAAGGCAATTTCAACAAAATGCACTTTATTTTTGGCCAAATTCATGCTATACTATAAATAAGCAGGAAGATAAGCTGACGGAAGCCGGACTCTATCGTCTGTCGGTGCGTCATTTGACGGTTTTTGACTTTTTCGCGGAAAGCCGAAAATTTCTTGAAACTTCACCGACAGATGCCCTGCAGTTTTGAGGGAGCAGATTTTCGTTCAGGCAAAGATAAAGCCCGACGACCATAATGGACATATATGGGCTAGGGGTTTAGCGAAGCATGGGCGGAAAGCTGCC
>CAVGBM010000031.1:0-14863 GCA_963627445.1 Oscillospiraceae bacterium | reverse complement strand
TTGGACTTACGCTTTTTTGCTACACAACGAGAGTGATTTTAGCAAACTTTTTTGAGAAAGTCAAAGGTGTTTTTAAATTTTTATTTTGCGTGATAGAGCTTTTTGGCCTGATAGCGGGGCTCGTAGGTGATGTTCACGCCGAGCTTGGAGAAGAGGTTTTCGTCCACTCTCGACAGGATGACGGTCGAGTGCGCCTCGCAGCCTCGCAGCTTGCCCAGCTGATCGATGGCAAGCTCAACGAGGGGGTTTGTCACGGCGCAAATGGACAGAGCGATCAGCAGCTCGTCCGTGTGCAGACGGGGATTGTGATTGCCCAGATGCTCGACCTTGAGGTGCTGTATCGGCTCGATAATGCCCGGGGCAATGAGCAGCAGCTTCTTGTCGATGCCCGCAAGATACTTGAGCGCATTCATGAGGCACGCTGAGCTTGCGCCGAGCAGAGAGCTCGTCTTGCCGGTGATTATCTTGCCGTCGGGAAGCTCGATGGCGACAGCGGGATCGCCGGTAGCTTCGGCTTTTTCAAGCGCCTTTGCGACAACGGGGCGGTCGTCGGAGGAAAGGCCGATCGAGTTCATGATGAGCTCGATCTTGCGCACCTCCTCGGGCGTGCCGAGACCCTGACGCAGCGAGCATGCAGCGGCGTAGTAGCGGCGGATTATCTCCTGCTTTGATGCCTCGCGGCATGCCTCGTCGTCGGTGATGCAGTAGCCGGCCATGTTGACACCCATGTCGGTGGGGCTCTTGTAGGCGCTCTCGCCGTAGATGCGGGTCAGAATGGCGTTGAGCACGGGGAATATCTCAACATCGCGGTTGTAGTTGACGGTCGTCTCGCCGTAGGCTTCGAGGTGGAAGGGGTCTATCATGTTCACGTCGTCAAGATCGGCGGTGGCGGCCTCGTAGGCGAGGTTAATCGGGTGCTTGAGCGGCACATTCCAGATGGGGAAGGTCTCAAACTTAGCGTACCCTGCGTTCACGCCGCGGCGGTGCTCATGGTAAAGCTGGCTCAGGCAGGTGGCCATTTTGCCGCTGCCGGGGCCGGGCGCGGTGACGACGACGAGGCTGCGCTCGGTCTCAATGTAGTCGTTCTTGCCGAAGCCGTTTTCCGACACGATAAGCTCGACGTTCGAGGGGTAATCGGGAATTATGTAGTGGCGGTAGACACGCACGCCGAGCGTTTCCAGCCGCTTCTGGAAAAGCTCTGCTGCCGGCTGGCTGCGGTAGTGCGTGATGACGACGCTGCCGACATACAGGCCGATGCCGCGGAAGGCATCGATAAGGCGCAGGGTGTCCTCGTCGTAGGTGATGCCGAGGTCGCCGCGGCGCTTGTTGCGCTCGATATCATCGGCCGAGATGGCGATGACTATCTCCGCCTCGTCCTTCATCTTGAGCAGCATTCTCACCTTGCTGTCGGGCTGGAAGCCGGGCAGAACGCGGGAGGCGTGGTAGTCGTCAAACAGCTTGCCGCCGAATTCGAGGTACAGCTTGCCGCCGAACTGCGATATCCTGTCGCGGATATTCTGCGATTGCAGCTGCACATATTTGGCGTTGTCAAATCCTATCTTATTCATGTTCTTTATCCTCTTTATCTCCGTAATTACAAACCAAAATTATATACCGCCGCCCCGCCCGCTGTCAATTAAATTACCGCCAAAATTAAAAAGGAATGAGCCTGTGTTCAGGATCATTCCTCGTCGTCAAGTTTTGATATCAGGACATTGCAGCTTTTGCAGTAGTGGGAGCTTATTGCGAATGCTTTGGAAAGGTGAAAGCGTTTGGTGAGGATCATCCCGTCGCTGCCGTGTGCCGGAGTGATTGCGCCGGAGAGCAGCTTCCTGTCCCACACGAGCATCCTCGAGCTTTGGATATAGCCTGCGGCCATCTCCTGCTGACAATACGGACAATTCATCAAGAAACAACTCCTTTCTGCTTTATAACAAAATTATACAAGACACCGCAAGAAAAATCAAACAAAATAGTCCAATTTGCCCAAAATGTGATGACACATTTGCAAAATGCGGAATTTGTTGCATACTTGACGCTTATTTCTCTTTTTTTATTCACAATTATATGCTATAATGCACAATGTATAATTATTTCAAAGTACGAAAGGCAAAAACAATGAGCTTTTTAGGTAAATTATTCGGCAGTCACACCGACCGTGAGCTTAAGAGGATATACCCGATAGTCGACAAGATCGAGGCGCTTGAACCCCAGTTTCAGGCGCTGAGCGATGAGGAGCTTCGGGCAAAGACGGAGGAGTTCAAGCGGCGCTATCAGGGCGGCGAAGACCTCGACGCTCTGCTTCCCGAGGCGTTTGCCGCAGTGCGAGAGGCTGCATGGCGTGTCCTCGGCATGAAGCCGTTCAGAGTGCAGCTTATCGGCGGCATCGTCCTGCATCAGGGACGCATCGCCGAGATGAAGACCGGCGAAGGCAAGACCCTCGTTGCCGTCCTGCCTGCATACCTCAATGCCCTGACAGGCGAGGGCGTGCACATCGTCACCGTCAACGACTATCTTGCCCGCCGCGACAGCGAGTGGATGGGCAAGGTGCACCGCTTCATGGGTCTTTCCGTCGGACTTATCGTCCACGGCCTTAACAACGATGAGCGTCAGGCGGCATACAACGCCGACATCACCTACGGCACGAATAACGAGATGGGCTTTGACTATCTGCGTGACAACATGGCCATATATAAGGAAAACATGGTTCAGCGTGGCCATGTGTTCGCCATCGTCGACGAGGTCGACTCCATACTTATCGATGAGGCCAGAACGCCGCTTATCATTTCCGGCCAGGGCGACGAAAGCACCGATCTCTACCGTCAGGCAGACGACTTCGTCTCAAGGCTCAAGGTTAAGGTCTACGCCACCACCGACTCCAAGGAGGAAGAGGACGAGAACATCGACGCAGACTATGTTGTCGACGAGAAGGCGAGAACTGCGACGCTCACCGCAAGGGGCGTTGAGAAGGCCGAAAAGGCGTTTAACCTTGAAAACTACGCCGATATCGAAAACTCCACCCTCACGCACCATATCAATCAGGCGCTGCGTGCCCACGGCATCATGAAGCGCGACATCGACTATGTCGTAAAAGACGGCGAGATACTTATCGTTGACGAGTTCACCGGCCGTATCATGCTCGGCCGCCGCTACAGCGAGGGTCTGCATCAGGCCATTGAGGCCAAGGAGCATGTCGATGTCCAGCGCGAGAATAAGACTCTTGCGACCATCACATTCCAGAACTACTTCAGACTTTATGAAAAGCTCTCCGGCATGACCGGTACCGCGGTCACCGAGGCCGAGGAGTTTGCGGCTATATATCAGCTGGATATCGTCGAGATACCCACGAACAAGCCCGTCGCGAGGATCGACCACCCCGATGTCGTGTTCAAAAACGATGTCGGCAAGAATAAGGCCATCATCGAGCAGATAATCGAGTGCCACGAAAAGGGTCAGCCCGTGCTGGTCGGCACCATCTCCATCGAAAAGAGCGAGTACCTGTCCGGCCTTCTCAGAAAGCGCGGCATCAAGCACAATGTCCTCAACGCCAAGCACCACGAGAAGGAAGCGGAGATCGTCGCTCAGGCAGGCAAGTTCGGCGCTGTCACCATCGCAACGAACATGGCAGGCCGTGGTACCGATATCATGCTCGGCGGTAACGCAGAGTATCTTGCAAAGAACGACCTGCGCAAAGCCGGCTTCACCGACGAGGTCATCGCCGAGGCAACAGGCTATGCCGAAACGGACGATGAGGAGATACTCAAGGCAAGAGCCATGTTCCGCGAGCGCATGGATGCGCACAAGGTGGTCTGCAGCGAGGAGGCCGAGAAGGTCAGAGCAGCCGGCGGCCTGTTCATCTGCGGCACCGAGCGCCACGAGTCCCGCCGTATCGACAATCAGCTGCGCGGCCGTTCCGGCCGTCAGGGCGACCCGGGCGAGAGCCGCTTCTTCATCGCCATGACCGACGACGTTATGCGTCTGTTCGGCTCGGAGCGAATGATGAACATGATGGAGACCCTCGGTGTTGACGAGGACACTCCGCTTGATCATAAGATGCTGTCCAACGCCATCGAGCAGGCGCAGAAGACCGTTGAGAGCCGCAACTTCCAGACCCGTAAGTCGGTCCTGGAGTACGACGATGTCATGAACACTCAGCGTAACATTATATATGATGAGCGCCGCAAGGTGCTCGACGGCGAGGATATCCGTGAAAGCATCGATAAGATGATATCCGAGTTTATCTCCTCGACGGTGAATGACGCTCTTGCAGGCGGCGCTGCGGAAAATCAGGAGCATCTTAACGAGGTCGTCGCCCCGTTTGAAAAGTACTTCCTCAGACGCGGCGAGATAACCATGGAATCTCTCGGCGGCAAGGCCAAGGCGGATAAGATAATCGACGCTGTGAGCGAGGCTGCCCGCCGTGTCTACGCCGAAAGGGAGGCCGAGTTCGGCCTTGACCCGAACGGCGTTCCCATCATGCGCGAGATCGAGCGCGTTGTCATGCTGCGCGTCGTCGACGAGTATTGGATGGATCACATCGACGCAATGGCAGAGCTCAAGCGCGGCATCGGCCTGCGCGGCTACGGCAACATAAAGCCCATCGACGCGTACAAGCAGGAGGGCTTCGACATGTTCGAGGCCATGATAAACGGCATCCGCGAGGAGACCGTCCGCAGGATCTACACCATCCGCGTCCGCAAGGAGCAGGCTATAGAGCGCAAGGCCGTGTCCAAGAATCAGGCTGCCAATGTTGGCGGCGAGCCGGTCAAGAAAAAGCCCATCAAGAAGGCTCCCAAGCCCGGCCGCAACGATCCCTGCCCCTGCGGCAAGATGAAGCCCGACGGCTCCCGCAGACTCAAGTACAAGGAATGCTGCGGCAGCAACGACAAATAAGCGGTCTTTTTGAGCCGTGGCGGCGTTGCTTCTGCTCAAAACAGCTTAAACAGTTTAGTAATAGGAGACCCAATGTTCACTCAGCAACAGCATAAAAACTGCATCTACATGGTAAGCGATAAAATTTCCGCGCGCCACATGTTCACGACCCGCCTCGGCGGCGTGAGCGGGGGCGTGTGGTCGTCGTGGAACTTCGGCGAAAACCGCGGCGACGACCCCGAATGCGTGCGTGAAAATTATCGCCTCGCCGGTGAAATTTTCGGCTGCACGGAAAACGACTTTGTCGTCACAAGGCAGGTGCACGAAAAGACCGTCATCATCGCGGGCGATAAAGACCGCCACACCCTCGGCACGCAGACACCGTATTCGGCCGACGGGCTCGTGACAGCTCAAAAGAACCTGCCGCTTATGATATACATTGCCGACTGCGTCCCCGTGCTGCTGCACGATGAGAAGGCCGGCGTTATCGGCGCTGTCCACTGCGGCTGGAAAAGCTCGGTGGCGGATATCCTCGGCGCTGCGGTGGATAATATGATAAGGCTCGGTGCAAAGGCCGAGAATATCCATGCGGCCATCGGCGCATCGATAGGCAAGTGCTGCTTTGAGTGCGACGACGATGTCCCCGAGGCGGTGACGCGGTATCTTGGCGGCGATGTCGACGGACTTTTCGAGAAAAGACCGAACGGCAAGACCCATGTCGACCTGCGCGGCGCAAACGAGCGAAGACTGCTGCAGCTGGGGCTTTTGCCCGAGAATATCGACGTATCGTCCGAGTGCACGATGTGCAGCCCGGACAAATACTGGTCGCACAGAGGCACAAACGGCGTTCGGGGCAGCATGGCGGCCGCCATTATGCTCGGCTGAAAGGATAAGCTATGGCAACAAAAGCAAAGAAATTAACGGCGATGCTGCTTGCGGCGGTCATGGTGCTGTCCGTGTGCGCCTGCGGCAATGCCGCCGAGGAGGACTATATAAAGGGTGAGACCGGCGGTAAGGATATCACCAAATCCGTCGCTGCCGATGATGTGTTTACGCTCAATTACAGCAGTAAGCACAGCATGAACCCCATGATAGCCACGAATACGAACAATCAGCTCGTATGCAACCTCGTGTACGAGAATATGATAGAGGTAAACAACAATTATGAGGCAAGCTCCAATGTCATAACCGAGTGGAAGACCGAGGACGGCGTGCATTGGGTGTTCACTGTTGACACCTCGCGCCGCTTCCATAACGGCGAGCAGATGACTGCAAAGGATGTGGCGTATTCGCTGAATATCGCCGTTAACTCCGAGCGCTTTTCAAAAAGGCTCAACTATGTCATCGGCTGCGGCGCAAACGACGAAAAGACCTTCTCGGTCACGCTGAGCAAGGCCGATATGCTGCTGCCGAACCTTTTGGCGATACCCGTTATCAAAAACGGCAGCTACAAGGATGATTATCCCGACGGCACCGGCCCGTACAAATATGCGGACGACCATCAGTCGCTGCTGAAGTTTGACAAGTACCCCAACGCCTCGACGCTTCCGCTGGATGTGATCTACCTCAAGGAGTACAATACCGTCGACTTGACGATCTCGGCCTTTGAGGATTCGCTTCTGGATATCGTCATGAACGACCCCAGCGCGCCGACAAATCTCGGCTACGGCAGCTCGAACGAGATAAGAGGCTACAATACAACGAATTTCCACTACATCGGCACGAACACCGAGACGGGCGAGCTCAGCTACGACGGCCTGCGCTTTGCCCTCAACTACGCCTTTGACCGCGCAAGCTTAGTCGAGCAGTTCAGCGGCTTTGCGCTGGAGGCTGCGCTGCCTGTGAGCCCCGCCTGCTCGTTTTACAGCGAAAGCTACGCAAAGCAGTTTAAGTACGACCTCAAGCAGGTGCAGGAGATCCTCGGCAACATGGGTCTCAAGGACTATGACGAGGACGGTCTGCTCGAGATGAAGGTCGGCGAGGAGATCAGGAAGATCGACCTCAACTTCGTCGTTTGCAGCGCCAGCAGCATAAAGACCAATGTTGCGCATAAATTTGCCGAGGACATGGCGACGCTCGGCATCAAGGTCACGGTGCGCGAGCTTGCATGGTCTGACTATATTGACGCACTGGATGCGCGCAACTTCGACCTTTACTATGCCGAGGTGAGACTAAACCCCGACTTCGACCTGACGACGCTGTTTAAGCCCGAGGGCAAGCTCAATTACGGTAATGTCAACGACACCACGCTCATGGAGCTTATAGACAGCTACCTTGCTGCCGACGATACCGGCAGAAAGGATGCCTGCGCAAACATGTGCGCACAGATCGTCAATAAGGGCTACATCATCCCCCTGTGCTTTGAAAAGCATCAGATGATAACCCACCGCGGTGTCATCGAGGGCATAAAGGCCTGCGAAAACAATCCCCTGCTGAATGTGCAGAATTGGAAGGTGACCTTTGGCGAGGTCGTCCAAAAAACAGACGATACAAATAAATGACCGCAACTTGCGGCGGAACGGAGAATTGGCATGACTGATAAGGAACTGCTGGCCAGAGCGAGAGAAGCATCGAAAAAAGCATATGTGCCATACTCGCGATTTGCGGTGGGTGCCGCACTTGAGTGCAAGGGAGGACAGGTGTTCACCGGCTGCAATGTCGAGAATGCCGCTCTGGGCGACACGATCTGCGCCGAGCGCACCGCCTGCGTCAAGGCGGTCAGCGAGGGCTATCGCGAGTTTGTCCGCATCGCCATTTATGCCGAAAGCGAGGGCTACTGCATGCCCTGCGGCTCGTGCCGCCAGTTTCTTTCGGAGTTTGACCCCCATGGCGACATTGAGGTGCTGGCCTCCCGAGCCGACGGCCGCTATGTGAGCTACCGCCTGCGCGAGCTCATGCCGCATACCTTTAATTATTAAGATGGAGCTTGAGCAATTAAGAGCCTTTCTTGAGGTCGCGCGCACAAAAAGCTTCACCGCTGCGGCGCACCGCATGTTCGTAAGCCACTCGACCGTGAGCCGCGCCGTTTCATCGCTCGAAGCCGAGCTCGGCGTGAGCCTTTTTGACCGAACTAACCGTGTTTTCGGCCTGACGGAGGCCGGCGAGCGCCTTTTAGAGCGTGCCCCCGAGCTTCTTAAGCTCGCCGACGAGATCGCCGACGACGTGCGCAATATATAGCCAATATATTATAATGTATAGTCGTAGTGAGCTTTGCACAAAAATTAATCAAAAATTTCTACGAAAATCACAGAAAACGCTCTTGACACCAAGGGCGTTTTTTGGTACTCTATTAGAGCGCCTGTGCGTTGCTGACGGGCGTATTATGCGATGAAGCGGGAGATTGCTCGTTTTCGAGGTAACTTCCGTGGAGTATGTCCGGTGCCTATGGCACATAATCGGGCGGCTGAAGCGTACTGCACATGGCGTATATCGTCTGTACGGTATCAGACCGGCTCAAAAAGGCCGGTTTGTTTTTCGGACAGAGTCTGATACGCACGGTTGAGTGTGCAAAATTATGCTTCATCCGTACGGGACTTTAAAGACAGTTCCCAATGCTGTCGAAAAATTCGTACGAAAAAGGAGAAACAACATGGCAAGCAACAAGAACATGATCCGCATCCGCCTCAAGGCCTATGACCATCAGCTGATCGACAAGGCAGCAGAGACTATCGTCGAAGCAGCCAAGCGCACTGATGCAAAGGTCTCCGGCCCCATCCCTCTGCCTACCAAGACCGAGGTCGTCACCATCCTGCGCGCTGTTCATAAGTATAAGGACAGCCGCGAGCAGTTCGAGCGCCGCACTCACAAGCGCCTGATCGACGTAATGGCTCCCACTCAGAAGACCGTTGAGGCCCTTATGTCCCTCGAGCTTCCCGCCGGTGTCGAGATCGAGATCAAGCTCTAAGGCACAGCATTCCCCATTAACCCACCCAATTTTATCAATGACCCATTGTCCGCAGCTTGCGAATGCGGACGGGTTAAGTTGCCAGCCTCTGGGCAAGACCTAAGCGAGGCAACCAATAACCGAAGGAGGAAAAAATAATGAAGAAAGCCATTATCGGCAAGAAGGTCGGCATGACGCAGATCTTCGACGAAATGGGCAAGGTCATTCCTGTAACCGTTATCGAGGCAGGCCCCTGTGTGGTAACCGCTAAGATGACCGAGGAAAAGGAAGGCTACAGCGCAGTCCAGCTCGGTTACGAGGAAGTGACCGAAAAGCACATCTCCAAGCCCGAGGCAGGCCACCTGAAGAAGGCAGGCGTCGGCATGGTAAAGCACCTCAAGGAGTTCAAGCTCGAGAATGCAGCAGAGCTCAACGTCGGCGATGTCATCAAGGCTGACACCTTCGCAGAAGGCGACAAGGTCGATGTCACCGGCACCAGCAAGGGTCACGGCTACGCCGGCGTTATCAAGCGCCACGGCGCACAGCGCACCCCCACCAGCCACGGCGGCGGCCCTGTCCACCGTCACGCAGGCTCCATGGGCTCCAGCACTGACCCCAGCCGCATCTTCAAGGGCAAGATCGGCGCAGGCCACATGGGCGTTGACCAGGTCACCGTTCAGAACCTCGACGTCGTCAAGGTCGACCCCGAGCTGAACATGATCGTTATCCGCGGTGCTATCCCCGGCCCCAAGGGCGGCCTCGTTTATGTAAAGAGCACCATCAAGACCGCACCCGTCAAGAAGGGCGAGGGCGCAGGCATCAGCCTCAACCCGCAGAAGGCATCTGCTCGTGTCAACCCGCAGAAGGCTTCCGCACGAAACAAGTAAGGAAAGGAGAGTTTCATAAATGCCTATTACTAATGTTTACAACATGGCAGGCGAAAAGGTCGGCGAGATCGAGCTCTCCGATGCTATCTTCGGTATTGAACCGAACAAGTCTGTTCTGCATGACTCCGTCAAGAATCATCTGGCAAACTGCCGTCAGGGCACCCAGAGCGCACTCACCAAGGGCGAAGTTTCCTACACCACCGCAAAGCCCTGGCGCCAGAAGGGCACCGGCCGCGCACGCGCAGGCTACAAGGGTTCTCCCGTGTGGACCCACGGCGGCGTAGCATTTGCTCCCAAGCCCCGTGATTACAGCTACACCCTCAACAAGAAGGTGAAGCGTCTCGCTCTCAAGAGCGCACTGAGCGCAAAGGCAGCTGAGGAAGCAATCATCGTTATCGACGACCTCAAGGTCGAGGAGATAAAGACCGCAGCTTTCGCAGCATTCCTGAAGAACATCAATGTATCCGGCAAGGCACTCGTTGTCACCGAGAATGTTGACGAGAAGGTCGTTAAGTCTGCACGCAACATCGCAGGCATCACCACCACCATCGCAACCATCCTCAGCCCCTACATGATTCTCAACAACCGCAAGCTCGTTGTCTCCAAGGCAGCTCTTGCAAAGATCGAGGAGGTGTACGCATGATGAAGACCGCTTATGATATAGTCATTCGCCCGATCATCACCGAGCAGTCCATGGAAGACCTGGACATCAAGAAGTACGCTTTTGAAGTCGCAAAGGACGCAAACAAGGTCGAAATCAAGAAGGCAATCGAGGAGATCTTCGGCGTTACCGTTATCAAGGTCACCACGCTGAATGTCCACGGCAAGGAAAAGCGCACCGGCGCATACCCGAAGGGCAAAACCGCCTCTTGGAAAAAGGCAGTCGTAAAGCTCAGTGAAGACTCCAAGAACATTGAGCTGTTCGAAGGCATGGCATAAGGGGAGGAATAAGAATGTCTATTAAAACTTACAGACCTACCACTCCGGCCCGCAGACAGATGACCGTTTCCGGCTTTGACGGTGTTGACAAGCACGCAAGGCCCGAGAAGAAACTGACTGAGGTCCTCAAGAAGAATTCCGGCCGCAACAGCTACGGCCGCATCACCGTCCGCCACAAGGGCGGCGGCAACCGCCAGAAGTACCGTATCATCGACTTCAAGCGCAACAAGACCGAGATGGAAGCAGAAGTTCTGCGCCTCGAGTATGACCCCAACCGCAGCGCATTCATCGCACTCGTTGAGTATACCGACGGCGAGCGCCGCTACATCCTCGCTCCTGTCGGCCTGAAGGCAGGCGACAAGGTCGTCTCCTCCGCATCCGCCGACATCAAGCCGGGCAATGCTCTGCCCCTGGCAAACATCCCCGTTGGTACCGTTATCCACAACATCGAGCTCTACCCCGGCAAGGGCGCACAGCTCGTCCGTTCCGCTGGCGTTTCCGCACAGCTGATGGCAAAGGAAAACGGCATGGCCACTGTTCGCCTCCCCTCCGGTGAGTACCGCAAGGTCCGCATGGACTGCTTTGCCACCATCGGTCAGGTCGGCAACATCGACCACTCCAACATCTCTATCGGTAAGGCCGGCCGCAAGCGCCACATGGGCATCCGTCCTACCGTCCGCGGTTCCGTCATGAACCCCTGCGACCACCCCCACGGCGGTGGTGAAGGCAAGTCCCCTGTCGGCCGTCCCGGCCCTGTAACTCCTTGGGGCAAGCCCGCACTCGGCTACAAGACCCGCAAGACTAAGAACCGTACCGATAAGTTCATAGTCAAGCGCCGCAATGCAAAGTAAGGAGGGCATAAGTAAATGAGTAGAAGCGTTAAGAAAGGCCCCTTCGCAGCTCCCGAGCTTCTGAAGAGAGTCGATGAAATGAATAAGGCAGGCGAGAAGAAGGTCCTCAAGACCTGGAGCCGTGCCACTACCATTTTCCCGTCCTTCGTAGGACACACCATCGCTGTACACGACGGCCGCCGTCATGTCCCCGTGTATGTCACCGAAGATATGGTCGGCCACAAGCTCGGCGAGTTTGCTCCCACCCGTACCTTCCGTGGTCACGCAGGCAGCAAGACCGGTAAGTAAGGAGGAGATAACATGGACGAAAAGAAAATGGCAAGAGCAGAAGTTAAGTATGTTCGTATCTCCCCCCGCAAGGTCGGCATCATCTGCGATATGATCCGTGGCAAAGACGCAGACGTCGCCATGGCACTTATGGAACACACCCCCAAATCCGGCTGCGAGTACATGATGAAGCTCCTCAAGAGCGCATGTGCAAACGCCGAGAACAATTTCGAAATGGATCCCGAGAAGCTGTATGTCGCAGTTGCATATGCAACCGGCGGCCCGATCCTCAAGCGTGGCATGCCCAGAGCTCAGGGTCGTATGTACAGGATCAACAAGCGCACCAGCCACATCACCATCTGCGTGGCTGAGAGAGACTAAGGAAGGAGGCAGAATAAATGGGACAGAAAGTTAATCCTCATGGCATGCGTGTCGGCGTTATAAAGGACTGGGATTCCCGCTGGTACGCCCGTGCAGATAAGGTCGGCGATCTTATCGTAGAAGACTACAACATTCGCAAATACCTGAAGAAGACCCTCTATTCGGCCGGTGTTCCTACCATCGAGATCGAGCGTGATTCCAACAAGGTCCGCATTTTCATCCACTGCTCCAGACCCGGTGTTGTCATCGGCAAGGGCGGCCAGGAGATCGAGCGCATCCGTCAGGAAGTCGCAAAGATGATCGGCAAGGATGTCGCGATCTCCATCGTTGAGGTCCGCACCCCCGACACCAATGCTCAGCTCGTAGCAGAGAATATCGCACAGCAGATCGAGAAGCGTATCTCTCACCGCCGTGCAATGAAGAACGCAATGGGTCGTGCAATGCGCATGGGCGCAAGAGGCATCAAGGTCATGTGCTCCGGTCGACTCGGCGGCCGTGAGATCGCAGGCGTTGAGCAGTACCACGACGGTACCATTCCTCTTCAGACCATCCGTGCAGACATCGAGTACGGCTTTGCCGAAGCAGCCACCACCTACGGCCGCATCGGCGTCAAGGTTTGGATCTACAAGGGCGAAGTCCTTTCCCAGACCCTGCGTACCACTCCCCGTGTGATGGACATGAACAAGCCCCAGGGCGAGCGCCGTCGTCGTGACGACCGCCGTGGTGACCGTCGTCAGGGCGGTGACCGCCGTCAGGGTGGCTACAACCGTGGCCAGCAGGGTGAGCGCCGTCAGGGCGGCTATGGCCAGCGTCCCGCAGGCCAGGGCGGCTACAACCGCGGACCCCGCCCCGCAGCTAACGCAGCTCCCAAGGAAGGAGGCAACAACTAATGTTAATGCCTAAGAGAGTTAAGTACCGCAGAGTACACCGTGGCCGCATGAAGGGCAAGGCTACTCGTGGTAACTTTGTAGCATACGGCGAGTTCGGCCTCCAGGCCACCGAGCCGTGCTGGATCACCAGCAATCAGATCGAGGCAGCCCGTATCGCAATGACCCGTTACACCAAGCGTGGCGGCCAGGTCTGGATCAAGATCTTCCCCGACAAGCCCGTGACCGCAAAGCCCGCCGAGACCCGTATGGGTTCCGGTAAAGGCTCGCCCGAGTACTGGGTCGCAGTCGTTAAGCCCGGCAGAGTTCTGTTTGAGATCGCCGGCGTACCCGAAGAAACCGCTCGTGAGGCACTTCGCCTTGCAAGCCACAAGCTGCCCTGCAAGACCAAGATAATCGCAAAGGGCACTGAGTCTGAGAACGGTGGTGAATAAGATGAAGGCAAATGAAATTAGATCTATGTCCGTTGCAGACCTCGAGGCAAAGCTCGTAGAGCTCAAGAAGGATCTGTTCATGCTCCGTATGCAGCATGCCACCAATCATCTCGATAACCCCGTAAAGATTTCCGCTGTGCGTCGTGACATTGCCCGAGTCAAGACCGTTATCCGCGAGAAACAGCTCGAGCAGTGAGGAGGTAAGTCAGAATGAATGAAAGAACAACTTCCCGTAAGACCCGTGTCGGCAAGGTAGTGTCCGACAAGATGGACAAGACCGTCGTCGTCATCGTCGAGGATCGTGTCGCACACAAGACTTATAAGAAGATCATCGGAAGAACCTACCGTCTGAAGGCGCATGACGAGAACAACGAATGCGGCATCGGCGATATCGTTCGTGTGATGGAGACCCGCCCCCTGTCCAAGGACAAGAGATGGCGCGTGGTCGAAATCGTTGAGAAGGCTAAGTAAGGAGGCAGCATAAATGATACAGCAAGAGACTTATCTGAAGGTTGCCGACAATACCGGCGCCAAGGAAATCAAGTGCATCAGAGTTCTCGGCGGCTCCAAGCGCAGATACGCAAGCATCGGTGATGTCATCGTCGCATCTGTCCGCAAGGCAGCTCCCGGCGGCTCTGTCAAGAAGGGTGATGTCGTCAAGGCAGTCATCGTTCGTACCGCAAAGCCCGTCCGTCGTGCAGACGGCACCTATGTTCGTTTCGACGAGAACGCTGCAGTTCTTATCAACGGTACCGATAAGAACCCCCGTGGCACTCGTATCTTTGGACCCGTTGCTCGTGAGCTGCGTGATAAGGACTACATGAAGATCCTGTCCCTGGCTCCCGAAGTGATTTAATGGAGGGCAAAGAGAATGAATATTAAAAGAGACGATAAAGTTATAGTCCTGTCCGGCAAGGATAAGGGCAAGACCGGTAAGGTCCTCGTTGCAGATCCCAAGGCTCTCAAGGTCATAGTTGAAGGCGTCAATGTCGCAACCAAGCACCAGAAGGCTCAGAAGAAGGGTCAGGACGGCGGCATCATCAAGGTCGAGACCCCCATCTATGTCAGCAAGGTACAGCTCGTTTGCCCCAAGTGCGGCAAGGGCACCCGCGTCGGCCACAAGATCGCAGACGGCAAGAAAGTCCGTGTCTGCAAGAAGTGCGGCGCAGAAATCTGAGAAAGGAGAAACTGACTATGACAAGAATGAAGAAAAAGTATGTTGAGGAAGTTGCTCCTGCTCTGATGGAGAAGTTCCAGTACAAGTCCACCATGCAGATCCCCAAGATCGACAAGATCGTTGTATCCGTCGGCTGCGGCGACTGCAAGGACAATGCAAAGGCCCTTGACAATGTCATCAAGGAGATCTCCGCTATCACCGGTCAGCACGCTGTTGCAACCGTCGCAAGAAAGTCCGTCGCTAACTTCAAGCTCCGTGAGGGCATGCATGTCGGCGTTAAGGTCA
>CAVGBM010000030.1:0-2268 GCA_963627445.1 Oscillospiraceae bacterium | reverse complement strand
TGATAAGACGGGTATCGCTAATGCATATTACCGCACTTATCAGTTCTTTTTCGATATCGGAGCTCGCTTTTTATACTGGCGTAAGCCCATTACCGTCATCGGCGAGGGCTCGCTTGCCAAGGCTCCCGAGCTTTTTAAGAAAAACCGCGTTAAAAAGGTCATGATCGTCACCGGCCGCACCGTCGGCAAGACCATCGCCCCCATCGCTATGCAGGCACTCGACAAGGCCGGTATCGCCTATGTGCACTACAGCGAGGTCTCCGCTAACCCCACCGTAAAGGTCGTCGATGAAATTCAGGAAATGTTCCTGACGAGTAACTGCGACGGCTTCCTTGCCATCGGCGGCGGCTCGCCCATGGACGCAGCCAAGGGTGCAGCTGCCCGTGTAGTTCACCCCCACAAGCCCGTCAACAAGATGGCCGGTCTGTTCAAGGTCATTCACAAGATCCCCACCTTTGTTGCAGTTCCCACTACCGCAGGAACCGGCTCCGAGACCACGATAGCCGCCGTCATCACCGACCAGGAGACGCACCATAAGTACGCCATCATGGATCTGTGCCTTGTCCCGAAGTATGCGATACTCGACCCCGAGCTTACACGCAATCTTCCGCCCAAGACCACCTCTACCACCGGTATGGACGCTCTGACCCATGCTGTTGAGGCTTATGTATCCGTTAAGCTCACCACCAAGGAGACCGATCAGCTCGCCGAGGAGGCGACCGTTGCGATATTTAAGTACCTTGAAAGAGCGTACAATGACGGCAACGACATGGAGGCTCGCCAGGAAATGCTCATGGCGGCCTACAAGGCAGGCTTTGCCTTCACCCGTGCAGGTGTCGGCAACGTCCACGCAATTGCGCACACCCTCGGCGGTCTGTACAACACCCCGCACGGCCTTGCAAATGCAGTCATTCTCCCCATCGTTCTTGAGGATTACGGCTCTGCCGTTTATAAGGATCTTGCCCGCCTGGCTGAACTCACCGGCGCCAAGACCACCGGCACGGACGAGGAAAAGGCCAAGGCGTTTATCGCCGAGATACGCGCAATGAACAAGCGCATGAATATCCCCACCGGCTTTGACAACATAAAGCAGGAGGATATCCCGCAGATGGCCGAGTGGGCGCTCAAGGAAGCTAACCCCACCTACCCCGTCCCCGTTCTGTACAACAAGGCGCGCATGATAAAGGTCATCAACAGAATAATCGACGAGGCATAACCTATAAAAATATAAGAGCGTCTGTATAAACAGGGGCTCTTTTACTAAAACCAGAGGTGCTTTATGGAACTGCTTTACGCTCTTGAGAGCATTAGAACTCCGTTTCTCGACAAGCTCATGGCGCTTGTGACGAATCTCGGCGGCGAGACCGTGTTTATCGCTGCGGCGATCATCGTCTTTTGGTGCATCAGCAAAAAATGCGGCTACTACATGATGACCGTCGGCTTTGCCGGAACTATCATCAACCAGTTTTTGAAGCTGTGGTTCAGAATACCGAGGCCGTGGGTCAAGGATCCGAACTTTACGATAGTTGAAAGCGCGCGAGCCGAGGCCACCGGCTACTCATTCCCGAGCGGACACACGCAAAACGCCTTTGCGACACTCGGCGCACCGGCGAGGTACACGAAAAACACCGCGCTGCGGATAGTACTTGCACTGCTTATCGCGCTGACGGCGTTCTCGAGGATGTATGTGGGCGTGCACACGCCGCTGGATGTTGGAGTTTCGCTTGGCATCGGTTTAATTCTCATGTTCGTTTTGTACCCGTTTTTCCGCGACATGGACGAAAAGCCTAAGAGAGTCTACGTTCTTTTTGCGATATTCATCCTGCTTGCAGGCGCATTCGTCGCCTTTGTGGAGCTGTATAACTTCCCCGCCGACCTCGACACGGGAAACTACGAGTCCGGCCTTAAAAATGCGTACATGATACTGTTTTGCGCCGTCGGCCTTCTGCTGGTGTTCCATCTTGACAGGAAGTACATTAACTTCCCCACCGAAGCCGTTTGGTGGGCGCAGATAATAAAGGTCGCTGTCGGTCTCGGCGTGACGGTCGGCATAAAGGCCGCACTCAAGGCTCCGCTGCTGGCACTTTTCGGCGGACACAGCGTTGCCCACGGCGTGCGGTACTTTATCGTGATCCTCTTTGCCGGTCTCATATGGCCGCTGACATTCAAATTCTTCGCCAAGCTCGGCAAGAAATAAAAATAAGCTCATCCAATTGCACCGAACCGTAAAAAACGGACAATAGACAAAACACCCCCTATGTAGGAAAA
>CAVGBM010000029.1:0-18876 GCA_963627445.1 Oscillospiraceae bacterium | reverse complement strand
GGAACAAGCAGATCGGCATCCCTGCTGAGCGCATCTTCCGCTTCGGCAAGGAGGATAACTTCTGGGAGCATGGCTCCGGCCCGTGCGGCCCCTGCTCGGAGATATACTATGACCGCGGCGAAAAGTACGGCTGCGGCAAGCCCGACTGCACCGTCGGCTGCGACTGCGACCGCTACATCGAGGTCTGGAACAATGTTTTCAGCCAGTTTGATAACGACGGCGAGGGTCACTACTCCGACCTCGTTCAGAAGAATATCGACACCGGCATGGGACTTGAGCGCCTTGCCGTCGTGTGCCAGGGCGTTGACTCGCTGTTTGATGTCGACACCGTTATGAACATCACCCACAAGGTCTCCGAGATAACCGGCGCATTCTACGGCAAGAGCCACAAGATGGATGTCTCCCTGCGCGTCATCACCGACCATATCCGCAGTGCAACATTCATGATCTGCGACGGCGTTCTGCCTTCAAACGAGGGCAGAGGCTATGTCCTGCGCCGCCTGCTGCGCCGCGCTGCCCGCCACGGCAAGCTGCTTGGCGTGAATAAGCCCTTCCTTTATGAGATAGTCGACACCGTCATCCACGAAAACGAGTGCCAGTACCCCGAGCTTCGCGAGAAGCAGGAGTACATTACCCGCGTTATAAAGAGCGAGGAGGAAAACTTCGCAAAGACCATCGATGCCGGCATGCAGATATTTGCATCCATCCTTGCCGAGCACAAGGCAAAGGGCGAGAGCGTGTTCTCCGGCGCTGACGCATTCAAGCTCTACGACACCTACGGCTTCCCCGTGGATCTTACGCTTGAGATGGTCGAGGACGAGGGCATGACGCTCGATACCGACGAGTTTGACAGACTCATGCAGGAGCAGCGCGTCCGCGCAAGAAAGGCTCGTGAAGCACTGGGCGACCTCGGCTGGGCAGGCATTGACCTTGGCCTTGACACCACGCCCACAAAGTTCACAGGCTACGACAAGACCACCGATCAGGGCACCGTGCTCGCACTTGTATACGCCGACGAGCTTGCCTCCGAGATACCCGAGGGCTGCGAGGGCATAGTCGTTCTCGACAAGACCCCGTTCTACGCCGAAATGGGCGGCCAGCTGGCCGATACCGGCGATATCGGCTTTGGCCTTGATGATGTTTTCTTGGGCAGGTTCACCCGCTTTGAGGTCACGAATGTCAAGAAGGACAAGGGCAACAAGTACCTGCACTACGGCATTATGCGCTCCGGCACGCTCAGCGTCGGCGACGAGGTCATAGCCTCCGTCGATACCGACCGCCGCAAGGCCGTGTCCAGAGCCCACTCCGCAACCCATCTTCTGCACAGCGCACTGCGCGAGGTGCTCGGCGACCATGTCCATCAGGCAGGCTCGCTCGTTGATGCCGATAAGCTGCGCTTTGACTTCACGCACTTTAACGCTCTCACACCCGAGGAGTTGACGGAGGTCGAAAACTCCGTCAACGAGGCAATCCTCGAGGGCATGGATATAGTCACAAAGGAAATGAGCATCGACGAGGCCAAAAAGCTCGGCGCAACGGCACTTTTCGGCGAAAAGTACGGCGATGTCGTCAGGGTCGTCACCATGGGTGACTACAGCATGGAGCTGTGCGGCGGCACGCATATAGATAACACCGCAAAGGTCGGCCCGTTCCACATTCTCAGCGAGAGCTCCATCGCAAGCGGCGTTCGCAGGATCGAAGCCGTCACCGGCAAGGAGTTCCTGCGCATGTCAAACGAGGCAAACCTCAAGCTTGCAAAGGCAGCTGAGCTTTTGAAGACCAAGCCCTCTGACCTGCTTACAAAGACCGAGAGCTTTGTTTTGGAGATGAAGGAGATGCGCCAGAGCGTTGAGCGCCTTAAGGACAAGCTCCTGTACGGCGATGTTGAGCGCTTCCTGTTTGCCGCAAAGCAGATAGGCGGCCTGAGCGTCCTGACCGCAACGCGCACCGATCTTGCCGCAAATGATCTGAGAAAGATAGGCGACTTCCTGCGCGATAAGGATCCCAAGGTCGTTGCCGTTTTGGCAACGATAAACGAGAACAAGGTCACCTTCGTTGCCTCCTGCGGCGCTGATGCTGTCGCACAGGGCATCAAGGCAGGCGAGCTCGTCCGCTACGTCTCCGCCGTTGCAGGCGGCAAGGGCGGCGGCAAGCCGGATTCGGCTATGGGCGGCGGCAGCGATGTGCTCAAGACCGATAACGCACTTGCAGTTGTTGATGATTTTGTTGCCGAAAAGCTCGGCATCTGAGTGAAAGGAGAAAGCAATGAACGATTGTCTGTTTTGCAAGATCATAGCGGGGGAGATACCCTCGACCAAGGTTTATGAGGACGAGTATGTTTTCGCCTTCCGCGATATAAATCCGCAGGCACCGGTGCATGTTCTCGTACTGCCCAAGCAGCATATCTGCTGCGCTGACGAGATAAACGCCGATAACTCCGCACTTGTTGCAAAGTGCTTTGAGGCTATTGCAAAGATAGCAAAGGCCGAAGGGCTCACCAACGGCTACCGCGTCGTCAATAATTGCGGCGAGGATGGCGGCCAGACCGTAAAGCACCTGCACTTCCATATCCTCGGCGGCAAGAAGCTCGACGAGACTATGGCGTAAAAAACGAGAAGCGAAAAAAGCAGAAGGCCCTGTGACTTTCTGCTTTTTTGATTAGATAATTGATTAGATAAAGCTCAGTGGAGATTCGGATATGAAAAGTGTCAGGAAGCTGGCGATCTTTTCGATTGGATATGCTTTTTCCATCTTTGCAGCACACTACATTTTGCCGTATGAGACCCTTTTGACCGCAGCTGTTTTGGCTGCGGCCGCGGCATTACTCGGTCTGCTTTTTAAGGGGAATGCAAGAAAGCGCGTTTTGCTTGCGGCGCTTGCCGCTGCGATAGGCTTTCTGGGCTATAAGTATCATTACGACAGCACGGTCATCCCGTGCGAGGAGCTGACGGGCAAGACCCTGACCGTTCAGACGCAGGTGCTTGACTACCCGACGCACTACGATTATTGCAGCCGTATAAATGTCAAGCTTAAAACCGACGGACTTCCGCGTGTTAAAGCGGCGATATATGATTATGACCATAAGCTGACGGAGGTCGAGCCCGGCGACATGCTGAATGTGAAGCTGCGCTTCCGCTCGGCGGCGACAAGATACGGCGAAGAGGTCGACAATTACATATCCGGCGGCATTTACGCCACCGGTAATCTTGAAGAAGCAGAGCTGATATCGCACAGCGGCTCGGTAAAATTCCTGCCGCAGAGAATCGGCAGAGACCTGCGCACGCAGATAAAAAGCGTGTTTCCGCAGGATGCCGCGCCGTTTATGCTGGCACTCCTGACCGGCGACAGGAGCGAGTATTATAACGACGATGCGCTGTATTCGGCAATGGGCGTCTCAGGACTTGCCCACGCTGTCGCCATATCGGGCATGCATGTGTCGTTCTTAGTTGCGTTTTTGCAGCTCGTCATGGGCAGAAGCAGGAGAACATCGCTGCTGTGCCTGACGCTCATTTGGGCGTTCGTTATCATGTCGGGCTCGTCGCCGTCGGCGGTGCGTGCCGGTATAATGCTCTCGGTTTTCCTGCTTGCACCCGTTTTCGGCAGGGAGAACGACCGGACGACAAGCCTGTGCTTTGCTCTTGCACTCATCTTAGCCGCAAATCCCTTTGCCGCCGGAAGCGTCTCGCTCCAGCTGTCGTTTTCGGCGATGGCGGGCATCTATCTGTTCGCGCAGCCCGTGTATGATTGGCTGAGCACGCATATCAGGGGCAAGGGCAGACTGCGCAGCTATCTCATCGGCTCGCTGTCAAGCTCGCTTAGCGTCACGGTATTCTCCGTGCCGCTTATTGCGGTGCACTTTGGCTATGTTTCGCTCCTGATGCCGATAACGAATATACTCTGCCTGTGGGCAGTATCTGTGCTCTTTGTCGGCGGATACGCCGTGTGCCTTATAGGCTTTGTGATCAAACCGCTTGCCGTGCTTGCGGCGCAGGCACTTGCTTATCTCGTTCGGTATATTGCCTTTGTGGTCAAGGGGCTTGCCCGCCTGCCGTATTCGGCGGTGTATACCGAAAACCTGTACGCCGTGTTGTGGCTTGCGTTCGTGTACGCGGCCTTTACCGTATGGTACTTTGTGCGCAGAAACGGCAAGCGACTAAACCCATTGATACCGGCCACGCTGAGTCTTGTTGCGCTTATCGGCGTGTTCCTGCAGACCAGAGCGGACATGCTCAATGACACCGGCACGCTCGGCGTAATGGATGTCGGCAGCGGACAATGCATAGCCGTGACCGAGGGCGAGCACGCCGTGGTCATCGACTGCGGCAGCAGAGGCACGGTGACAAACGCCGGAAGCGAGGTAGGGCAGTATCTGCTCGCGAGCGGAAGATGGAAAATTGACTGCCTAATCCTCACGCACCTGCACTCTGACCACATAAACGGTGTCGTGCGGCTCATGAACACAGTAAAGGTCGGCACGCTCGTTTTGCCCGAGTATGTCGGCTATATAGATGACGGAGTGCTCTCCGAGCTCATTGCTGCTGCCCATGATAACCATGTTAAGCTCATGTACATTTCCCGCGATACCGATCTTGACGCAGGCGGCATCAGCCTTAAGCTCTATGCGCCATTTGACAAGGGCGATAAGAACGATAGAGGTATTATGTTAACCGCCGAGGTCGGCGACGAGAGCATTCTCATAACCGGCGATGTGCGCGAGGCGACAGAGCGCAAGCTCATTAATGCGCAGGATCTGTCCGACACGGATATACTCATCGTCGGCCACCACGGCTCGAAGTATTCAACGAGCGAGGAGCTTTTGGATGAGGCCGATCCCGAAAAAGCTGTGATATCCGTGGGCTACAACAACTACGGCCATCCGGCGGACGAAGTGCTCGAGCGGCTCCGCGAGCACGGCATAACGATATACAGAACCGACGAAAGCGGAAGAATAGTTATAAATTGCGGTGATTAAATGGCTAGAAAGACGAGAACTGAAGAAAAATTCAATTACGGTGAGAGCATCCGCAGACTGCGGCAGTCAGGCCCGCAGCGGCTGTACCTTATCTGGGGGCCGGAGGACTACCTGGCTGAGCAGTACCTTGCCGAGCTGCGCAGGCTCTGCGTGGGCGATGAGGCGGATGATTTTAGCTACCGCAAGCTGAACGAGCGGGATTTTTCCGCTCTTGCGCTTGCCGAGGCCATCGACTCTGTGCCGTTTTTGTCCGAGCGCAGCATGGTCGAGGTGCGCGGCATTGACCTTAATAAGCTTTCTGAGGCCGACGAGGTCATAAAGGCCATAAGTGATATCCCCGACTACTGCACCGTGGCATTTTTGTGCGAGCCGAGCTTTGAGCCGGATAAGCGCCTCAAGCTATATAAAACCTTTGCCAAAGCCGGCGTTGAGATACATGTCACTGCTCAATTAAGCGATGCGCTCATCAAGTGGATAGTCAAGCGCTTTGCCGCCCAGGGCAAGAGCATCGAGCTCAATGCCGCCCAGCGGCTCATCACTGTCAGCGGCGATATAATGAGCGGGCTCATCCCCGAGATTAATAAAATTGCCGCCTACGCCAAGGAAGATAAGGTCACCATCGAGGATGTCAACACCGTTGCGCACCACATCCCCGAGGCCGTCGTTTTCGACATGACCGAGAGTATGGCACGGGGCGAGTATAACGCTGCCATGTCGCTATTAGGCGAGCTTTTGGACGATAAAAACAACGAGCCTATCATGATACTTGCCGTGCTCGGCAACCAGATGCGCCAGCTTTATGCGGCCTCGGTCGCCATCCAAAGCGGGCAGGGCAAGGATTATCTCATGAAGACTTGCTCGTTAAAGCATGACTTTGTCGCCTCAAAGCTCATGACGAGCGCCCGCCGCTTCAGCCAGACGCAGCTCAGGCGAGCCGTGGAGCTGTGCGCCGAGACCGATTACGCCATGAAGAGCAGCCGCACAGAGCCCAGGGAGCTTTTAAAGGAGTGCGTCATGCGCATTGCCGCAGGTGAGACCGATGCATAAAATTTCCGAGGTCATAGTCGTCGAAGGCAGATATGATAAAAATACGCTCTCGCAGGTCGTCGATGCCGTCATCATCGAGACCGGCGGCTTCGGCGTGTTTAATAACAAGGAAAAACAGCAGCTTCTGCGCACGCTTGCCGAAAAGCGCGGCATGATAGTGTTCACGGACTCCGACGGAGCGGGCTTTGTCATACGCAATTTCATAAAAGGCTGCGTTGACCCGAGGTACCTCAAGCACGCCTACATCCCCGATGTTTACGGCAAGGAGCGCCGCAAGGCCAAAGCCTCCAAGGAAGGCAAGCTCGGCGTTGAGGGCATGAAGCCCGAGGTACTTTTAGATGCACTCATTGCCGCCGGCGCGACCGTGGACGGCGTGTCGGAGGATAAGAAAGCCGCCATCACCAAAGCTGATATGTACGCCAAGGGCTACACCGGCAGGGCAGACAGCGCAAAAAAGCGGGCAGAGCTTCTGAAAAAGCTCGGCTTACCCGAGAAAATGACGGGAAACGCGCTTTTGGATGTGCTGAATGTCCTTATGACCCATGATGAGTTTCTTGCCCTTGTCAATTGAGGGTGTATTGTGCTATAATACACAAGATATAGTGTTTTTGACCAAAATTTGTCCATTCGGAGGAAGCACAGATGAAATGCCCGTTTTGCGGATTTCTTGAAAGTAAGGTAATCGACTCCCGTCCCGCCGAGGAGGGCTCGACCATACGCAGACGCAGAGAGTGTCTTGCGTGCCAGAAGCGTTTTACTACATATGAGATCATCGAGCACCTGCCGCTGGTCGTCGTCAAGCGTGACGGCTCGCGCCAGACCTTTGACCGCGTCAAGCTCATTAACGGCATGGTGCGCGCATGCGAAAAGCGTCCCGTGTCGCTTGCGCAGCTTGAGAAGATCGCCGACGAGATCGAGCAGGAGCTGCAGAGCGCCCTCGAGCGCGAGATCAGCACCGTCGACATCGGCGAGATGGTCATGAGAAGAATGAAGGAGGTCGACGAGGTCGCATATGTGCGCTTTGCTTCGGTCTACCGTAGCTTCAAGGATATAAATACCTTCATGGAGGAGCTTACAAAGCTTCTTAGCGACAAGTGATCAGAATATGCTGCCGAAGCTCAGATGCTCTATCGTGATGAGCGATTTCAGATGAGCGTCAAGCTTACGGTAGCTTCCCTCGGCGCTTTCCGCGTCCTTTGACGCAATATCCGACAGCATATCGAAAAACGCATCCGTCGCCGAGTCTATCTCCGTGTGACGGATGAAAATATGTGTATACTCGTCCATGTTAAGCCACCTGTCCGCTGCCGAGCGCAGCTCGGCCTCGGCCTTGTCAAAGTCGCCGCTTTGGGCGCTTTCATAGGCTTTTTCGGCCTCCGTGCGCAGAGAGCCTATCTTGTCATCCATCACATGGATGTTGTATAGCGAGCCTAAAAACAGCGCTAACAGCAGCAGGTATGCGCAAATTTCTCTGTTCATTTTGCCTGCTCCTTTCGCTGGCAGAATATTTTGCCCGTCTCGGTGAGCGTGAGAAGGTACACATCCTCCGTGGATGCCGCGCCCTGACGCTTTATCTCCTTGTTAAGCCAGCTTCTGTCTCTGCCGAGCAGACGCAGGTTGTTATCTAGGATCCTGCCCTCGTTTATTATAATGTGGGCGTAGCCCTCGCTCTCGGCGCGAATGCCGAGCTGCGACGGCGTGACCGGCTGCTCGGACTTTTGCAAAATGACATTGAGCTGCCCGTTCGTTTCGAGTATCGCATATTCTATTTGCGTCGTGTCCGAAAGACCTTGGTTTCGCAGCTCCTGCATGAGCTCGTCGAGCGTGAAGCGGTTTTTGCGCATTTTCTCGCGGTCGATCTTGCTGTTTTCAATTATTATCTCGGGCTTGCCGAATATGAGCTTGCGCACCTTCAGGCTGCGCATGGATAGCCCTGCGATGATGATCTCAAGCGCAAACAGCGTGATTATCGGCACAAGGCCGTTTAAAAGGGGAGTGCCTATATCCTGCAAAGGCGTTGCGGCAAGGTCTGCAATCAGTGCGCCGACGATAAATTCCGACAGCTCCATTTCGCCAAGCTGCCGCTTACCCATGATGCGCATCGATATTAGTATGGTAAAATATAATATTATTGTTCTGACAAAAATTATGGCCAATTTTATCGCCTCCGACTAATAGCTTTACCAGTGGGAGACGAATTATAAAGGAAGCGTATAAAAATGAAAATTATTGTTGACAGCAAAGAAGCGATAAACAAGCTTGTTTCGTCAATGGTGAGTGAGCTTGTTTCCGAAAAGCCCAACGCCTGCCTTGCCTTCACGGCGGGGCGCTCGCTCGAGGGCGTTTTTGCAGAGCTTTCCTCGGATGACACCGCCGACCTTTCCTGCTGCGAGGCGTTCAATGTCTGCGAATACATAGGCGCAGACGAGAGCTTGAGCTGCGCTCATCAGCTAATCGAGGAGATTTACGCCCAAAAGGGTATCACAAAGCTCCATACGCCGTCCGAGGACAGTCCCGAGAGCTACGACGATGAGATAGCAGCCCACGGCGGCCTTGACCTTGTCGTTCTCGGAATCGGCCTTAATGGGCATATCGGCTTTAACGAGCCAGCCACGCTTTTTGACACGCATACCCATGTCCAGCAGCTTACCGACAGCACCAAGCGCATGAAGGCCGAGCACTTCGGCGGCATTGAAAATGTGCCCGACATGGGCGTTACCATGGGACTCAAAACCATATGCAACGCCAAAAATGTTATCCTTGTCGCATTCGGCGAGGAAAAGGCGGATATAATCCACAAGCTGGTCTACGGCAAAACAACGACCTATGTGCCCGCGGCCATGCTCCAGATGCACATGAACATGACCCTTTGCCTTGACAAAGAGGCGGCATCAAAGCTTGATTAAGTATAAGGGGAGTAACAGTTATGGGAAAATATTTCGGAACTGACGGCTTCCGTGGGGAAGCGAATGTTGACCTTACGGTCATGCACGCGTTTGAGATAGGCCGCTACCTCGGCTGGTACTACGGCAGGGAGCACAAGGCCCGCATCGTCATCGGCAAGGACACCCGCCGCTCAAGCTACATGTTCGAGTCGGCTCTGTGCGCAGGTCTCACCGCCTCGGGCGCTGACGCATATCTTCTGCATGTCACCACTACCCCCAGCGTTTCGTATATCGCAAGGGCGGACGATTTTGACTGCGGCATTATGATCTCGGCAAGCCACAATCCGTATTACGACAACGGCATCAAGCTCATTAACGGCCGCGGCGAGAAAATGAGCGACGATGTGCTTGACGGCATCGAGGAGTATATCGACAAGGCAAGCCGCGGTGCACCGGATGTTCTGCCCTACGCAAAGGACGACAAGATAGGCAGAACCGTAGACTATGCCGCCGGCAGAAACCGTTATATCGGTTTTCTCATCTCACTTGCCACACGCTCGTACAAGGGGAAAAAGGTCGGCCTTGACTGCGCAAACGGCAGCACATGGATGATGGCAAAGAGCGTGTTTGACGCTCTGGGTGCCGACACCTATGTCATAAACAACAACCCCGACGGCCTTAATATCAATGTCGACTGCGGCTCCACGCATATCGAGAAGATACAGCAATTTGTCCTCGACAAGGGGCTTGATGTGGGCTTTGCCTTTGACGGCGATGCCGATCGCTGCCTTGCCGTCGACGAAAAGGGCAATATTATAACCG
Organism: Oscillospiraceae bacterium; assembly: GCA_963627445.1. Taxonomy (GTDB): domain Bacteria; phylum Bacillota; class Clostridia; order Oscillospirales; family Oscillospiraceae; genus F23-B02. The sequence goes on along the minus strand of CAVGBM010000029.1, from coordinate 9,150 downwards.
GCGACCATATCCTGTATGTCTGCGGCAAGTATATGCAGGACTGCGGCATACTGGGCAATAAGAAGATAGTCACGACCGTCATGTCGAACATGGGTCTTTACAAGGCTCTCGACGAGCTCGGCATCGGCTACGAAAAGACCCAGGTCGGCGATAAGTATGTTGCAGAGAACATGCGTGCAAACGGTCATATCCTCGGCGGCGAGCAGTCCGGCCACATCATATTCGGCCGCCTTGCAAACTCCGGCGACGGCATTTTGACCGCCATAAAGATCATGGAGGCCATGTGCGAGAGCAAGCAGCCCCTTTCCGTGCTGGCTGCCCCCGTTGTCATGTACCCGCAGCTTCTAAAGAATGTCGTCGTCGACGATAAGGACGAGACGCTAAACTGCGCCGAGGTCAAGGCGGCAGTCGCCGATGTCGAGGCGAAGCTCGGCTCGGAGGGCAGAGTGCTTCTCAGAAAAAGCGGCACAGAGCCCGTCCTGCGCGTAATGGTCGAGGCACTGACGGTAGATAAGTGCGAGGAGAACGTTGACTATATCATCGACGCAATGGCCAAGTGCGGAAGGCTCGTGAAGGTGAAGTAAATGCTTGAAACTAAAGAACTTTTAGATCTCACAAAGACCATAGCGGCGCCGCTTTTCGAGGGCAAGACCTACCCCTGGGAGGTGCTGCCCGATATAAAGGATTTCATCATCGAGCTCGGCAATGCCCTGCCTGAGGATGAGTTTGAAAAGCGTGGCGAAAATGTCTGGGTCGCAAAGGATGCAACGGTTTTCCCGTCGGCTTACATCGGCAGCCCCTGCATCATCGACCACGGCGCTGAGGTGCGCCACTGCGCATTTATAAGAGGCAGCGCCATCATCGGCAAAAACACCGTTGTCGGCAATTCCACCGAGATAAAAAACTCGATACTTTTTGACAATGTCCAGGCACCGCATTATAATTACATCGGCGACTCCGTGCTCGGCTACAAGTCGCACATGGGCGCAGGCTCGATAACGAGCAATGTTAAAAGCGACAAGACCCTTGTTGTCATTAAATCCCCCGAGGGCGAGATCGAGACTAAGCGCAAAAAGGTCGGCGCTATCCTCGGCGACGGTGTCGAGATAGGCTGCAACAGCGTCCTAAACCCCGGCACCATCCTCGGCCGAGGCGCAAGCGTTTACCCCACAAGCTGCGTCCGCGGAGTCATCCCCGAAAACGGCATTTATAAAGACAAAGATAATATCGTCATCAGAAAATAAAAAACAGTCGCTCTTTTTTTGGGCGGCACAAGCTGAAAAGCAAGCCGGTTTTGAACGGCTCTTTTCCGCCCATGCTTCATAAAAAATTCCGGTAATACACAAAGTGTTGCCGGAATTTTGTTATTTTGCCTGAACGAAAAATAGCTCGTTCAAAACTAAACCCGTAAAGGGCGGCATGTTCTCATCTTGTACCGCCCTTGGCGACTGTTTATTTATACCAGGCTTTTGTAGTCGTCGCATTCCTCAACGGCATCGGGCGGGAAAAACTCCTCAACGGGGAAGCGGATGCGCCCGAACATCGTGCACGGGTCATCCTCGCTTGCGCCGACGCACTCCTTCTCCGGCAGACAATAATCATAGGCGGGGATGAGAAGCTGCGTTGTGCGCAAAAGCCTGATTATCGAAAACTGCCCCAGCGTGACATACAGCGTCTTTTCTGCCGCCGCAAACGAGAGCTCATCGTCAAAGTGACTAAGTATTGCGTCGGGTATATCCCTCTGCTCGATGCCGGGATCGGAAACTGCGGTGTCCGAGAGCGTCATGTGCAGCGCGATGGGGTCTACCGCATCGACGACGGCGTAGGGCATGCTGTTGTCGGCGCTGTTTACCGTGGCGTTTGACGAGAACGACTTTACGCTGCCCTCGCTGCCGAAGAGCATCACTCGCTTATCAAACACGGCAAGACCTGTGACCGTCTGATTTGACGGAAACACCTCGCCGGTCACCTTGTAGAAGTATGTGACATCGACGGTGTAGTAGCCTCTGTTGAGGCAGATCTCCTTAACGCTGACCTCGCACTGCAAAAGCTCGGCGCAGCGCGGGCGGACGCTGAATGCGCTCTGTATCAAGGCAGCCGAGCCCACGGTGGGGTAGACCCTCAGATCCTCGACACAGTCCTTATCCCGACAGGAGTCCATTATCTTCCTTGTATCTATGCAGACGGCCTCTTTGATGCAGTCATCATTGCTAACAGGCCCCGGAACGACCCTGTCTGCCATAAACATACCTCCCTGATCATTTTTGAAGTAAAACTTCAATACAGTGTATGCGCCGAGGGTCAATTTGTGAAGTATTCATTTACAAAAACGAAAAGCTGTATTATTATGATAGTGTACGGAGGTGTGTTTATGGGAAAGAGATTTGCTTTACTTATAATTGCGGCGGAGGCCATTTTGCTTGCTGCTATGCTGCTTGCCGACTTCGGCATACTGCCGAGCAGCGTCGATCCGCTTTCGACAAAGAGCATAATGATGCATCTGTCGGTCGTCATAATCATCATCGGCTCGCTTATCGCCATCAAGCGTGCGAATAAGAAATAACATTTACAGGTTTACATTTTTGCTGTATAATCTCAAAAAGAGGAGAGTGATATCATGGACAGACTTGGATTTATCCACGAAAAGCTCGACATTAAAATACTGATACTGTTCATACTGCGCCGTCTGCCCGGCACGGTCGAACGTGATATGCTGTCTGACTTTACCCAGTGTGACGGCGGCGTGGGATATTTTGATTTTTCCGACTGCTTATCTGAGCTTGTCGACACCGGCCTTGTCACCGAATCGCCCGAGGGCTACCGCATAACCGAAAAGGGCGCGCAGGCAGGGGAGACCGTCGAGAGCAGTCTGCCGTTTTCCGTGCGCAAAAAGGCAGAAAAGCTCATTGCGCCCGAGGCCGAGCGGCTTCGCAGGCTATCCATGCTCACGGCCGAGCACAAGATAAAGGACGGCAATTGCATGGTCACGCTCGCCATGAATGACGGCAAGGGCGAGGTCATGCGACTGAAGCTACTCAGCTCCGGCGAGGAGCAGGCTCAGCGCATCGAGAAAAACTTCAAGAGCAACGCAGAGGATATCTACTGCAAGCTCATAGAGCTGCTCGATAAATAATCAAAGGGTCTATCTTAATGCCCATCATCCGATGGGCATTTTGCATTTAGAAAGGATAAGGAAAATGAAAACTTACATTCCCGAGGGCTACGAAAGCATCCTCAGCGTTTATGACACTCAGAAGGCCATCAGCCTTTTAAAGCGCCTGTTTGAGGACAGGCTCGGCGCACTGCTGAACCTCTATCGAGTTTCCGCACCCCTGTTTGTCGAGGCCGACTCCGGCCTTAACGATAACCTCAACGGCTACGAGCGCCCTGTCACCTTTGATATCCTGCGCTCGGACGCAACGGCGCAGGTCGTGCAGTCGCTTGCGAAGTGGAAGCGCCTTGCGCTCAAGCGCTACTGCTTCTTCCCGGGCAAGGGTCTGTACACCGATATGGACGCTATCCGCCGCGATGAGGACGAGCTTGACAACCTGCACTCTATCTATGTCGACCAGTGGGACTGGGAAAAGGTCATCCTGCCCGAAAACCGCAATCTTGACTACCTCAAGCTCACCGTCATGGACATAGTCAAGGCCGTCTGCGACACGCAGGACACCATACAGGCGATATACCCCCAGCTCCAGCGCCTCGGCAAGTTCGAGCGCAAGGTGTCGTTCGTCACGGCTCAGGAGCTTGAGGACATGTACCCCGACTATACCTCAAAGCAGCGTGAGAATGCCTACCTCAAGGAGCACAAGACCGCCTTCATCATCGGCATCGGCGGCGCACTGCGCTCCGGCAAACCGCACGACGGCAGAGCTCCCGACTATGACGATTGGAGCTTAAACGGCGATATCATGTTCTGGTGCGATTGGCTAAACTGCGCAGTCGAGCTCAGCTCCATGGGCATAAGAGTTGACCCCCAGACCCTTGATAAGCAGCTCACCATCGCCGGCTGCGATGACCGCCGTGAGCTTCCGTACCATAAGATGCTCTTAAACGGCGAGCTCCCGCTCACCATCGGCGGCGGCATCGGCCAGTCGAGACTTTCGCTGCTGCTCCTCGGCAAGGCGCACATCGGCGAGGTGCAGGCATCCATTTGGGATAACGACACCATCAAGCTCTGCGCCGAAAAAGGAGTCATGCTCCTGTAATGACTGAATAAGTTTTATTGAGGAGTTTGTATGGAGCTTATTGAAATACTGAAAGTAATAGTCCTCGGCATTGTCGAGGGCATAACCGAGTGGCTGCCCATATCCAGCACCGGTCATATGCTGCTGGTCGACGAGTTTATCCACATGAATGTCAGTGACAGCTTCAAGGATATGTTCTTCGTCGTCATTCAGCTTGGCGCGATCTTGGCCGTCGTGATGCTGTTTTGGGACAAAATGTGGCCGTTCCAGACCAAGGATAAGACAAAGCCCGTCATCCGCAAGGATGTATTCTCAATGTGGTTCAAGGTCGTCGTGGCCTGCATCCCGGGCGCTATTGTGACGCTCTTGTTTGACGATTACGTCGAAGCGCATCTTCATACGCCCACGGTAATATCGCTTGCACTGGTCATCTACGGCGTTGCGTTTATCGTCATCGAAAATTGGAACAAAAACCGCACGCCCAAGGTGCTTGCACTTGAGGATATCTCGTACAAGACCGCATTTATCATCGGCCTGTTTCAGGTGCTGTCCATAATCCCGGGCACATCACGCTCGGGCTCGACGATAATCGGCGCATTGACCATCGGCGTATCCCGAGTTGCGGCGGCGGAGTTTACCTTCTTCCTCGCCGTGCCGGTCATGATCGGTCTGTCGTTTATAAAGATACTCAAGTTTGGCCTCAGTTTCACATCGGTGGAGCTCATGACGCTCGCCATCGGCTGCGTCGTTGCGTTTTTAGTCTCGGTGCTCGTCATCAAGTTCCTGATGAGCTACATCAAAAAGCGTGACTTCAAGATCATCGGCTGGTACCGCATCATCCTCGGCGTAATACTACTTTTGTACTTTATGTGAATAATAGCGGAACCCCGAGCAAAGCTTTTGCCTTGCCCGGGGTTTTTGTTATTCTTCTTCTGTAAAAAGCTCTTTTATATCAATGTCCAAGACCAAAGCAAACCGCCACAGAGTTCCGAGTGAAAAGGTCTGATGATTTTTACTCTCGATGTTTGATATAAACTGCGTGGAGTAGGACATCTTTTCGGCGAGCTGCTCTTGCGTCAAGCCCTTTTCTTTTCGTATCCGCTTCATGTTTTTGCTGACCAGCTCATATATGTAATTCTCGTTGTTCCTGTCAAACATATTGCACCAACACTCAAATAGCATTATCACTTAATATTTTCTCATTTTTTCTAAAAAAATACTTACACTATTCGAGTAAGTATGTTATACTGATGAAAGTAGCCGAAAGGCTGGACCCCGGTTCAAACTATAGAAAATGAGAAAAGGAGGAGAATAATGCCGGAGGATAGTAAGTATTGCGAGTTTTGCGGCAGCAAAGTTCACAGCGATGCCGTGCTTTGCCCAAGCTGCGGCAGACAACTGGAAAAGCTAAAAACAGATCAAAATGAAAGCAGTCCACAGATCGTTATCAATAACACCAACATGAATACAAACACAAATACGGTCAATGCGATTGCGGCAGGCGTAAAGCGCTGCGATAAGTGGGTCGCCTTTTTCCTGTGCCTGTTTTTGGGCTTTTTGGGTGCACATAAGTTTTACGAGGGGAAAGTCGGCATGGGCATCGTTTATATTTTTACGGCAGGATTGCTCTGCATTGGCTGGATAATGGATTTGATCGCAATATTATCAAAACCAAATCCGTACTATGTTTAAGATGGGGGATATGAGCAAATGGAAGATAAGAAGTTTTGTAAGTACTGCGGCGAAAGAATAGATATAGACGCAATTGTTTGTCCTAAATGTGGGCGGCAGTTAAAGCTCGTCAGCAAGCCGGAGCAAGAACCTGAAGCTGAAGAAAAGGTCGACGAGGTGAAGGTCGAAGAAAAAATTGATGTGCAGAAGACCGAAAAACCGAAATTCTATTTGGAAAAATGGTTTATGTGGGTAATGCTCGTGTTCTTTGCGCCCGTTGGTATATTCCTCATGTGGAAGTACCATGGTGACATGAAAAAGAGCGGCAAGGTCATATTGTCGGTCGTTTTCGGCCTGTTCTTTTTCCTTGTATTAGTAAGCAATCTTAACAGTGAAGATGCGTCTGTTGACGATATTGATGATGTCGGTGATAATCAAACAAAAATTACAGATGTAGTTGAAGAAAAACAGGTCGAAGTTATCGATTTCAGCAAAATGTCTGAGACCGAGGCAACGGAGTGGTGCAAGAATAACGGTTTGAAGCTCACGGCTAAGCAGGACTATTCCGAAAAGACCGACAAAGGCGGAGTTATCAAACAGAGCATAAAAGCAGGCGAAAAGGTTAATGAAGGTGGCTCGATCACAATTACATATTCGCTTGGAAAAGAACCCTCAAGGGAATATAAAAATGCGCTTATTAAAGCAAAAAGCTATGCCGAGGTCATGAATATGTCCAAGCAGGCAATTTACGACCAACTTGTTTCGTCCTATGGCGAAGGCTTTGAAAAGGATGCGGCACAGTACGCCATTGATAATCTTGATTATGACTGGAACAAAAATGCATTGATAAAGGCAAAGTCGTACAGGGACATGATGAGCATGTCTAAAAATGCTATCTACGACCAACTGATTTCAAGCTATGGTGAAAAGTTCACCAAAGAAGAAGCCCAGTACGCTATTGACCACTTGGACGACTAAAAATAAGCCCTGCAACTCGACGTTGCAGGGCTTATTTTAGTATGGAAGTTACCAAATATTTTTTCGGTTGATATACACCTCAAAAATTGATATAATCACATCAAAACTAAACCAAGGAGGCATTTTTAATGGCAAAGAAGAAAACCATACTTGATCTTCAGAAGATGAAGGAGACCGGCGAAAAGGCGGCATGGATGGTCATTTACGACTCATGCATGGCATCGTTTGCAGAGGAAGCCGGCATGGATATGATACTGGTCGGCGACTCTATGGGTATGATAATCTACGGCTATGAGGGCACCGTGCCCGTCACGATGGACATGTCCATTGCCCACTGTCAGGGCGTGCGCCGCGGCGCTCCGAACACCTATATAATCGGCGACATGCCCTTCGGCGCATACCATGCAAGCACCGAGGACGCGGTCAACAACGCCGTGCGCTTCATGAAGGAGGGCGGCGTGGACGCCATCAAGCTCGAGGGCGGCGTTGCGGTCGCCGATAAGATCCGTGCCATCGCAAACGCAGGTATCGTCGTGTTCGGCCACATCGGTCTCACCCCGCAGAGCAGCGCTGCCATGGGCGGCTTCAAGGTGCAGGGCAAGACCACCGAGGCGGCAAAGGCAGTCATCGACGACGCGATCGCGGTGTATAAGGCGGGCGCAAGAGTGCTGCTTCTCGAGGGCGTTCCCGAGGAGACCGCTGCCTTCATCCACAAGATACTGCCCATCCCCGTATACGGCATCGGCGCGGGCGCGTGCTGCGACGGTCAGGTGATTTTGGCTGCCGATGCACTGGGTGTGTACAAAAACTTTACCCCCAAGTTTGCAAAGAAGTATTGCAGCATCGGCGATATCGCAACTCAGGGCATGAAAGACTACATCGCCGAGGTCAAATCCGGCGTATTCCCCGCACCCGAGCACAAATATAAATTCACCGGCGATAAGGAGGAGTTCGCAGCCTTCACCGCCGAGCTTGAAAAAACGCTTGATATATAAGAAAAACTCCCGACCCAATTAAACGGGTCGGGAGTAATTTTATCTATAACCGAGACAGCAAAAGGGGAGAGAAAACGCTGCCTCAAGGGTTATTTTAGGATGCCGGATCAGATAACGCCCTTTTCCTTGAGCTCAGCAAGCTGGGCTGCGTCTACGCCGAAGCCGCCGTAGATATCGGCATTGTCCTGACCGAGCTCGGGAGCTGCCCACTTGAGCTCGGGCATGTCGTCCATGAGCTTGACGGGGTTGCCGTTGAGCTTGATGTGACCGGCGACGGGGTGGTCGCAGTCGAGGAACATCTGACGTGCGTTTGCGATGTGGTCGTTTTCCATGACAGCCTTGATGTCATAGATAGGAGCAGCGGGAACGCCAGCGCCGAGGATGAGGTCAACTGCCTCCTCGATGGTGTAGTCCTTGGACCAATCCTCAATGATCTTCTTGAGCTCTGACTGATGCTCGATACGGGAGGCGGGCATGCTGTAAGCTTCCTCTTCGGCAAGCTCCGGCTTGTTAAGCACCTTGGTGCACAGGAGAGAAAACAGCTTGTTGTTGCCGCAGCCGATGACGAACTCGCCGTCCTTGGCCTTGAAGGAGTCATAGGGAGCAGCGGAGGGGTAACGGTTGCCCATACGCTCGGGCTGAACGCCGTTTACCTGGTAACGCAGGGTGTTGTTCTCGAGGAAGGATACAAGGCCGTCAACGAGGGCAATATCAACACGCTGACCCTTGCCGGTGATCTCGCGTGCGTTGAGTGCTGCAAGGATGCCGATGGTCAGGTTCTGACCTGCAACGAGGTCGCCGATAGCGCTGCCGGTACGCAGCGGGCCGCCGCCCTCAACGCCGGTGAGGCTCATCAGACCGCTCATTGCCTGAGCGATGATATCGTAGCCCGGACGCTGGTGGAGAGGACCGTAGCTGCCGAAGCCGGAGATAGCGCCGTAAACTATGCGGGGATTGACCTCCTTGAGAACATCATAGCCCACGCCGAGCTTTTCCATAACACCGGGGCGGTAGTTTTCAACAACAACGTCGGCTTCCTTGACCATCTTGAGGAACAGCTCCTTGCCTTCGGGAGCCTTGAGGTTCAGGGTAACGCCCTTCTTGTTGCGGTTGATGTTTGCATAGTAAAGGCTCTGGCCGTTCTTAAAGGGAGGGAATGCGCGGGTGTCGTCGCCGCCCTTGGGATTTTCGATCTTGATGACATTTGCGCCGAGGTCGGCGAGAAACATTGTGCAGTACGGGCCTGCCATAACTCTGGTAAGATCCAGAACAGTAATATTACTAAGTGCATGAGAAGCCATGATTATTACTCCTTT
>CAVGBM010000028.1:13257-19315 GCA_963627445.1 Oscillospiraceae bacterium | reverse complement strand
AAGACGACCTTGAAGCTGTACCCCCGGAACAAGGCAGACACAGAGTATGCCGTTCCCGACGGCGTGAAAACCATCACCACGTTCGCATTCTACGAGTGCCAAAAGCTGCAAAAGCTTTCGCTCCCTGCAAGCGTCGAAACGATCGGTGTGTCCGGCATCGACATCTGCTGGAGCCTCACAGAGATCAATGTCGCAGAGGACAACGCAAATTATTGCTCAGTCGACGGCGTACTGTTTTCAAAGGACAGATCGACGCTCATAAGCTACCCCAGAGGAAACACCGCCGAGCAGTATGTGATCCCCGACGGCACGAAGACGGTCGAAAACCGCTCGTTCAGGTGCAGCAAATACATAAGAAGCGTCGTCATCCCGGCAAGCGTTGAGAGTATAGGCCAGATCACCTTCTATGACTGCGCGCTTACGGATGTGTACTTCACCGGCACGCAGGAGCAGTGGGACAGCATATTGAGCCAAAATGAATTTACCAGAGGCATAGATAGCGCGACCGTCCACTGCGACTATGTCCCGCCTCATACCCACAGCTACACCGCGACCGTGACCGCGCCTACCTGTACAGAGGGCGGCTACACGACCTACACCTGCGCCTGCGGCGACAGCTACGTTGATGATCACACCGCAGCTCTCGGCCACAGCTACAAAAACGGCAGCTGCACACGCTGCGGCGAAAAGGATCCGAACTATGTTGCCGCTCCTGTGATAAAGATCACGACATCGGCGGGCAAACCGAAGATAAGCTGGAGCAAGGTCGATGGTGCGGCAAAGTATAAGGTGTTTTACAGCGCCGACGGCAAGAAGTACTATCAGCTTATTGAAACGACAAAGACAAGCGTCACGCACACAGGTGCGAAGATCGGCACGACCTACTACTACAAGGTCAAGGCTGTCAACTCTAACGGCGCTGAATCCGCGTTCAGCAATGACAAGAACATCAAGTGCAGACCCGCAGCGCCGACTGTGACGATCAGTAGGTCGGGCGGCAAGGCAAAGCTCAGCTGGAAGGCTGTTTCGGGTGCAACGAAGTACTGGGTATACCGTTCGACGGACGGCAAGAAATACACTCGCGTTGCTATCACCACGAAGCTCAGCTACGCCGACAGCAATTCCAAGTCCGGCACGAAGTACTATTACAAGGTCAGAGCGATCGCAGTCGTGAACAACACGAATGTCGGTTCGGCCTTCAGCGCAATAAAGACCATCACGACGACGCTCGCAAAGCCGACGGTGAAGATAACGACTGCAAATGGCAAACCGAAGATCACATGGAGCAAGGTCACGGGCGCGGATAAGTACTACATCTACCGCTCCACCGACGGCAAGAATTACAGTAGCAAGCCAATCGTGACGACGAAGCTCAGCTACACCAACACCGGCGCAAAGAAGGGCACCAAGTATTACTACAAAGTGAAGGCTATCTGCTCCGCAAACACCAACGCAAACTCCGCACTCAGCACCGCCGTCAGCATCAAGGCAACAAAATAAGCCACAATAAATAGTCTGAGATGGCACCGAATTCCTTCGGCGCCATCTTTTTTTCACTTTCTGACAAGAAAAATGCATAAAATACAATTGTATTATGTCGAATTAAGAGATATAATGTAAATTATGAATAAAAAATGAAGGGAAAAACTAACGTGAAGAAAAGGATCATAAGCGGATTTCTCACACTTTTAATTCTTATATCTCTGCTGCCGACGAGCGCCTTGGCGCAAAACGCCGCAATACAAAGCGACCCTGCCGCCGAGTCTGTTAGCGAAAGCGTCAGCATGGACGAGATCGACGCATCGCAGACTGACGAAGATGACGCGGAACCTGTAGCGAAAACTATTGATGAAGCAGCCGATCTCCTGATAAAAGGAATGAGAGATCATTGTTCCGAAATACTCATCATTTTGGATAATGATGCCGTTACTCAGTCATCTACATTGCGGGATGAAATCCTGGAAAGAGCCAGGCAGAAAACCGGAGGCTTTCTTTATGATGTAAAAGAATGGTGCTGCAGCATTACGCCGACGATCGTCGCAAATTGGCGGGTCGTCTTTACCTGTACATACTACACTACCGATGAGCAGAACGTAGAGCTGGGCAAGCGGGTGGATGAGGTTCTTAGCAGCCTTGATATTACCGACAGCTCGAGCGAGTATGAAGTGATCTGTGCGATCTATGACTACATATGCTCAAATGTCACCTATGACTATGACAATTTGGATAACGATGATTATACGCTGAAATATTCGGCCTATGCTGCCATGGTAAACAAGACGGCTGTATGCAACGGCTATGCAATGCTTGCGTCCTACATGCTGACGCAGGCGGGAATCAGCTGCCGCATGGTGAGAGGTACTAATTTGGAAGATTGCGGCCATGCTTGGAACATTGTCGGAATAGACGGTGTTTATTACTATATCGACTCCACATGGGACGAAGGAAAAACGCCTGAGAGCTATAGATATTTCCTGCGCGGCGAGAGCGATTTTACGGGGCACATCCTCGATGATAAATACACCACCGATGAGTTCAAGAACGTTTACCCTATGGCGGAAACAAGGTACATTGAGTGCCCGGAGCACAGCTTTGGCGACTGGACAGTCGAAAGCGCGGCGACCTGCACTGAAGATGGCGTCGAGACAAGAGAATGCAGCATCTGCGGCAGCCTGGAAAAACGGGGAACAGAACCCGCACTTGGCCACGACTGCGCTGCATGGACTCAGGCAGAAGCGCCCACATGCCTCAACGCCGGAAGTGAAACGGGAACCTGCATTCGCTGCGGCAAGGCCGTAACAAGAAAGGTTGCAGCCCTCGGTCACGATTTCAGTGAATGGCATCTGATGCAGGAACCTGATTGCTTCTTCTATGGTCTTGAAATCAGTTTCTGTTCTCGATGCAATCTTGAAGAAGATAGGAAGATCGCACCCCTCGGCCATGACCTCGTTCACCACGATGCACTTGATCCTACCTGCACCGAGCCGGGCTGGGAAGCATATGATACCTGCAACCGCTGCGATTACACAACATATAAAGAATTCCCCGCACTCGGCCACGACCTTGACGAGTGGGTCATGACGACCGACCCCACCTGCACCGAGCCCGGCATTGAGGTCGGTACTTGCTCTCGCTGCGGCGAGACCGGGGAAAGAGAGATAGCAGCACTCGGCCACGACATCGATGAATGGACTGTGATGACTGAGGCCACCTGCACCGAGCCCGGCGTTGAGACCGGGATCTGCACCCGCTGCGGCGAGACCGAGATAAGAGTGATCGAGGCTCTCGGCCACGATTACAAAAACGGCGTCTGCACCCGCTGTGGGGATAAAAACGAGGACTATGTTGTCGCACCGGTGATCAAGATAACGACCGTAAACGGCAAGCCGAAGATCAGCTGGAGCAAAGTGGACGGTGCGGTAAAGTACTACATTTATCGCAGCACCGACGGCAAAAAGTACAGCCGCATTACATGGACGGCAAAGACCAGCTATACCTACGAAAATGCGACCATAGGAACAAAATATTACTACCAGATCAAGGCTGTCAGAGCCGACGGCGCGGAGTCCGATTACAGCAATGCAAAGAATACCGTGTGCAAGCCCGCAGTGCCCGTTGTGACTGTCAGCCGCTACAATGGCAAGGCAAAGCTCAGCTGGAGCGCGATCGATAGTGCGGATAAGTATTACATCTACCGCTCGACCGACGGCAAGCATTATGATTGTATTGCCAAAACGACGAAGCTGAGCTACAACGACACTAAGTCGGCCTCCGGCACGAAGTACTACTATAAGGTCAGAGCTGTCGCAGTCGTCGACGGCACAAATGTCATTTCCGCCTACAGCACGGCAAAGAGCGTCAAGACCAGGCTTGCAGCGCCGACGGTGAAGATAACGACCGTGGACGGCAAGCCCAGCCTCAGCTGGAACAAGGTCACCGGCGCGACGGGATATTACATCTTCCGCTCGACCGACGGCGAAAACTACAGCTACCTCACATACACTACAAAGACCAGCTACATCAATAAAAACGCCGGCATAGGCGCTACCAGCTACTATAAGGTCAAGGCCGACGACGGCGACACGGATGCGGCGACCGATCCGACCTCGAACAGAACGGCGGAAAAGCTCGTTGACCAGGCAAGGGCATGGCTCGGCTGCAAGGAGGCAGATCTCAGCAACAAGGAGATCATCGACATCTACAATCACCATGAGCCCGTGGCAAGAGGCTGCAAGCTCGGCTACAGGGATCCGTGGTGCGCGGCATTTGTGTCGGCCTGTGCGATCAAGACCGGCATGACGGATATCATCCCCACCGAGTGCGGCTGCGGGTCGATGGTCAAGCTCTTCCAGAAAATCGGCTCGTGGGACGAGGCCGACGACAGGATCCCGAATGTCGGAGATATCATTTTCTTCGACTGGGACGACTCGGGCTATGGCGACAACAAGGCACTTCCCGGCCATGTCGGCATCGTAGAGCATGTGTCCGGCTCGACCATCACGGTCATCGACGGCAACAATAAGGACGACGCAGTCGGCCGCAGGACTATCAAGATAAACGGCAGATTCATCCGCGGCTACGGCGTTCCCAAATACGACAACCCGCCCTCCAGCGACACCAGATCCCTTTACAGCAATGCCGTCAGCGCATTTTGCAGACCCTCGGCTCCGGTCGCGAAGATAATGACCTCGGCAGGCAAACCCAAGCTGAGCTGGAACGCGATCGACGGCGCGACGAAGTATTACATCTACCGCAGCACCGACGGCAAGACTTTCGATTATCTTACGAAAACGACAAAGCCGAGCTACACCGATACAAACGCCAAGATCGGCACGAAGTATTACTACAAGGTCAAGGCGATCACAGTTGTAAACGGCAAGGCGATCGGCTCGGCATACAGCGCGGTCAAGACCATCACGGCAACGCTCGCAGCGCCGACTGTGAAGATCACGACCGCAAACGGCAAGCCGAAGCTTACTTGGAGCAAGGTCACCGGCGCGGATAAATACTACATTTACCGCTCCACCGACGGCAAGACCTTTGAATATCTTACCTACACCACGAAGCTTAGCTACACCAATACCGGCGCAAAGAAAAACACCAAGTACTACTACAAGGTGAAGGCCGTCAAGGTCGTAAACGGCAAGGATGTGACCTCCGCCTACAGTAAGGTAGTCAGCGTAAAAGCAACTAAATAAACTAGGCATAACGCCCCTGCGCAAAATGCGCAGGGGCGTTTTCGTCATTCTAGCCAAAAATGTCAGCTCTTTTTTGTTGCACTCCACATATGGCTGCGATTGACAAATGGAGGGGATAATTGTAAAATAGAGACATAGCGAGTACACAGAAAAACGATAAATTTATTTGAGGAGGGCAAAATGAAAAAAAGAATTTTGAGTGTGTTCCTGGTGCTTTGTCTCATTTTCACGCTGTTACCTGTTACGGCAGGTGCGGCGGCCACCGAGATGATGCAGATAGGGACCGAAATGAGGAAAAGTTGGTCATCGCAGACATACAGCACCATGTTTCTGCTTAAGATCGAAAACGCCGGCTTTTATGACCTGACGATCAACGATTATAATTGCACGGGAGAGATCGATGTATACTTTGAGGGCGAGGGCGATGCTCAGTTATACGCCTATCAGAACTTTGTGCATAACTTTGCTGCCGACACGGGGTCAAATCAATATACTCAAAGGCACATATACCTGGCAGAAGGAGTCTATGAAATCACTTGCTATTACGAGGATTCAGATTATGATAAACTTGATGCGGATATCGGACTGACCGTAAATGCTGACGACTCGTATTCGCCTGCTGAGCTGACAGCCGCTGGTGAGTATTTTGACTTTGCCGCTAATGAGTTTGAGACCTTCACCTTCCGCACCGGTGAAAAGGGAGACTATATTTTAAAATGCAGCAGTGATGTTAAAAGCTACTTGACCATCTATGAAAGAAGCACATCAAAAGAAGTGACCTATCTCGACAACTTCGGAGAGTATTCGGCATACCGTTTTAACTTAAAAGCAAACACCGATTATCTGCTAGTCTGCCAAAG
>CAVGBM010000028.1:0-13030 GCA_963627445.1 Oscillospiraceae bacterium | reverse complement strand
CGATCGATATAGAGTACAACGGCAAGTATAACAATACGAAATCCGATGAAGAACTGTATGCCGCAGGAAAGCAGAGCGTTATACTCTCTTACCTGAACAAGGAGTCAAACTCAAGCGTTAGCGTCATTCCATTTGTGGAGTTTGTTGGTGATTTAGACTCCACAGCGGAAAACGAAGATATGTATCTTGTCTACGAGGATCAGTACACAAAAACTTATTACTGGCACATAAAACCGTCTGAAACGGCATATTATAGCTTTTGCTCGTATGATGGATGGAACACAACACTCGATTACTATGAAACGGCGATGTTTGACGAGTCGGATAACTACGTTGAGTGGGCTGAATCCGGACAAGAGTTTTTGCTGAGAGGCGGACATGACTATTGCCTGCGCCTCATGTATAGCTTCGCATCGGATGATTACGACACATTCACATTTTGGATGGAAAAAACCGATACTGAGGTCGCTCCTGCGGCTCCTGTGATAAAGATCACGACATCGGCGGGCAAGCCGAAGATCAGCTGGAGTAAGGTCGACGGCGCGGCGAAGTATCAGGTGTTTTACAGCACCGATGGCAAGAAGTACTATCAGCTCATTGAAACGACAAAAACAAGCGTCACGCACACCAAGGCCAAGATCGGCACGACCTATTACTACAAGGTAAAGGCCGTCAACGCTGACGGCGCTGAATCCGTTTACAGCAACATCGTTAGCATCAAGTGCAGACCCGCGGCGCCGACTGTGAGCATCAGTCGTTCCGGCGGCAAGGCAAAACTCAGCTGGAAGGCAGTTTCGGGTGCAACGAAGTATTGGGTATACCGCTCGACTGACGGCAAGAAATACACTCGCGTTATCTCCACAACAAAGCTCAGCTACACCGATAGCAAGTCCAAGTCCGGCACGAAGTACTATTACAAGGTCATGGCCATTGCGGTCGTGAACAACACGAATGTCGGTTCGGCGTACAGCGCAATAAAAACCATCACGACGACGCTGGCAAAGCCGACGGTGAAAATTACGACCTCGAACGGCAAGCCCAAGCTCAGCTGGAGCAAGGTCACGGGCGCGGATAAGTACTACATCTATCGCTCCACCGACGGCAAGAAGTTCAGTTATCTTACCTACACGACAAAGCTCAGCTTCACCAACACCGGCGCAAAGAAGGGTACCAAGTATTATTACAAAGTCAAGGCAATTTGCTCCGCAAACACCAACGCAAACTCCGCCTACAGCGCAGTTGTCAGCATAAAAGCGACAAAATAAAAAATTTTTTAAAAAAAGATGTCCCCGAATGCTTCTCGGCGGACATAGAGGAGATAGAAGGGGCTTTTTACCGGTTGAAAGCTCCTGTCCTCAATCTCCTCTATACAGGAGGCAGCGGCAGTTTTAACTGCCGCTGTTTCCCTGTATGACAGCAAAAAGCTCGGTAATGCTTGACATTACCGAGCTTTTAAGCTTTTTTAATCCCCCATTTCGGGGAGGCAGTGCATGTGCACCGGGCCAAGGACGCGGAAGCCCTCGGCGGCGGGGGAGAGGCGGCGCAGGCCGAAGGTTATAGAGCGCAGCTTGAGATACAGCTTTATCGCATCGCCGCTGCTGCCGGGAAACTGGCTTTGGTGGCAGGCGAATATCGCGTCGAGCTGCTTATCCAAAAAGCCGTTCGTTTTCACGAAGCGGTTCGCCTTCGCCGTCATGTAATACGCCAGCGCGGCGACGGGGGCAGACTGAGCGCCATACTCGCGCATGATGCCCGCATAGGGTGCAAAATACGCAATGCGCCGTGCGGCGCTGCCGACATTCAGGTGATCGGCGTGGCACTCGCTCGCGACACAGGGGTCGGGCGCAAACATGACGTCGGGCTTAAACTCGCCGACAGCCTGCGCAATGCCGCGCACAAGCTCATTGGGTTCATAAAATCCGCCGTCTGACAGGCCGAGAAACCGCACGTCCGAAACGCCGAGCGCCTTTGCCGAGGCTAAAGCCTCCTGCTTGCGTATCCCGACAAGCTCCTCGGGCGGTATCGTCTCCGAGCCGTAGCGCCCGTCGAGGCAGATAAGAAAGCACACGCTTTTGCCGCGGGCAGCAAGCTTTGCCGCCGTTGCGCCTGCGCCTATCTCGATATCGTCCGGGTGCGGGCCGATGAAGAGATAGCGGTCAAATTTTTCAATATCCGGCAGGGGCGCTGCGGCCTTAAGTACAAGCTTTAAGATGCTCATGCCTTCTGCTTGCGAGCCTCAAGCTCCTGACAAATGTGGTTATACTCTTCCTCGTCGAGCTTGTAGTGCTTCTTGTACAGAACATACGACAGCAGCATGAGCACGCAGGGGATGACGACCATGCAGATGAGCAGCGCAAGGGTCTTATCTGCCCCAATGCCGTTTATGACGCTGCCGATGGAGCTTATCTTGTCCTGCTCGGTGATGAGATTTCTTGCACACTGGTTTTCAAGGTCGGAGATCTTGTTGGTGTACTTGGTGACGCCGAAGATCATGTACGCAACATTGGTGATGAGGACGATGAGCGCCGAGCTCATTTTCGTCAGGAACGGGCGCAGCGAGGCGATGATAGCCTCGTCACGGTCGCCGGAGTTATATTCGTTGTACTCGACGGTGTTGATGATGGAGATCATCATGACCAGATAGAAGCCGTACTGGCCGAAGTTCGAGAGCATGTAGCCCACGGTGACGACCCAGAACTTAGGCATCTCGGCGGGCATTGCAAGACCTGCGATGAGCATGAGCGCATAGCCGACCATGGAGATGGCAAGCAGTACGCCCATGAACTTTTTGCGGGTCAGCTTGCGGGAAATGGCGGGGTAGAAGATCATGAGGAATGCCGTGACGGACATGCCGACGATGGTAAACAGCGAGAACAGGCTGCCGTTGTAGCCAAAGTCAAAGTATATGTATGTCGAGCCGATGCCGCCGACGATGAGACCGTTGCCGATCTGCTGGATAAGGAAAATGAGACTTATCCACAGCAGCTGATCGTTGCCGGTTATCGTCGTCCAGATCTTTTTAAGGCTCACGGGGGGAGCATCGTTGTACTCGCGCTTTTCACGCACGCCGAAGATGGTGAAGCACAAAAACAGCGGAGCGATGATGCAGATTATAAGCGAGATAACGCCGTAGGCGGTGGTGGTGCTGCCGCCGATGGCCATGTCGCCGATGGTGAACATGGGGATGAGCACGCTCGCGAGCGTGCCGCCGATACCTGCAAACAGCGTTGCGCGGGAGGTAAACTGGTTTCTTGCGTTTGCGTCGGATGACAGCGCGGGCACCATGCCCCAGTAGGAGATATCATGCATGGTGTAGGCGATGGAATACAGGAAGTAGATAACGCCGAAGAACCACACGAAGCTCCAGCCCTGCAGGTCGGTGTTGAAGGCAAGATACACGACGATGGAGGTCGAGATTATGCCGATGACGAGCCAGGGCTTGAACTTGCCCCAGCGGGTGCGGGTGCGCTCGATGATGTTGCCCATAATGGGGTCGTTGAGCGCGTCGAAAATTCGTGCGGCGACAACGATGGCGGTTATCGCGCCGAACTGCGCGTTGGTGAGGTCGCGGGTGA
Source organism: Oscillospiraceae bacterium (assembly GCA_963627445.1). Lineage (GTDB taxonomy): Bacteria > Bacillota > Clostridia > Oscillospirales > Oscillospiraceae > F23-B02. Next base: position 9,455 of record CAVGBM010000028.1, on the reverse strand, counting down.
AGAGAACGAAGGTCATGATGCAGCTGGTGAACAGGAAGTACACCATGTCACGGCCGACGGTGCCGAGGGGGAACATGATCAGGTTCTTTTTCCTTGTTTTAAGGTCGTCCATATAACTACTCCTATACATCTTAATTACCAATTGTACATTGTAACAGCTTTTTGCCATAAAGGCAAAGCATTTGCACGGGTTTGTGACTGTTGAACAAATTGGGCGGTCAAATTTATAAAAGATTGACAAAAACTCGGTCTTGCGAAAAGAGTCGAAAGACGCTAAAATTAAAGCATCTTTGATGGGAGTGATAAAAATGCAGGAGCTTATCGAGCGCATAAGAAAAGACGGGAAGATAAAACCGGGCAATGTTTTGAAGGTCGACAGCTTTTTAAACCACCAGATAGACCCCAAGCTCGCCTACGCGATGGCGCAGGAGATAAAGCGGCTCTACGCCGATGAGACCGTTAACAAGGTGCTCACGATAGAGGCCAGCGGTATCGGTCTTGCAGTCTTGACGGGTTATCTTTTCGAGTGCCCCGTGGTGTTTGCGAAAAAAAGCAAGTCCAGCAATGTGTCCGACGATCTTTACACCGCAAAGGTACACTCCTACACCCACGGCACGGATCACACCGTCATCGTGTCAAAGTCGTATCTTAATCCCGAGGACAGGGTGCTCATCGTCGACGATTTTCTCGCAAACGGTGCAGCACTTGAGGGACTTCGCAGCATCGTTGAGCAGTCCGGCGCTCTCGTCGTGGGCGCTGCCATCGCCGTCGAGAAGGCGTTCCAGCCCGGCGGCGCAAGGCTCAGAGCCGAGGGCATGCGCATCGAGTCTCTGGCAAAGATAGCCTCCATGAGCGACGATGACATCGTGTTTTGCGAGGAATAAAGGCAAGTTTCACAAAAATAAGCAAGAAAAAATATTAAACTTGTCTAAAACGGGGCTTGACTTATCGGGTCTGCCTTGATATGCTTTAATCACAAGTTAACATTTTCGATATATAGCAAATGATATGGATTTGAAGTCTCTACCCGGACGCCGTAAATGACCGGACTATCGAAGTTTTACATAAAAGGAAGAAGTGTTTCTCCCTTTAGCTGTGTATTTTCTTCACCGGCTGCATGTCATTTGCGGCCGGTGTTTTTTGTATCACACTTCCCGCAAGGGAGTTTGATAATAAATGAATTTTTTATTGGAGGAAAACTGAAGATGAAAAAGCTTACTGCAATTGTCCTCGCACTCGTCATGGTGTTTGCACTGTGCGCATGCGGCGGCAATAATGACAACAAGGATAACGATCAGGGCGGCGATACCGCAAAGGTCAAGGTCGGCCTCATCTGCCTGCACGACGAGAACTCCACCTACGACGCAAACTTCATCAACGCATTCAAGGCTGCCTGCGAGGCTACCGGCGTTGAGTACGAGATCAAGACCAACATCGAAGAGAGCCAGGCTGCTTACGACGCAGCTGCTGAGCTTGCCGAGGCAGGCTGCAATGTAGTTTTCTCCGACAGCTACGGTCACCAGTCCTATGTTCTTCAGGCTGCCAAGGAATTCCCCGAAGTTCAGTTCACCTCCTGCACCGGTGACACCGCACTTTCCGACGGTGTTGATAACTTCCACAATGCATTCGCAGCAATTTACCAGGGCCGCTACATCGCAGGCGTTGCAGCAGGCCTCAAGCTTAATGAGATGATCGCAAACAACGAGATCACCGCAGAGCAGGCAGTCATCGGCTATGTCGGTGCAATGCCCTACGCAGAGGTCAAGTCCGGCTATACCTCCTTCCTCCTCGGCGCACAGTCCGTTTGCCCCTCGGCTACCATGAAGGTCGTCTTCACCGGCTCCTGGTACGATGAGACTCTCGAAATGGAGAGCGCACAGTCCCTCATCAAGCAGGGCTGCGTCCTCATCAGCCAGCACGCCGACTCCATGGGCGCTCCCAACGCATGCGAGACCGCAGGCGTCCCCAATGTTTCCTACAACGGCTCCACTCAGGCAGCCTGCCCCAACACCTACATCATCTCCTCCCGCATCGACTGGACTCCTTACTTCACCTATGCTATCAAGGCTGTTCAGAACGGCGAGAACTATGACACCGACTGGTGCGGCGATCTGTCCACCGGCAGCGTCGCTCTGACCGAGCTCAACACCAATGTTGCAGCAGAAGGCACCGCCGACAAGCTCGCCGAGGTCGAGACCGCCATCAAGGACGGCAGCCTCAAGATCTTCGCAACCGACACTTGGACCGTCGGCGGCAAGGCTCTCGAGACCTATGAGAACGAGTTCTTCGCAGGCCACGAGTGCATCAACGACGGCGTGTTCACCGAGTCGTCTGACCGCTCCGCACCTTACTTCGATATCGACATCGACGGCATCGAGATCCTCCAGTGATAGTGATTAGAATAAACTAAACTTAATGAGAAAGCCCTGCGTTTATGCAGGGCTTTCTTGCTCATGATATTTGGAGATAGTCTTTCCACCCGGGAAGCGCTGATCAGGTCAGCTTTGCCCGGATGAAAAGGCAGATGAGAAAACGAAGGAGAAAGCACAGTGGAAAAAAGAACCCCGACTGTAAAAATGCGCGATATAACCAAGCGCTTTGGCTCTGTTCTTGCAAACGACAAGGTGTGGCTGGATATCTACCGCGGCGAGGTGCTGGCGCTGCTCGGCGAAAACGGCAGCGGCAAGACCACGCTCATGAACATGCTCTCGGGCATTTACCGCCCCGACGAGGGCGAGATATATGTCGACGACGATCTCGTCGATATCCGCTCGCCGAAGGATGCCTTTGACCTGGGTATCGGCATGATACACCAGCACTTTAAGCTCGTCGACGTTCTCACCGCAACGGAGAATATCACCCTCGGCCTCAAGGAAAAGTACGACCTTAAGGCGGTCGCCGAGCGTGTGCGTGCTATTTGCGATAAGTACGGCTTTGAGGTCGACCCCAACCAGAAGATATATGACATGTCCGTTTCGCAGAAGCAGACAGTTGAGATAGTTAAGGTTCTTTACCGCGGTGCGGATATCCTCATTCTTGACGAGCCCACCGCCGTTCTGACCCCGCAGGAGACCGATAAGCTCTTTGCCGTTTTACGCAACATGCGCAACGACGGCAAGGCGATAGTCATCATCACCCACAAGATGCACGAGGTCGAGGCAATATCCGACCGTGTTGCCGTACTCCGCCACGGCCAGTTCGTCGGCGATATGCTCACCAAGGACACCGACGCACAGGAGATGACCAACATGATGGTCGGTCACGCGGTCACGCTGAACATTGACCGCCCCGAGCCTAAAGACCCCAAGCCCCGCATCGAGGTCAAGGGTCTCACCGTCCGCAGCATGGACGGCATCTTGAAGCTCGACGATGTGTCGTTTACCGCCTACTCCGGCGAGATACTCGGCATTGCAGGCATTTCCGGCTGCGGCCAGAAGGAGCTGCTTGAGGCCATTGCGGGTCTCCAGCCCACCGAGTCCGGCAGCATCAGCTATATAAATGACGACGGGGAAAAAGAGGAGCTTTTGGGCAAGGATCCGCTCGAGATAAACGAAATGGGCGTTGCCCTCTCGTTCGTTCCCGAGGACAGGCTCGGCATGGGCCTTGTCGGCAACATGGACCTTTCGCAGAACATGATGCTCCGCTCGTTCAGACGCGGCAAGTCCATTTTCACCGACCGTAAGAGCCCCAAGGCGCTGGCCGAGACCGTTGTCGAGGAGCTCGAGGTCAACACCCCGGGCATCACCACCCCCGTGCGCAGGCTCTCCGGCGGCAATGTGCAGAAGGTGCTTGTCGGCCGCGAGATATCCTTTGCGCCGACGGTGCTGCTCACGGCATACGCCGTGCGCGGCCTTGATATAAATTCGTCCTACACCATCTATGACCTTATAAATCGCCAGAAGCAGAAGGGCGTTGCCGTTGTGTATGTCGGCGAGGATCTGGATGTTCTTTTGGAGCTTGCTGACCGCATTCTTGTCCTTTGCGCCGGCAAGGTCAGCGGCATCGTCCCCGGCAGGGGCGCAACAAAGCGCAATATCGGCATGATGATGACAAAGCTCGGAGGTGCAAGCGAATGATCCAAATTTCAAAGCGTGGCGCAATCAGCCGCAAAAGAAGCATTGCGATAAGGCTTGCGGCGATAGTGCTTGCCATCATAGTCTGCGCCGTCATCACGATGGCGACCACGGGCACTGACCCGCTTGCCGTGTTCTCGGCGTTTATAAACGGCTCGTTCGGCTCGGAACGCAAAATGTGGATATTCCTTCAGGACACCGCAATTTTGCTCATCATCTCCCTTGCCGTCACGCCCGCATTCAAAATGCACTGCTGGAACCTCGGCGCCGAGGGTCAGGTGCTTGCCGGCGCAATGGCTTCTGCGGCCTGCATGGTGCTGCTGGGCGGCACGATGTCAAACGGCGCGCTCATCGCCTGCATGGTGGTGGCATCCGTCGTCACCGGCGCACTTTGGGCGGGTATTCCGGCATTTTTCAAGGCAAAGTTCAACACAAACGAGACGCTTTTCACCCTCATGATGAACTATGTCGCCACCCAGATCGTCGCATACTTCTGCGTCAAATGGGAAAACCCCAAGGGCTCCTGCACTATCGGCGTTATCAATGCACAAAACGAGGCAGGCTGGCTGCCGCAGCTCGGCAACAAGTACTTGCTCGTTATTTTAGTCGCAATTATAATGACCGTGCTCGTGTACTTCTATCTTAGCTACACAAAGCACGGCTATGAGATAGCCGTCGTCGGCGAGAGCGAGCGCACGGCACGCTACATCGGCATCAAGGTCCCCCGCGTCATCATCCGCACCATGCTCTTCAGCGGCGCTATCTGCGGCGTTGCGGGACTCCTCCTCGTCGGCAGCATCAACCACACCGTCTCCACCTCGCTCGTCGGCGGACAGGGCTTCACCGCGGTCATGGTGTCGTGGCTTGCGGCGTTTAACCCCGTGGTCATGATACTTACGAGCGGCCTGCTCATCTTCATGGGCTCGGGCGCAAATCAGCTGGCATCCAGCTGCGGACTTAACCAGTCGTTCGGCGATATCCTCACGGGCGTACTCATCTTCTTCATAATCGGCAGCGAATTTTTCGTTCAGTACAAGATATCCTTCCGCAGAAAGAGCAAGGAGGTCGGCGAAAATGTTTGATATCGTATCCTTCATCCCCCGTGCGGTCATGCAGGGCATACCCCTCATGTTCGGCTGTGTCGGCGAGACGATAACCGAAAAAAGCGGCAACCTGAACCTCGGTACTGCCGGTGTCATGTATGTCGGCGGCATCTGCGGCGTTATCGGCGCGTTTTTGTATGAAAACTCGGGTGCCGAGATGAGCAGCTTCCTCACCATCGCGATACCCCTTTTGTGCTGCATCCTCGGCTCTGCGCTCATGGGACTTTTGTACTGCTTTCTTACCGTCACCCTGCGCGCAAATCAGAATGTCACCGGCCTTGCAATGACCACCTTCGGCATCGGCGTGGGCAACTTCTTCGGCGGCTCGCTTATTAAGCTTGTGAACACCGATGTCCCCTCCGTCGTCCTTACCAAGACCAGCAATGTGTTCAGCAAGACCCTGCCCTTTGCCGATGACCTCGGCTGGTTCGGCAAGATATTTTTAAGCTACAGCTTTCTTGCCTACGCTGCGATAATCATCGCAATACTTGCATCGTACTTCCTCAACAAGACCCGCCCCGGCCTCCAGCTTCGCGCAGTAGGCGAAAGCCCGGCGACAGCCGACGCAGCGGGCGTCGATGTCATAAAGTATAAGTACATCGCCACCATCGTCGGCTCGGTCATCGCGGGTCTTGGCGGCCTTTACTACGTCATGGACTATGCCTGCGGCGTTTGGTCGAATAACGCATTCGGCGACAGAGGCTGGCTTGCCATCGCCCTCGTTATCTTCACCGTGTGGCGTCCGAGCCTGAGCATTTTTGCCTCCATCATCTTCGGCGGCCTGTACATCCTCAATGTCTACATCCCCACCGGCACGAACCTTGCGATAAACGAGATATACAAGATGGCGCCCTATGTCGTCACCATCATCGTCCTCGTCATCACCAGCATCCGCAGCCGCAAGGAAAATCAGCCCCCCATGAGCCTCGGCCTGCCGTACTTCCGAGAAGAACGGTAAAGCAAATTATATAAAAACGGAGCAGCTTTTTTGCTGCTCCATTTTTATATTTCTGGCCAAAGTATTAGTACAAATTACTGTTGTTAATATGCACAAAAACAGGCACGTTAAATGGACAAAACGGCGAAAATGTATGTCGCAATTGAAGTGGTATTTTGTTGGTGCTAAAATATTAACATCTTGGTTGACAAGACCACAGAAACAAACGGGGGGAAACTAATGAGAGATCTAAAGCATCTTATCTACTTCGAAAGCCTCCTCCAGGAGGCAAATAACGAGCTCGTGAAGCAGGCGTGCTCGGAGGGCAAGCTCGCACTTGCGTACAACTGCTCGTACATACCCGAGCCGCTTTTGGACATCGAGGGCTGCTTCGGCGTGAGACTGAGAGCTCCCGGTTGTACCAATCCCGACCTTGCGACCTATTACATGACAAACCGCTCCTGCCCTTACTCCAAGAGCATTCTCGAGCGTGCGTTTGAAGGCGGCTATAACTTCATTTCCGCCCTCATCGGTCAGGAATGCTGCACCACCATGAACCGCATGGAGCAGTATTTTGAGTATTGCAAGCTCATCCCGAACGACAAGTTCTTCGTCTGCTGCATCGATATGCCCACCAAAAAGGGCGAGTGGTACGCAGGCTACTTCCGCCGCCAGATCGAAAAGAAGATCATCGCGCCCATGAAAGAGACCTACGGCGTTGACTTTTCCGACGAGAAGATACTCGATGCTATCGAGCGCCACAATGAGCTGTGCCACATCATAACCGAGATCGGCGACCTCCGCAAGCTCGATAACCCGCCCATCACCGGCTACGAGTTCCATGTCATCCAGCTCGTGTCTGAGGCCTGCCCGAAGTACCTCATCATAGACAAGCTGCGCGAAACGCTCGAGGAACTCAAGACCCGCAAGCCCGACGAAAAGCCGCAGTTCCGCACAAGGGTCATGCTCGCAGGCTCGGAGATAGACGATCCCGAGTTTACGAGACTGGTCGAAATGTGCGGCGCGCTCGTCGTTGCCGACCGTTACTGCTTCGGCTCGCTGCCCGGCAGAGAGCAGATAGTCGTCGCGGAGGGACAGGATCCCCTCGATGCGCTTGCAGAGCACTACATGAAGATAAACGAGTGCCCCCGCACCATGGGCACCGAGAGCATCATCTCCCGCAAGAACTACCTGTACGATGTTGCCAAGGAGTATAACGCCGAGGGCATCATCATCCAGAACATGAAGTTCTGCGAATACTGGGGCTACGAGAGAGCGATAGCGGCCAAGTGGCTGGCTGAGGGTCTTAATGTTCCCTCGGCGATACCGACCTGTCAGATAGAGCGTGACTATGCAAACGCTGCGACCGGTCAGCTACGCACGAGGTTCCAGGCATTTGTCGAGTCGCTTGAGATCAAGAGACTTCAGGCGGAATAAGGAGGGGAAAGCTATGTGGAAAAGAAAGATCAGCATCAAGCAGCAGTACGGCACCCTTGAGCATTTCCTCAAAGGCGACGAGCCCTGCCATTACATAGGTCAGAGATACATTGAAGGCACCAACTTCTATGCCCGCCGTGAGTGGCGCGGCGTGAAGGACACGACCTTTGCGTTTTACAAGTGGCTGTGCACATGGGGCAAGATGGCGATATTCGTCATGCACGACCCCATTCGCATAGCAAAGGCGTTCTGGAAATACCGCTGGCTGTCGGCTTATCTGGCAGCCCCGATGATGGTCGACAAGTGGATAGAGGGCGACCGCGGCGAGGCACTGAGGGCAGACCTGTACGCTCTCGACTGCATGATATCCGACTCTATCGACACGCTGTGGAAGAGCCTCAGAGCCGACCGCAAGCTTGGCGAGACGAAGTGGACGGATGTCACCGTCGCGTTTGACTACACCCTGCCCAAGCACATAATCTTCGGCTTCCCCGGACATTATGCCATCAACATGCAGCAGCACGCGGCGTTCATGCTGCCGCTCATGAGAAAGCAGCTGGGCTGCTACTATGTCGATCAGGCCGTTGCCTGCGGCATCCCGGGCGATATGTGCACGCTGCCGCTGGTCGAGACCGGCGTTGCTGTCGACCGTGAGTATCCCGATATCGGCAACTGCTGGCTGACGACGAATAACCCCTGCGACGCAAACATGATGGATAACACCGCCATGTGGCGCGCTCTGTCAAACGACGGCAAGAAGGCCGTGCATCCGTTCACATCGCCGCTCATGTACGACGACCCCACCACCAAGGAGCTCGGCGTGCACGAGGTCTACTCGGCTATAGAATTTCTCGAGCAGCAGTTCGGCGTTCCGTTTGACTGGAATGCGTTTATAAAGCACATCGAGGACACCAACGAGTTTAACCGCGGCTCGCTCAACCGCTGGGATGTCTACGCCAAGAGCGATAACGGCGCGCTCAACTCCGTTGTGCAGGGCCTGTTCCGCATCTACTTCTATCAGCAGGGCGGCACGAAGTACTTTAAGAAGGCAAACAAGAAGATAAACCGCGTCTTTGAAAAGTGCGTGCGCAAGAACATACACCCTTTCCCGCTTGCCCGCCACCGTGCTCTGGCCTGGTCGTGCGGCTCGACCTACTATGCCCACGGCGTTCAGTGGCTGTATAACTGCTGGGGCATCATGACCGTTATCAACATGGACTCGCTGACCGGCCACAACATCGTCGACACCACCGACCGCGATACTATGATGAGCGACATTGCCGACTGGCACGCAAGAACTCCCATGCGCACCCACACCGTCGGCGGCAACCGCCACCTCATGCAGATGTGGGAAACTGCCGAGAAGTTTAATTGTGACATGATAATCATGTACGACGATATCGGCTGCAAGGGCATGGCCGGCGCTCAGGGTCTGCTTGAGGAGGAGTTCCACAAGCACCGCGATAAGTTCGACATCGTCTGGATGCCGCACTCGCTGATGGATTGCCGCATCGTGCCGACGAATGAGGCACGCAAGGTCGTCAATCAGTACATGCAGTCGGTACTGCATGAAGAGCCCATTGACCCGACCCTCGTCGACTTTGACGACGAGCTGGGCTGGTAAGAAAGGAGCAGCAGTATGAAAGTTTTTGCTAAGATCATGGGCATAAGCACGGCCACGCTCGCTGCGCTGTTTGCCGTTTACTATTACAATCTCGATATGCGCCTGATGCGCAGCATCGTTGTGCCCATTTTGGATAAGCACTACGACAGCGTCAAGCGTGAGCATCTGATATAAGGAGCGTCGACTATGAGCTATAAAAATCCGAACATTCTCCCGAGAGCGCTCTCATATGAGGAAAAGGAAAACCGCAAAAAGGGCATATACGACAGCTTTGCAAACTA
>CAVGBM010000027.1:0-8585 GCA_963627445.1 Oscillospiraceae bacterium | reverse complement strand
CCTTGGAGTCGGGGGTGGAGATCATGATATCCTCGCCGCGCTTGGAGTTTGCCTCTTCGTCGATGGTAACGCCGAGGTAGCCGAAGTACTCTGCGATAGCCTTGCGGGAGGACTTGGAGTTCTCGCCGACACCTGCGGTGAACACGATAGCGTCAACGCCGTTCATAGCTGCGACATAGGAGCCTGCGACCTTTGCGACCCAGTAATGGAACATGTCCAGAGCGAGCTGCGCACGGTCGTTGCCGGCTGCTGCTGCCTCGTCGAGGTCACGGAAGTCGGAGGAAACGCCGGAAACGCCGAGAACGCCGGACTTCTTGTTGAGGATGTTGAGCATCTCGTCAATGCTGATGCCGTACTTATTCATGATGAACTGGATAACGCCTGCGTCCAGATCGCCGCAGCGGGTGCCCATCGGCAGACCTACCAGCGGGGTGAAGCCCATGGAGGTGTCGACGCACTTACCGCCGTCGATAGCGGCGATGGAGCTGCCGTTGCCCATGTGGCAGGAGACTATCTTGAGCTCCTCGATGGGCTTGCCCATGAGCTCAGCGCAGCGGCCGGAGACATAGCGGTGGCTCGTGCCGTGGAAGCCGTAGCGGCGGATGCCGTCGTTCTGGTAGTACTCATAGGGAACAGCGTACATGTATGCCTTGCCGGGCATGGTCTGATGGAAAGCGGTATCAAACACTGCGACCATGGGGACATCGCCCATAACATCGCGGCAGGCATTGATGCCGATGATGTTTGCAGGATTATGCAGGGGAGCAAAGGGGGTGCACTCCTCAAGAGCCTTCATGACCTCGTCGGTGATGAGGACGGAGGAAGCGAACTTCTCGCCGCCGTGGACGACACGGTGGCCGACAGCGTCGATCTCCTTCATGGAGCCGACAACGCCGTACTCGGCGCTGGTGAGCTTGTCGATAACAGCTGCAATAGCCTCAGCATGGGTGGGCATGGCAACATCTTCGTTGAAAACGGGCTTGCCGCCGACCAGCGGGGTGTGCTTGAGGTGACCGTCAAGACCGATGCGCTCGCAAAGGCCCTTAGCCATGACCGACTCGGTCTCCATGTCGATAAGCTGGTACTTCAGAGAGGAGCTGCCTGCATTGATAACAAGAATCTTCATTACAAAATCCCTTTCTTATTGTAAAAATACCTATTAAATTGTATTATAGTAATATACCTTACCTATTTTAATACAAATTGCATAAAAAGCAAGATTTTTTTAAGGAGGCGGGAAAATTGAGCGTTATCGGCGTTGTTGCGGAGTACAATCCCTTTCATTTCGGCCATGAGCACCACCTGACAGAGACTGTGCGAAGCTTGGGCGAGGACTGCCCCGTGGTGTGCGTCATGTCGGGCGATTTCATCCAGCGGGGGCAGGCCGCCGTGTACTCAAAGTTTGCAAGGGCGGAGGCGGCGATAAACTGCGGGGTCGACCTCGTGCTGGAGCTTCCGCTGCCGTGGACGCTGTCCTCGGCGGAGGGTTTTGCCCGCGGCGCAGTCGGGCTTCTCGGCGCAACGGGAGTTGTCACGCACCTGAGCTTCGGCTCGGAGTGCGGCGAGACAGAGCCCTTAGAGCAGCTTGCCGAGATGCTTCTCGACCCGCTGTTTGTAAACGATATAAAGACCGAGCTCAATAACGACGAGGGCATATCCTTTGCCGCCGCCCGTCAGAGAGCCGCCGCCAAAAGGGTGGGGGAGCTGTCATGCCAGCTCGAAACACCGAATAATATCCTTGCGGTGGAGTATATAAAGCAGCTTTATGATCAGAACCTGCACATTAAGCCCGTCACCGTGCAGCGCTTCGGCTCGGGACACGACCAAACGGGCGATATCGGGCCACGCTCGGCATCGGAGATACGCCGTACCATAGCCTCGGGCGGCGATATCACGGGCTCTGTGCCGGAGGGGGCACTTGCGGTGTACCGGCGTGAAGATAAGCTCGGCCGCGGGCCAGTTTTGGATGAAAACCTTGAGCTTGCCGTTTTATCGCGCCTGCGCATGCTCGACGATGCGGCGTTTGCCGCCCTGCCGGACGCAGGCGAGGGATTAAACTTCCGCCTTGCAAGAGCGGCAAGGGAGGAGACTACCGTCGATGCCGTCGTTGCGGCTGCAAAATCCAAGCGCTATGCCCTCAGCCGCATCCGCCGCATGACCATGTGCGCAGCGCTCGGCATTAAAACCGCGGACGCGCAGGGCATCCCGCCGTATGCGAGGGTGCTTGCCGCAACGCAGCGCGGGTGTGCGCTCCTGAGGGAAATGAGCACAAAATCCGCCGTTCCCGTCATCACAAAGCCCGCCAGCGTCAAGGAGCTTGACGACAGAGCAAGGCATATATTTAATGTATGTAGCGCGGCTCACGACCTGTTTTCGCTGGGCTATACCGCCCAAGCGGAGCGCCGAGGCGGGGAAGATTGGAGAATTAGTCCTAAGATAGCCATTAAATAGGGGGAACTTTGTGCAAAAAAACTATTGCAATTTTGTTAAGCGTAGTTTATAATGCAATCTGTAATCAGCAAAAAGACAAATGTTCGTCCTATGCGGACAATTGCTGAGATGTTGAGAGTATTATTAGGAGGAAACCAAAATGAAGAAAGTCATAGCACTTGTCCTCGCATTCGTCATGGTGTTCGCACTTTGCGCATGCGGCGGCTCGGACGACAATGTCATAAAGATCGGCGTCTATGAGCCTCAGACCGGCGCAAACGGCGCGGGCGGCAAGCAGGAAATACTCGGTATGCAGTATGCAAATTCCGTATGCCCCACCGTTAACATCGGCGGCGTGGAATACAAGGTAGAGCTCGTTTACGCTGATAACGAGTCCGATACAGCGAAGGCTGTTTCCGCAGCGTCTAACCTCGTTGCTCAGGGCGTATCCGTCGTCCTCGGCTCTTATGGTTCTTCTGTTGCAATAGCGGCATCCGATACCTTTAAGGAAGCCGGCATCCCCGCGATCGGCGTCACCTGCACCAACCCCCAGGTCACCGAGGGTAACGAACACTACTTCCGTATCTGCTTCCTTGATCCGTTCCAGGGCACCGTTCACGCAAACTTTGCAAAAGAGCAGCTGAAGGCTGACACCATCTACTGCCTGGGCGAGCTTGGTAACGACTACGACCAGGGCCTTATCAACTACTGCAAGGAAGCTGCTGAGAAGCTCGGCATGAAGGTCATCACCGAGTCCTTCCCCAAGGATAACTCCGACTTCACTTCTTACCTGAACAACGCCAAGAAGGCCGGCGCTCAGGCTATCTTCGCTCCCTGCTCGATCCAGTACGCACAGCTCATCGTTGAGCAGGCTGCTGCACAGGGCATCAACATTCCTCTCCTCGGCTCCGATACCTGGGATAACAACACCATCGTCGGCGCAACCAAGGGCAAGGATGTTAAGGTCTATGTTTCCACCTTCTATCAGGAAGGCGCAAACCCCGACTTTGAGAAGGGCATCAAAGAGTGGATCAACAACGACGCAAAGAACCTTGAAAACAACGGCGGAAATGATATGCTCGCAGCAGTCACCGTCATGGGTTACGATGCATACATGGTAGCACTCGAGGCCATCAAGGCCGCAGGCTCCACTTCCGCAGCTGATATCATGGCAGCTCTGCCCGGCGTACAGTACTCCGGCATCTCCGGCGATATCTCCTTTAATGATATCGGTGACGCAAACCGCGATTCCGCTGTCATTAAGGCTGCAAACAACGAGACCGGCGAGTGGGAATTCGTTGCAGTCCAGAAGGCTGCATAAGCAGCAAGGCTACAGGAACAGCTTAATACCAAACCTGTAAACTTACACTGTGGTGGGGATGCCGGCGGCATCCCCACCATATGCCGTTTTGTTAAGCGGCTTAATATCCCCCTTAAAATCAAGGCAGGAGCGCATAAATATGCTCCGTACATAAAACTGCGGAGCGGATCTATGCGTTCCCAAAGAGAGATAGGATGGTCCTCAGATGATCGAATTTTTACATAACAATTTGACTTATCTGCTGTCGGGCATATCCGTGGGCGGCCAGTATGCTCTTATCGCCATCGGCTACACGATGGTTTACGGCATACTCAGACTTATTAACTTTGCTCACGGCGATGTTTTCATGGTAGCAGGTCTTATTATGGTCTATGCCATAGCGGGCGGACTGCCGATGTGGCTGTCGATAATTTTGGTGCTCGTGCTCACGGTGGTGCTCGGCGTTGTGATCGAGCGTGTTGCGTATAAACCCCTAAGATCCTCGCCGCGTATGTCGGTCATGATCTCCGCTATCGGCGTATCGTACCTTCTGCAAAACTGCGCACTGTATTTCACCGGCGGTCTGCCGCGCTCTTATCCCGCCATTCCGTTTCTGTCCAAGCAGATAACGATTTGGGGCGCAACTACCAAGATGGTAACGCTCATTACTCCGATACTTACGATAGTGCTTATTATTGCTTTGGTATTTCTTATAAACCATACAAAGATAGGCATGGCGATGCGCGCTGTCGCGAAGGATTTTGAAACGAGCCAGCTCATGGGCATAAAGATAAACTCGGTTATTTCCATTACCTTTGTTATCGGCTGCTTCCTCGCGGCTGTCGGCTCGCTGCTTTATTTCTCAAACTACACGACCGTTGTTCCGACCTCTGGCGCAATGCCCGGCCTTAAGGCCTTTGTTGCGGCCGTTTTCGGCGGCATCGGTTCTATTCCCGGCGCTGTCATCGGCGCGTTTATAATCGGTATCTGCGAAAATATCATCAAGTCCTTCGGCGAGGGCTGGACGGTATTCTCCGATGCGTTCACGTTTGTTTTGCTGATAGTTATCCTCCTCGTCAAGCCCACCGGCATCTTCGGCGAGAAGGCTACGGATAAGGTGTGAGGTGAGGGCAATGAACGAAACAATGAACAAAAAAGTCCTCAGAACTCCGGACGAAGTCGCAAAGCGACAGGGCATGTGGCTGACGATAGTCGCTCTTGTTATCCTTTACGCCGTACTGTTTGCGCTCGATAACTTTATCACACCGACAAAGTTTACGCTCATGCTCATCCCCGTGCTCAAGAAGGGCGCGATATACTCACTGGTTTGCGTATCAATGAACCTGCTCAACGGCTTCACTGGCCTTTTCTCGCTCGGTCAGGCCGGCTTCATGCTCATCGGCGCATACGCATACTCCATTTTTTCAATTCCCGCGGAGCAGCACGCCTCGGTATATCAGTACTTCGATGGCGGCGCTATCCAGTTTTCCATCCCCGAGGCTCTCGGTAATGTCCTCGGCGTCAACGCCGGCAGCTTCCTTGGGGCTATCATCTGCATCATCATTGCCGGTTTCGCCGCGGTGATATTTGCGGTACTCATTGGTATCCCCGTGCTGCGCCTTAAGAGCGACTATCTCGCCATTGCGACCCTCGGCTTTGCCGAGATAATCCGCGCTATCTTCCAGTGGAATGGCCTCGGTGTTATAACCAACGGCTCGAACCTCCTGCGTAAGTACACCGCCTTCAGCGACATGAAGCTTCAGATCGGCTCACAGGTGTTCAAGCTCAGCACAACGTTCCCGTTCCTTATAGCGATGATAAGCATAATCATCATCGTCCTGCTTATTAACTCCTCCTACGGCCGCGCATTCAAGGCGATCCGTGACGACGAGGTCGCGGCGGAGGCAATGGGCATTAACCTGTTTAAGCACAAGATGCTGTCGTTCGTTATCTCCAGCTTCTTTGCCGGTGTCGGCGGCGCACTGCTTGCAATGTTCCAGACCACCGTGCAGGCCTCGGCGTTCATGTCCTCGATGACCTATGAGATACTGCTCATCGTCGTTATCGGCGGCATCGGTTCCGTTTCCGGCAGCTGCATCGCAGCATTTTTGTACATCGCCTGCTCCGAGTGGTGGCTTCGCTTCCTCGACTCGGGCGCCATCGGAAGCTTGCAGGTATCCTTCTTCCGTGACGGCTTCCGTAAGGTCGTTTTCTCCGTCGTCATCATGATAATCGTGCTGTTCTTCTCCAGGGGCATCATGGGCAATAAGGAGCTTTCCTTTGCCGGACTTATCAGAAAGATACAGGCCAAAAAAGCCGCTAAGGCGGTCAAGGCCGAAGCAGGAGGTGCGGCAGAATGAGTGAAAAGAATGTTCTCCATGTTGAAAATGTGACCATGCAGTTCGGCGGCGTCGTCGCCGTCAACAACCTGTCGCTGGATATCCCCGAGGGCAAGATAGTTGCTCTCATCGGACCTAACGGCGCAGGCAAGACCACAGCCTTTAACTGCATCACCGGCGTTTACGAGCCGACAAACGGCCTTGTTGAGTTCATGGGCGAGCCCATCGTCCGCAACCACCCGCAGGGCAAGATGAAGAAAAACTATAAGGGCGAAAACGGCGACAAGTATCTCGGCAAGGTCGTTGTCAACACGCCCGATAAGATAACCCACAAGGGCATCGCCCGCACTTTCCAGAACATCAGGCTCTGGAAGAGCATGACGGTGTTTGAAAATGTCCTTATCGCAAAGCACATGAACGCAAAGCAGAATGTGTTCTCCGCCACCTTCCGCGCAAACGCCAAGGAAGAGCAGCGCATGCGTGACGAGACTATGGCACTTTTGGTCGAGCAGGGTCTTGACAAGCACAAGGACGAGATAGCGACGAGCCTGCCCTACGGTCTCCAGCGCCGCCTTGAGATAGCAAGAGCGCTTGCGGCAGACCCCAAGCTTCTGCTTCTCGACGAGCCTGCCGCCGGTATGAACCCGCAGGAAACTCAGGAGCTTGCGCAGTTTATAACCGAGATCCGTGATAAGCATGACCTCACGATATTCCTCATCGAGCACCACATGGATCTTGTCATGAACATTTCCGATTACATTTATGTTATCGACTTCGGCAAGGAGATAGCTCAGGGCATCCCGAGCGAGGTACAGAACAATCAGCATGTCATAGACGCATATTTGGGGGTTGTTGAAGATGAGTGAAGCAATACTGAAGATCAATGACCTCAAGGTCAACTACGGCGGCATCGAGGCCGTCAAGGGCATCAGCTTTGATGTTCCCGCAGGCGAGATAATCACGCTTATCGGCGCAAACGGCGCAGGCAAGAGCTCGACCCTGCGCGCTATAGCCGGCCTTGTCAAGCCTGCCTCGGGCAGCATCGTCTTTGAAGGCGATGATATAACCGGCAAGGATCCGACCGCCATCGTCACCAAGGGCATCACCCTTGTTCCCGAGGGCAGAAAGATATTCCCCGACCTCACGGTTTTGGAAAACCTGCGCATCGGCGCATATCTGAGAAACGACGACCTGACGGATGACCTCAACTGGGTGTACGACCTGTTCCCGAGGCTCAAGGAGCGCTCGTGGCAGGCAGGCGGCACTCTCTCAGGCGGCGAGCAGCAGATGCTCGCGGTCGGCAGGGCGCTCATGAGCCGCCCCAAGGTCATCATGATGGATGAGCCGTCGCTCGGCCTTGCGCCTATCATCGTGCGCGGTATCTTCGATATCATCAAGGAGATAAATAAGCAGGGTGTGACCGTTCTTCTTATAGAGCAGAACGCAAACATGGCGCTCAAGACCGCTGATATCGGCTATGTCATGGAGACCGGACGCATCACCATGAGCGGCGCCGGATCAGAGCTTCTTGCAAACGAAGAGGTCAAGAAAGCCTACCTCGGCGCATGATCAAATTTACTTCAAAAAGACAGGGTCGATGACCCTGCCTTTTTTCAATGAAATGTATAATACGAAAAACTTCCGTCAAAAATAGAAACAACCTGATATATAGGAGGTTTCTGTATGGAAAACGGCAGATCCAAAAGGACAGATAAGTTTTTTGCAGGTAAGGGCTTTTACATAGTCCTTGCACTATGTATAGCGGTGATCGGCATCTCGGCGGTCAGCATAGCTCTTAATTCCGACGGCGGCAAGGCACCCGAGCTCGACCCGGGGCTTTCGCTTTCAAACCCGACAGAGCCGATAGCGACCCCGCCTGTCATCACGCCCTCGCCCGAGGTTAAGACCGACATCGAGCAGGATAAGGACGCTGTGGTCAGCACCTGGAAGTCAGACGAGACCTACGAGCAGCCTGCTGCATGGGTGTGGCCTGTCAGGGGCGAGATCGAGCGCAAGTACGCGGTCGAGACCTTAGCCTACGACGTGACCATGAAGGATTGGCGCACCCACGACGGCATTGATGTCCTTGCCGATAAGGGCACAGTTGTGAGAGCGGCATCCGACGGCACGGTCGAGAGTATCACGCAGGATGACCTCTACGGCACGACCGTCACCATCGACCACGGCAACGGCCTGAAGAGCACCTATTCAAATCTTGCCGACAAGCCCACGGTAAAGCAGGGCGACAGCGTAAATGCAGGCGATGTCATAGGCTCAGTTGGAGCGACCGCGCTGTGCGAGGTGGGGCAGGGCAGCCATGTGCACATTGCCATGTCCAAGGACGGAAACAGCGTCGACCCCGCCGAGTACCTGCCCTCGTGAAGAATTTTTGAGGAAAATTGAAAAAAGTTGTTGACAACTCAGTCTATGTCTGCTAAAATCTCAATTGCTCATTTGATAAATGGCGGCATAGCTCAGTTGGCTAGAGCATGCGGTTCATACCCGCAGTGTCCCCG
>CAVGBM010000026.1:0-8103 GCA_963627445.1 Oscillospiraceae bacterium | reverse complement strand
AGCGACACGATATCGCCCTTGCGAACACCGAGCGCGGCGAAAGCCGCGGCGGTGCGGTCTATATACTCAAACAGTCCTTTGTAGCTTATCTTGCACCCGAAATACTCAATAGCCACATCGCTCAGGTGATCCTTGTTATTCTCCCACAGGCACTCGTAAACGGTGCAATGCGGGGGCTCGGCGTTTATTGCCTCCTCGGTGTAATATTTCAGCCACGGCTTATCTATCGACGCGAAGCCTGTCATTTTGTGCTCATCCATCTCTGTATCCTCTCATTTTAAAGCAATCTATATATAATACATAACGATATTATATACGCAATCACATTGTAGTATATTCTACAATAATTTGTCAATATATAATTTGTATAGATTGCGAGGTGTATTACATGGGCAAAGAGCCTTTGGTCATAAAAAAGCGCGGCGAGGATGGAAA
The DNA here is from genome assembly GCA_963627445.1 of Oscillospiraceae bacterium. Lineage (GTDB taxonomy): Bacteria > Bacillota > Clostridia > Oscillospirales > Oscillospiraceae > F23-B02. The sequence continues at coordinate 7,668 of CAVGBM010000026.1, read as the reverse complement.
TAAGATAATTACCGTGCGCATAAAAGAGGATATCCTCAAGCAGCTGGATAAAATCGCAGGCGAGAGCAACTACTCACGCAATGAGCTTATTAATATCATCCTCGATTACGGCGTACACAACATTGAAATACAGTAAAAAAACTCCGCAGTCTGCTGACTGCGGAGTTTTGAATTTCTGATGACTTATGCCTTGCGGACGGAGTCGATGTGGCGGGTGAGGTCGAGCATCTTGCAGCTGAAGCCCCACTCGTTGTCGTACCATGCCATGAGCTTTACGAAGTTGTCGTTCAGGGCGAGGCCGGCCTTTGCGTCGAAAATGCTGGTGTGCGGATCGGTGATGAAGTCAGCGGAGACGACATCCTCGTCGACATACTCGATAACGCCCTTCATCGGACCCTCGGCGGCTGCCTTGACGGCTGCGCAGATCTCATCGTAGCTTGCGCCCTTTTCGAGGCGGCAGGTGAGGTCAACGATGGAGACATCGGCGCTGGGGATGCGCATGGAGGTGCCGGTCAGCTTGCCGTTGAGCTCGGGGATGACCTTGCCGACAGCCTTGGCTGCGCCGGTGGAGGTGGGGATGATGTTGCCGTGAACGCCGCGGCCAAGACGCCAATTCTTCTTGGAGAAGCCGTCGACGACCTCTTGAGTTGCGGTGTCGGCGTGGACGGTGGTCATGAGACCCTCGACGATGCCGAAGTTGTCGTTGATGACCTTGGCAAGGGGAGCCAGGCAGTTGGTGGTGCAGGATGCGTTGGAAACGACCTTTATGTCGGGAGTGTAGCTGTCAAGATTGACGCCGCAGACGAACATCGGGGTGTCGTCCTTGGACGGGCCGGACAGAACGACGACCTTTGCGCCTGCATCGAGGTGAGCCTGAGCCTTCTCGGTGGTGAGGAAAGCGCCGGTGCACTCGAGGACATACTCAACGCCCATCTCGCCCCAGGGCAGCTCGGCAGGGTTGCGGTTGCCGACGACGGCGACGCGCTTGCCGTTAACGGTGATGGAGCTTTCGTCGGACTCGACAGTGCCGTTGAAGCGGCCGTGCACGGAGTCGTACTTTACGGTGTAGGCCAGCTGAGCCGTGGTCTTGTCGGGAGCGTTGATCGCGACGACCTCAATATCGTCCGAGACGATGGCTGCTCTGAAAACGAGACGACCGATACGGCCAAAACCATTGATTGCTACTTTGATCATGTTCAATTCCTCCATAATTAATATCAAGCGGAAAAATTTCCTTGTGATTTAAGCTCATTGTAACATATACTATTGACAAAAATCAATGCTGAGATACATCCAAATGTTTTGCAAAAAATAAGCTTTTTTTTAAGCGGTTATTGTATAATTTGCTCGTTTCTGATAAAATTGTGACAGATATTGCTTATATCCGCAAGGGAGGACTCACCATGCATGATACGAAGCTGCTTGCCGCGGCGCTTTCCATGGTCGACCAGCCTGTGGCCGTGTCGAAGAAGGATCGCATAGCGTTTATGAACACCGGCGCGATAGAGCTTGCCGGCAGAGATCTGACAGGGAAACCGACGGCGCTCCTGATACCCAGCTACATTATGAACACGCAGGCCGATACCTTCGCTGCAACTGCGTTTATCGGCACGAAAAACTGCTCTGTCAAGGTCAGAAGCTTTGAGGGCACGCGCTTCTATGTTATGGTATGCAACGAGCAAAACCCCGATGACCGTGAGGCGCTGTATATCAATCTGCGCACGACGCTGTCAAACATCAAGTTTGCGACCTCCTGCGTGTCCATCATCGCCGAGAACGAGGGCAACGATAAGCTGCTTGAGTATGTGTGCTCGCTAAACCGCAGCTATTACAGGATGAAGCGGGTGCTTTCGAACGTGACGGCGCTCAACGCGATGGCGAGAGGGCAGATGCCGTTTAATGCGGAGGCCGTGGACGTTACGGCACTGTGCAAAAACATGATCGATGAGGTGATGTCGCTCGGCGATATAGGCGTGACGATAAACTTCAATGCTCCCGAGAGGATAAGGATCGCTGCCGACAGGATGCTTTTGCAGCAGCTTCTGCTGAACCTGCTGTCAAACAGCATCACCCACTGCCCGCATAACGGCAGGGTGTATGTCTCGCTGTTGAGGACGGATAAAAATCTCATCCTCTCCGTTGACGACAGCGGCGACGGCATACCTGAGGAGGAGCTTTCCTATGCCTTCGAGCGGTACAAGCACGAGGCCGACCTCACAAAGCCGCAGGGTGCGGGCATGGGGCTCGCGGTCGTGCGCGGCATTGCCGAGCTGCACAAGGGCGCGGTGATAATCGAGAGCCGCGGCGAAAACATGGGCACCTCGGTTCGCGTGATGCTCTCGCTCGATATCCCCATGGGCACGAAGAAAATGAGCGCCCAGCGCCCGGATTACGATCGGGAGAACCTGCGCCTTATCCTGTCCGAGCTGGCATATTGCCTCCCGCTCGAGTGCTTCTCGGAGCTTATGGAGGACTAAAAGGATCAAAAGAAACCCGTATACGGCCTTGACCGTATACGGGTTCTTTCTATTTATTTCGTTGCTTTGATGCTGACGACTGTGCTGTAGGCAGAGTTTGCGTTGGTGTTTGCGGAGCAAATTGCTTTCACCTTGTAGTAGTACTTGGTGTTTTTCTTTGCGCCGGTATTGGTGTAGCTGAGCTTCGTCGTCACGGTTGGCTTGCTGCTGTAATTCTTGCCGTCGGTGGAGCGGTAGATGTAATACTTATCCGCGCCCGTGACCTTGCTCCATGTGAGCTTAGGCTTGCCGTTCGAGGTTGTGATCTTCACCGTCGGTTTAGCGAGCGTGGTCATGATGGTCTTTACGGTGCTGTAAGCCGAGCCGACGTTCGTGTTGTTCACGACCGCAATTGCTCTGACTTTGTAATAGTACTTCGTGCCGGACTTGGAATTGCTATCTGTGTAGGTCAGCTTTGTCGTCACGATAGGCTTGCTGCTGTAATTCTTGCCGTCGGTGCTGCGGTATATCCAATACTTCGTTGCGCCCGAAACGGCCTTCCAGCTGAGCTTCGCCTTGCCGCCGGAACGGCTGATGCTCACCGTCGGCGCTGCCGGTCTGCACTTGATGTTCTTGTCATTGCTGAACGCGGATTCAGCGCCGTCGGCTCTGACGGCCATGACTATGTAGTAATACCTTGTGCCGATCTTGGTGTTTTTGTCGGTGTAGCTCGTTGCGGTCACGGTGGCGTAGGACTTGTAGGTCTTGCCGTCTGTCGAGCGAGACACCTGATACTTCGCCGCGCCGTCAACGGCTGCCCAGCTGATCTTCGGCTTGCCGCTTGCTGTGGTTATCTTGATGACCGGCGCTGCGACATAGTTCGGGTCTATCCCATGGCAGCGGGTGCAGACACCGTCAACGTAATCGTGGCCGAGAGCGGCGATCTGCTCAGTCTGCTTTGCGCCGCAAACAGCGCAGGTGTAGGTCAGCTCACCCGCGGTCTCGCATCCGGCGGCTTTTGTGACCTTGCCGTCGTCCCAGCTGTGTCCCGTGGCGGGAAGGGTCTCATACTTAGTCTGATGGCAGGTGGAGCAGACGTAATATGTCCTGCCGGCAGTGGTGCAGCTCGGCTCGGTGCGCAGGGAGGTCTGCTCGACCCAGTAGTGGCCGCTCGCGTCGGGCTTAATAACGCCGAGCTCGGACTCCTCGCCGCAGTATACGAGCGTGACGGTGAAGTCCTCGGCACCGTCAGAGCCTATTGTCCTGTCGATAGTGACCGTGTACGGGAACACGGAGTTACCCGAGGCGATCTGCGATGCGCCGTAGACCGCGCTGATGTTCAGGTCATAGGTGATCTCGTTGCCGTCAGAGTCATAAATGTTCACGCAGTCGAAGCTCTCAGTGGTCTGGTCGCGCTCGATAAGGCGCTTATGCAGAACGCTGGAGTTGTCGCCGGCTTTAAGATCGGCAACGAGGTAATCCGGCCGCACGGGCAGGTAGCCCTGGTCGCCGACCCAGTTTATAGTTACATCGATCCTCTTTTGCGCCTCGGGATCGGTGCGGATAAGCCACAGAGCCTGCACCTCGCCGGTCGCGGGGACATTGATGTGCTCGGCCTTCTCGGGATCGGGCGTGGCGTAGTAGTTGCCGTTTGCGTTTGTAAACGAGCAGTTGGCGTAATACTGGCCGTACGGCACATCGTAGAACCAGGTCACGTCATTGCCGGTGGTCGTGGCGCTGAGCTTCGTGTAGCGGCCATCGGTCGTCATGCCGTACATGTTGACGACTACGCCCGCGCCGGGACGCTTGTAATCGTCCTCGTCGGCAGCGGTGTTAAAATAGCGGATGTCAAGACCCACATCGTCGACAAGGGACTTGAGGACGACGGTGGGCTTTTCGTCGTTTATCGTCTCGTAGGACTCATAGGGGATGAACACGGACTGGTCGCGGTGGACGATGACGATGTCCGTACCCTGCGTCAGACCCAGCAGGCCGTTCGTCGTGACTTCAAGGTGGCGCAGGCGAGTGCGCAGGTACACGGGCGTGTCCGAGCCCTTGGTCACCTTGAACTTGCAGGTGACGAGGACATTGGTATTCTGGAACTTGGTCTGATCATTTGCATCGGTGACCTTGCCCGTCCAGAAGCCGAGGTCGGAATTCGTGAAGTCGAGAACGCTGGAGTCGACGAGCGAGCTCGCCAGCGCATCATTCTTTTTAACGGTGTAGCCCTTCTTGGTGTTGGGCATGCTTGCCGAAACGAGGGACAGGCAGTCGGTGTCGTACATGATGTTGCCGCCTGCGGACTTGAGCTTCATCTTCGTAAGCGTACCGAGCTGAAGCTTGCCGAGCGATGTTCCGGGCAGAGTTACACCCAGATCACCGGCCATCCCGGTAATGTATTCAATGAGGTAGTCCTCACTGTAGTTGACGAGGTCAGGCGTAAGGCGCAGCCAATACGAATATGTAAAGGTCTCGCCGACCTTGAAGGTGTACTGCGCCGTGCGTGTCTGCACGGTCAGCGTGTCGCTGCTGTCGGCCACTGCCGCCGGTGCAAGGCTCAGCAGCATCAGCAGTGCGAGCAGAAAGCATGTGAATCGCTTCATTTAACTCACTCCTTATAAATGTTCATACATATCATACCAATATATCAAACACTTAAATATGGGCATTGAGGCATAAACGCAAAAAAGTCAGACATTTTTGGCAAAATGTCTGACTTTTAACTATGTGTATATTTTACTCGAGGTACAGTGTCCTGAGCCTATCGATGGCTGCCTCGTCAAGTCCCATTTTCTCACGCAGGAAGCGATCCATGCCGCCGTGCACCTCGTCGATGGTCTCGAAGGTCGCGGCGATAAAGTCCTCCTGCACGGTGTCGAGCCTGTAGACAAACTCAAGCACCGCCTCGTCGTCGGTAAATTTGCGGCAATTATTAAGCAGCCTCTGCGTGCCCGGGGCGCAGCGCTCGCGGGTCATCATATAGTCTGCGACGATGCCCTCGCGGGGAACGCCGAGCGCTGTGAGCAGCAGCGCCGTAGCCGTGCCGACACGATCCTTGCCCATGGTGCAGTGGTACAAAAGCGCGCCGTCCTCGTGGTTTAGCAGTATCTCAAAAAAATTGCGGTAGTGCTCTATCGAGTGCTCAAGCGTCACGAGAACAGGGTAGAGGCTGCGCATCTGGCGAACGCCGTCGGGGTCGCGCTCCATGAGCCTGCGAGCCATTTTCAGCGTGCGCTGTGCCTCCTCGTCCTCGTTTTCGGGCTTGTCACGGGTGATGCCGTCAGTCTCATCGTCGAACATGGGGCAGACGATGTATTCGGCACCGTCTATTTTGCGGTCGGGCTTCTGCACTCGCTCTGCGCTCGTGCGAAAGTCGACAACGGTCTTGAGCCCGGCGGACTTGAGGTATTCCGCATCCTCATCCGTGAGCCTTGCGAGCATACCGCTCCTTATAAGCCGGTTCGGCCTAACACGCCTGCCGTCCATGGTCTCGATGCCGCCGAGGTCACGGGCGTTCGGCGCACCGGTCAGTATCTTTTTAGGGTCATACATTTCATTCACCAATTCCAAATAGTCTTTTGCCGTTATTGTAGGTGAGCTCCTCGATCTGGGCGGCGCTCATGCCCTTTACCTCGGCGATCTTGCGCACGACAAACTCAAGCTGCCGTGAGTCGTTGCGCTTGCCGCGGTTCGGCACGGGAGTAAGGTACGGGCTGTCGGTCTCAATGACCATGCGGTCCGGCGGGCACATTTCGAGCACTTCGATCGCCTTGCGGGCGTTTTTGTAGGTAATGGGTCCGTCGAAGCCGAGGTACCAGCCGCGCTTTAATAGCTCAGTGGCCATCTCGGCGCTGCCCGAGTAGCAGTGGAATACGCCGCGCAGGGTGGGGTAGCCGCGCACTATCTCCATGCAGTCGCCGTGCGCCTCACGGTCGTGGACGATGACCGGCTTATTAAGCCTTAGTGCAAGCTCTATCTGCGTTCTGAAAAGCTCCTTTTGCTCGGCCTTGTGCGTGTCGTCCCAATAGTAGTCGAGCCCAATTTCGCCTATGGCAACGCACTTCGGGTGCTCGGCGAGCCGTTCCAATTCGGCGTAGGCCTCATCGGAAAGCTTATCCATATCCTCGGGGTGCCAGCCGACGGCAGCGTATACAAACTCAAAGCGCTCGGCAAGCTCGATCGCTGCCTTGCTGCTTTCAAGGTCACAGCCAGGGTCGACGATGAGTCCGACATTGCTTGCGGGCATGGAGCCGAGTATTTCATAGCGGTCGGCGTTGAACGCGCCGCTGTCATAATGCGCATGGGTGTCAAAGTACATATCGTTCACCTCTTGCGCAATTATAACATTGCCTGCTATAATAACGCAAGTGACATGTAGAGGTAAAACCATGAAGGACTTTTATAAAATTTTAATAGACGGCATGGACGATGCGCTCACCGTGACCGGCATCGTGCGGGGCGTTTCCTGGGTCGGGGCAGAGCTGTCCGGCGGCAGCTTCGGCATCGCTATGAACACCGAGGGCGAGAGCGTGGAGCGCATGTTCCCCACACTCGTGGGACTCGGTGCAAAGACTGCGGCACAGGCCGTCATGAGCTGGAACTTTAATGAGGCGAGCGAAGCGATGGCGGTCATAAACGCCTTTTACAATACGCCCGAGCGCATGGAGCGGTTTGGTTTTGTCGACAGTGGGAAAAGCTGCACCGACGGTATGGATATCACGGGCAAGACCGTTGCTCTTATCGGGCATCTAAAGCTCGGCGATGAGGCGCTGAGGGGCGCAAAAAAGGTTTACATAATTGAGCGCGAGCCCCGAGACGGCGACCTGCCGGACAGTGCATGCGAGTACATTCTGCCCGAGTGCGATGTTGCCATCATTACCGGCAGCGCGGCGATAAACAAGACCATGCCGCGACTCCTCGAACTGTCCCAGAACGCAAAGACCATCGTCATCGGCCCCAGCGTCTCCATGTGTCCCGAGCTTAAAACGCTCGGCATCGACCGCCTGTCCGGCATGGTCGTCACCGACAGGGCCGGCATCATCGATTGGATGCAAAAGGAGAGGGGAACGCCGTATCCCTTCGGCAAAAGCTTCATGACAGACTGAGAAACAGAGCTCTTTGGGCGGGTTCAGATAAGGAGAAATCGGTTTTGAACGGTTCTTTTCCGCCCATACTTCACAAAAATCTCCGGTAATACACAAAGTATTGCCGG
>CAVGBM010000025.1:0-9249 GCA_963627445.1 Oscillospiraceae bacterium | reverse complement strand
ATTTTACTCGTTGCTCCTATTTCTCTAATTCCTTGACAGTCTGCAACGACAGGCTGATTTCCGCTCATGCTGCGTTTAAGCCCGTGGGAAATACGGTGTATGTCCCACGAACTTCGCCTTACCTGAACGAAAATCATCTCTGTCATATCGGTGCGGTATTGCATCACCGCGCAAAATGGTATATAATATGAAAATCGCTTGAAATATGAACAGATCGGAGTGTATTACCGATGAAACGCACTAAAATTATTCAGATCTTTAACGAGCCGGAGACCTTCGGTGGCAAGGAGATCACCGTCTGCGGCTGGGCTCGCACCATCCGTGATATGAAAAACTTCGGCTTTATCGAGCTTAACGACGGCAGCGCATTCAAGAGCCTGCAGATAGTCCTTGAGCGTGAAAAGCTTCCCAACTATGACGAGCTTGCCCGCCAGAACGTCGGCGCAGCGTTCATCTGCAAAGGCGAACTGGTCCTCACCCCCGAGGCAAAGCAGCCGTTCGAGCTCAAGGCCACCGAGGTCAGCATCGAGGGCGCTTCCACCCCCGACTACCCCCTGCAGAAAAAGCGCCACAGTGTGGAGTTTCTGCGCACGATACAGCATCTGCGCCCCCGCACGAACCTGTTTTCGGCAGTGTTCAGAGTGCGCAGCGTAGCAGCACAGGCAGTGCATGAGTTCTTCCAGGAGCGCGGCTTTGTCTATGTCCACACGCCCATCATCACGGGCTCGGACTGCGAGGGCGCAGGCGAGATGTTCAGGGTCACGACCCTCGACCTCGATAACCTCCCCCGCACCGAGGACGGCAAGGTCGATTTCTCCAAGGACTTCTTCGGCAAGAGCACGAACCTGACCGTTTCCGGCCAGCTCAACTGCGAAAACTTCGCCATGGCCTTCGGCGATGTGTACACCTTCGGCCCCACCTTCCGCGCCGAGGTATCCTACACCCAGCGCCACGCCGCCGAGTTCTGGATGATAGAGCCCGAGATGGCGTTTGCCGACCTCAACGACTACATGGACACCGCCGAGGCGATGGTAAAATACATCATCAACCGCACGATAGAGCGCTGCCCGCAGGAGATGCAGTTCTTTAATTCGTTCGTTGACAAGGGACTTCTCGACAGGCTGCACAACGTCGTGTCAAACGACTTTGCCCGCGTCAGCTACACCGAGGCGGTCGATATCCTCAAAAACTGCGGCGAGAAGTTTGACTACCCCGTCGAGTGGGGCATCGATCTTCAGACCGAGCACGAGCGCTACCTGACCGAAAAAGTCTTCAAAAAGCCCATTTTCGTCACCGATTATCCCAAGGAGATCAAGGCGTTTTACATGCGCCTGAACGACGACGGAAAGACCGTCGCCGCAGCAGACTGCCTTGTCCCGGGCATCGGCGAGATCATCGGCGGCTCGCAGCGTGAGGAAAGACTCGATGTGCTGACAAGCCGCATGGCAGAGCTCGGCCTTAACCCCGAGGACTACTGGTGGTATCTCGATCTGCGCCGCTACGGCTCCTGCCGTCACGCAGGCTTCGGCCTCGGCTTCGAGCGCATGGTCATGTACCTCACGGGCGTGTCGAACATCCGTGATGTGGAGCTCCACCCCCGCACCACCGGCAACGCAGATTTCTAAGATAGCGAAAAGCACCCCCACGGGGTGCTTTTTTATATATTGTACTCCTCTTTCAGCTGCGCATAGAGTGCGTCGCGGTTGTCGGGGGTGATGATGTAAAGCTCGCAGTCGGGGTGACGGCGGACAGCGCGCAGAAAGTCGGTGTTCGCCGCCTTGACCGAGGCGAGCACCGTGTAGTCGCCGGACAAAATGCGCATGACCGCCTTTTGAAACTCGGGCGAGGCAGTTTCGAGCGAGCCTATCTCGTCTAAGACCACCACGCTTCCGACGGGGATATCGGTGAGATACCGCACGCCGAGAATGTCCAAAAGCTCAGGGTGCTTTTCCGTGCCGGTATCGCTTATCGCCATGATGACCGCTGCATCCTCGACATGCTCGGGCGGGTTCGCGATATCATATAGGTACACCTTGCTCACGCCGTCTACCTCCGGCATGCGCACGGTTATATACCCCCTCGGGGCAGCGCCCATATCCGCAACGAGGCGCTGTATCAGCGTCGTTTTGCCGGAATTTATATCGCCGCACAGCAAAATTTTCATGATTTTCCGCTCCTGTGTCACCGGCACTTGATTAAATGCCGGAAATGTTATAAAATAAACATAACAAAGAATATTATACTTGTCAATTTGACGCTGAAAGGAATTTTACCATGGCAGAGAAGATAAACATTGCAGACCTCAAAATTGCATACTTTGGGGACAAGACCGTCAGGCGCTATATAGAGACCATCGCCGACGCGGAAAGCACCCTCCGCCTCGGCAGCATCGCCGCCGTCACCGCATCCGAGGCTGCGGCAATGGCGCTCAGAGCGATAAGGCTCACCGGCACGGAGGATGCATCTCTCAAGAAGGCCGAGGCCGACTGCGAGACGCTGCGCGACTACTTCGTCAAGATAATCGACGAGGAGACCAAGGCCAGAAAGCCCCTTGAAAAGCGCATAGCCGCCGGCGCTTCCGAGAAGGAGATCGAAAGCGGCTACCTGACCGCCTGCATCATGATAGATGAGCTCATGTACTCCTCCATTCAGATGATGGAGGTGCTCGACAGGGTCGCAGATAAGATCGCCCCCGAAGCCGCAGTCTACGCTGCCGCCGCTGTGCGCTACGCAAGAACGGCCATGGATTCCGTGCGCTTGGTACACGCAGTTTACGGTGCGCGCATCGTCGACCCCGTCTGCTCGCACACCGTCAGCCGTGAGCCGGAGATCGCCATGGACGGCAACGCAGCGTTTGCCGACGCGCTCATGAAAAAGTTCGAGAGCGTCATAAAATAACGAGCAAAACCACCAAGGTGCGGTTTTTATCCGCACCTTTTTTATTTGCCCTCTTGACTGCCGAACGGTAGGTAGTTATAATAAAGGCGGCCATAAGGAGGTTTAACATGGAGAAGCTGAAAACCAAACAGAGAATTCTCGATGCCGCGCTGGAGCTTTTCTCGACGCAGGGCTTCGAGGCAACGAGCATCGCGCAGATAGCCGATGCCGTCGGCGTTCGCAAGGCCTCGCTGTACAGTCATTTTGACAGCAAGCAGGACATTCTCGACTGCCTGATTGAGAACATCATGGAGGGCTATTCAAAGCACTCGGTGCGCTCGCTTGCCGACCGCGTGGACGGTGAGCTCGACCCCGACAGCGTTGTGCGGCTCGTGACAGAGCAGATACGCTACACCGTCCACGATGCGCATGTCAGCCGTGCACGCAAAATGCTCACCATTGAGCAATATCGCAACCCGCAGCTTGCCGAGCTCAAGACCCAGCGCAGCTACACGGATGTGCTCGCCTTTGCCGAGGAACTGATGGAACGGCTCGTTTCCGAGGGCAGGCTCAGGCCGCTTGACACGAAGCTCATGGCGGCGCAGTTTGCTCTGCCGATATCGGTGTGGATGTCGCTTTGCGACCGTGAGCCGGAGCGTGAGGACGAGGCATTTGAGCTTATAGAGCGCCACATCCGCCAGTTTTTCGAGGTCTACGGTGCCGATGAGTAAGTATCATGCCTTGTGGGAATGGTTAGCCGCAAACGGTGCTGAAAACATAACTCTCAGCTATGATGAGATAGCCGAGCACGCCGGCGTGCCGCTCGACCATTCGTTTTTGACATACAAAAAAGAGCTTTTGGACTACGGTTACGAGGTCAAAAAGATATCTATGAAGGCGCAGACCGTCGCGTTTTGCAAGCTTGCGCCGAAAAAAGACGATAAATGAGGAAAACGCTCTTATTATGCCTTGCAGCTATGATAATGTTCGCAAGCTGCTCAAATGACAGCTTCACCGGCACTTTTACAAAGACCGATGGCAGCTATACCGCCGATATTGTACACTCGACCGGCACGGATACGCACACATTAACGCTTATCCGCGGTGACACGCTCACCGTGCGCCACGAGACCAAGTCCGGCGACCTGCGCCTGACGATATCCGCCGAAAACGGCGCCGAGCTCTACACCGGTGACGGCAAAACCGTGCACAACTTCAAACTCACAGCACCGGCCGACGGCGACTACACCGTGACGATCGCTGCGCAAAACGCCACCGGCTCGGTGAGCATCAAAATATAAAGGGGATATTGAAATGGTAAAGGAACTTTTGGGCTGCTGCGGACTTGACTGCGAAAAATGCGATGCAAGACTTGCGACGATAAATAACGACGATGGGCTGCGGCGCAAGACCGCCGAGCTTTGGAGCAAGCTCAACAACGTCGAGATAACGCCGGAGATGATAAACTGCACCGGCTGCCGCCTCTACGGCGTGAAAACTCCGTTCTGCGGCTTCATCTGCCCTATCCGCAAGTGCGTGATGGGTAAAGGACCTGCCACCTGCGCCGACTGCAAGGATGTGTACGAGTGCGCAACGCTCGGCACAATACGAGAAAACAACCCCGATGTAATGGGCAATCTTATGGGGCAATGACATGAGCGAAAAACCGCATTCAAGATATAACACCGCGCGAAAAATTCTTATCTTCTGGACGCTGTTTATCGGCATCGGCGCAGTCGCAGGGGCTGCCGGCATGCTTGTCGCCCCAAGCGGCAAGGCCATGGGCATGGACGCCATGCTGCCGTATTTTCAGGTGCTGCCGTTTGCCGATGTCGTGTTTCAGGACTTCACCTTTTCCGGCTGGGCGCTGCTTATAGTAAACAGCCTTACAAACCTCACCGCCGCCGTGCTGCTCCTGCGCAATAAGCGCTCGGGCACAGTGCTCGGCGGCATCTTCGGCGTGACGCTGATGCTGTGGATATGCATCCAGTTTTACATGTTCCCGCTCAACTTCATGTCGACCGCTTTCTTCATCTTCGGCCTCTGCCAAGCCGCCACGGGCTACGCCGCCTGCGTGTTTTATAAGCAGGAGCACTTTAGGGTAAGCCTAGCAGACTACCCCAACATCGGCACGAACCCCAAGCGGCTCGTCGTGTTTTTCTCCCGCCTCGGCTTCGTGCGAAAGCTTGCATACGAGGAGGCTGAGCGCACGGGTGCAGTGCTGTACGAGATAAAGGCGACCGAGAAAACGGACGGCACGCTTGGCTTTTGGTGGTGCGGCCGCTACGGGATGCACCGCTCGACTTTGACGGCATAGTCCCCGACGGCTTTGATGTCATCGAGCTTCCAGAGACGCAGTACATGATGTTTCAGGGCGAGCCCTTTGCCGAGGAGGACTACTCCGATGCAATAAGCGCCGTGCAATGTGCCATGGACGGCTACGACCCGTCGGTCGTGGGCTAGCCCCGCATCCAGCTCGAGCCCCGTGGCTCACGAGGGTACATTGAGCTGCGTGCAGTTAAGAGAAGATAAGCAAAGAACCTCCGAAAATTCGGAGGTTCTTTGCTTATCCCACAAGATGGTCGACTGCGAGCATGAGGCAGAAGCCGCAGAGCATGGCGTAGGTCGCAAGGCGGCCGCTGCCGCGCACATGCGTCTGCGGCACCATGTCGTCGACTATCACATACAGCATCGTGCCCGCCGCAAACGCCAGCGCAAACGGCAGGAGCGCCGTCGACAAGGTGATGGCAAAGTAGCCGAAGAACACGCCCACGACCTCGACAAAGCCGCTTATGAACGCAATGACGGTGGCTCGGCGCTTGCCGGTGCCCGCCTTTAAAAGCGGCGGGATAATTATCATCGCCTCGGGCACATTTTGAAACGCAATGCCCGAGCACACGGTGACGGCATCGCTCACATCGCCCGTGCCGAAGCTCACGCCCGCTGCGATGCCCTCGGGAAAGTGGTGGATGGCGATGGCCATGACAAATAAAAGCGCACGGTCACGACTGGCTCTGTCGCCGCTTTTCATGCCGAGCTTTTTCGTAAGGCGCGGGCCTGCGAGGTTTATCAGCGTCAGAAAGCCCGCACCGCAGAATATGCCGAGGGCAGGCAGCCACGCCGCCTTGTCGCCGGAAAACTCCATTGACGGCGCAACGAGCCCAAGTACGGCTGCGCACAGCATTATGCCCGCCGTCGCGCCCGACACCGCGTCCTCGACCTCGGGCGGTATATTCTCAAACAGAAAGCCTATCACCGCTCCGACGAAGCTGCACAGGGCAATGCCTCCGGCGGTTATAAGTACATAAGTCAAATTAATTCCCCCATAGACGGTCATATCATCCTATGCCGCATGGGGGAGTTTGGTCTTAAATTTTTACGGATATCTCGCCGCTATGGAGCGTTCTTGTCTCGCCGTCCACTGTCTCGACTACGAGGCCGAAGTCGGGGGTAATGTCCCGTGCCAGTGCGTCATAATCGCCGTCAGGCGCTTTGACGGTGACGACCTTGCCAAGCATGGTGCAGCGGGACTTGTACTCTTTTAGATACGCGCTTTTATCCTCGCACCAGGCCGCGTACATGCTGTCGAGCTCGCTTAGTATCGCCGAGATGAGCTTGCCGCGCTCGATTATAAGGCCGGTCTGCGAATATATAGAGCCCGCCGTTTGCCGCAGCTCCTCGGGGAAGTCCTCGGGGCGGGTGATGACATTCAGCCCGATGCCGATGACGGCGTAGTCTAATTTGTCGACGCTGACGGCGCTCTCGCACAGGATGCCGCAGATCTTTTTCCCCTTGAGGTACAGGTCGTTGACCCACTTTATCTCGGGCTTCACGCCGCTTGCGGTCTCAACGGCCATGCAAACGGCGGCGGCGGTGTTCGCCGTCAGGCTCTGGGCGCAGTCTACGGCGCAATCCGGGCGCAAAAGCAGCGACATGTAAACGCCCAAGCCCTGCGCCGAGGCAAAGCTTCTACCCATGCGGCCTCGGCCGGCGGTCTGCGCATTGGCGATGACGACCGTGCCCTCACTCGCTCCCTCTGCGGCGAGCTTTTTCAGATAGTTATTCGTCGAGTCAAGCGACTCAAACGCATTGAGCTTTATCTGCAACTTTTTCATTTGCCTTACCTGCTTTTCTGACATTTATGTAGTGCCCTATCATGAGGACGATGAACACGCTGCTGCAATAGCCGAACATCGGGTAGATGACACCGATGAGGTCGCCGAAGCCGACGAGGCTGCCGCAGACGGCTGCGGCGGCGCAGACGACGGTGAACAGTGTTTTGTGGCTTCTGATGCGCTCGGACTTGCGGAAAATGATGCTCGTGAAGCCGACAAGATTCGACAGCGCCGTGCCGAACATCGCAAGCAGGAGCAGAACGCCGTAGACTATGCCGACCGCCTTGCCCTTTGACTGCGCAAGAGCGAGCATGGGAAGCTCGGCATCCGACAGCTGAGGCTCGGCGCTAATGGACAGCAGCACGCTTCCGGCGATGGTAACAAGCACCGCAGCGCCGATGGCGATGCCGCAGACGGCGGCCTTTTTGCTTTTCATGAACTCGCCGAGCGGCGATATCATGGCGATGCTTCCAAAGATATTATAGCAGGCAAACGACAGCGCCGCAACCACCCACGAGCCCATGAGAGGATTTGCGCCCATCGATGTCGGCTGCACAAACTGCACGCCGTTTTGTGAAACGCTGATGATGCCGAAAACGAGCGTCACAACAGCCAGCACCGGCACCGTAGCCGAGAACGCCGCGACCATGCCGCCGAGCCCCGCGAGCGAGACATACGCCACCAGCGCCGCCAATGCGGCAGAGCCGAGCATCGTCGGGATGCCGAAAAGCTGATTTAAAAGTGCGCCCGCACCGGCGGACATGATGGAGCACACGCCGAACAAAAACAGCAGCTCAAGCACCGTCACGGCGGCGCGCAGGACGGGAATGTCCCATCGCACGACGAGCTTATCAACATCGGCAATGCCGCTCAATCTGTTGAGGTCGAGCATCAGGATGCCGACTAAAAACAGCACTGCCATTGCGATGGCAAGGCCGACAGCGCCCCTCGCGCCGAACGAGCCGAAAAACTGCCACAGCTCCTGGCCGGACACATAGCCCGCGCCGAGAAAGCAGCCCGCAAACGCAAGCCCTAAGTTTAATGCACCGATCTTTTTCATCCGATCCCCTCCCTATCCAAACATTATATTATCTTATCGTGAACGGCAAATATGTCAATAGACAAAAGCCGTTAAGTTGCTGGCAAGCGATTTACATAACATGTTGATAACCGTGTTGAAACTGTTCAAAACCCTTGATGGCCGGCACTTATTAGTGTCGTATCGGTTACATAATTATGTCGAAATCGTGCGGATGTTGTCGGATGTATAAAAACGATTATATGATTTCCGCAAACAAAAAAATCCACCGAACAAAACTCTCGCAGAGTTATTGACTGCGCCCCGAATTTTCACAGGTGGTGCGGGGTGGGGACAAATCGCCCCCATAGGGGGTGCGCAGCAGTTTTGAGCGAGAGATTTTTCGTTCAGACAAATAAAAAATTCCGGCAATACTTTGTGTATTACCGGAATTTTTTGTGCGGTATGGGCGGAAAAGATCCGGTCAAAACCGGTTCGTCACCGCACCGTGCCGCCTGTGAAAATTCTAATTACAGCTGCTTCTGAGCGTTGATCTTGACGCCGGGGCCCATGGTGGAAGCGGTGACGCAGGACTTGATGTACTGGCCCTTTGCCGCTGCGGGCTTTGCCTTGATGATGGCGCCGATGAGAGCTGCGTAGTTCTCATACAGCTTCTGCTCGCCGAAGGAGACCTTGCCGATGGGGCAGTGGATGATGTTGGTCTTGTCCAGACGGTACTCGACCTTACCGGCCTTAGACTCCTTGACAGCCTGAGTGATGTTCGGGGTGACGGTGCCTGCCTTGGGGGAGGGCATCAGGCCCTTAGGTCCGAGGATCTTACCGAGACGGCCAACAGTGCCCATCATGTCGGGAGTGGCGATAACGGTATCGAACTCAAACCAGTTTTCCTTCTGGATCTTCTCGACGAGATCCATGCCGCCTGCGTAATCAGCGCCTGCTGCGAGAGCCTCTTCCTTGCGCTCTTCCTTGCAGAACACGAGAACACGGACGGACTTGCCGGTGCCGTTGGGAAGGACGATAGCGCCGCGGACCTGCTGGTCAGCGTGACGACCGTCAACACCGAGCTTGACGTGCAGCTCGACGGTCTCGTCGAACTTTGCCTTGCTTGCCTTTATTACCAGGCCGAATGCCTCCATGGGATCATAGAGGGCCTGCTTATCTATGAGCTTTGCGCTCTCTTTATAATTTTTACCTCTAAACAATTTCGTTTCCTCCTAA
>CAVGBM010000024.1:0-34818 GCA_963627445.1 Oscillospiraceae bacterium | reverse complement strand
TCCTCCTTGCCGAAGCGGAAGATGCGCTCAGCAGGGATGCCGATCTGCTTGTTCCAGATCTCCCATGCCTCGTCGTCATCGACGTAGACCGAGGGGTACAGTCTGTCAGGGTCGATGCCGACCCACTCGGGGCTCGTGAGGAATTCCCAGCTGTATGCAATAGCTTCCTTCTTGAAGTAATCGCCGAAGGAGAAGTTGCCGAGCATTTCAAAATAAGTGCCGTGTCTTGCGGTCTTGCCGATATTCTCGATATCGCCGGTGCGGATGCACTTCTGGCAGGTGCAGACGCGCTTGCTGGGCGGAACCTGCTCGCCCTTGAAATAGGGCTTCATGGGTGCCATACCGGAGTTTATGAGCAAAAGGCTCGCGTCGTTATGCGGTATCAGCGAAAAGCTGGGCAGACGCTTGTGTCCCTTGCTTTCAAAAAACGAGAGAAACATCTCTCTTAGTTCATTAAGTCCAAATGCTTTCATCTTTATCTCCTCCTACTTTATCCTTCTGAGAATTGACAGCGCACTGCATTTAACGGGCAGGCGCATTTTAAACTTCATCATTGCGTGGGGCGTTGCCGTTATCGCTTCACCGTTTTCGTCCCAAAGCTCGGTCACGGTGAAGGCTATGGGCTCAGACTCGTTTGTCAGCAGCTCCACCGTGTCGCCGATGCAGAAGCGGTTGCGCTGGGTAAGCTCGGCAAAGCCGTCATCGGCGCAGCTTTCAACGACTGCGCAGACATAGGCGTCGGAAAAATAGCTTGCCTCGGCAAAGTGCTGACCCGGGTTGCCGTAGTAAAAGCCGGTGCAGTACGGTCTGTGACTCACCTTATTTAGCTCATCTATCCACACCTGCGGCAGCGCTTCACCCTTCAGGGCGTAATCTATGGCGTGGCGGTAGGCATTCGTGACGGCGGCGGCATAGTAGGCAGATTTCATCCTGCCCTCTATCTTGAAGCTCGTGACACCTGCATCGATAAGCTCGGGGATGTGCTCGATCATACACATGTCGCGGGAGTTCATGATATGTGTGCCATTATCCTCGCTTATCTCGAAATACTCGCCCGGGCGCTTTTCCTCGACAAGGTGGTACTTCCAACGGCAGGGCTGGGCGCATGCGCCGCGGTTTGCGTCTCTGCCGGTCAAATAGTTTGACAGCAGGCAACGGCCGGAAAACGACACGCACATAGCGCCGTGCACAAAGGCTTCTATCTCAAGCTCCTTTGGTGTGCTGGCGCGTATCTTGTAGATATCCTCCATGGGCGTTTCCCTCGCCAGCACGACGCGGTCTGCTCCCATGTCAAACAGCACATTCGCCGTTGCGCTGTTTATAACGCCAAGCTGGGTGCTGATATGTCTGGATACCTTGGGTGCGTACTTTTCAGCCGCCGCCATAACGCCGAGGTCTGCGATAATAAACGCATCGACCCCCGCGTCCTGCGCCTGCTCGAGAAACTCCGGAAGCTGCGCAAGCTCATCTTCCCTCGGCAGGGTGTTGCACGTCATGTGTACTGCCGTGCCGTTTGCATGGGCAAGCTCGGTCGCCTGCCTCAGCTCGGGAAACGTGAAATTTCCGGCGGCAGCGCGCATGCCGAACTGCGTTCCGGCAAGGTACACAGCGTCAGCGCCATAGTGCAGCGCCATTTGCAGACGCTCGAGGTCGCCTGCCGGTGCAAGTAGTTCAGTCTTCGGCTTAATCATAATCCTGCTTTGCTACAAAGGCCTCAAATGCGCTGCTGCTGGTGAAATATTCGTGGCTGCCGGTGGACGAATTGAGCGCATAGAACATGTAATTGGTCTTGTCCGGCTGGAGAGCCGCCTTTATAGACGCCATGCCCGGGGAGCAGATCGGCGTGGGCGGCAGACCCTTCTTGATACGGGTATTGTAAGGCGAATCCTTCTGGAGCATTTCCTTCGTCGGCGCGCCCTCGTGGTCGGGGTACTCGTACAGCGAGGTCGAGTCGATCTGAAGCGGCCACTTGGCGTTAAGACGGTTATATATGACCGATGCGACCTTGTAGCGGTCGGCATTATCCGACGCTTCCTTCTCGATCATGGACGCGATGGTTATGATCTCGCGCATGCTGTAGCCGCTTTCCTGCTGCCATTCGAGCATTTCGGCGGTCATCTTGTAATGGAAGGTCTCAAGCAGCTTATTTATAGCGCTGGAGGCGGGCATGCCCTCGTAGAACTCATAGGTATCCGGGAACAGGAAGCCCTCAAGACGGCTCGCGTCGCCCTTTTCTATCCCTTCGAGGAAGGAATAGTTAAAGG
Source organism: Oscillospiraceae bacterium (assembly GCA_963627445.1). GTDB lineage: Bacteria > Bacillota > Clostridia > Oscillospirales > Oscillospiraceae > F23-B02. The sequence goes on along the minus strand of CAVGBM010000024.1, from coordinate 32,554 downwards.
TCGCATTAGCCGCAGCATCCATAAGATCGTCATAGTCGCAAACGCCCTCGGCATCGAGCTTTTTGAAGATATCGTGCATGGTGTAGCCCTCGGGGAAGGTTATCTTGAGGGCGACCATTGCGCCGGAGCCGGTCTGCATTTTCATGACGAGCGCGCGGTAATCGTAGCTGGACTTGAGCTCATAGGTGCCCGGGTCAAGCTTTGCGTCGGCATTGGAGAAGCCGCAGTAGAGCTTAAACAGCCACTTGTACTTGATGATGCCCGCGTCCTTGAGCTTATCGGCGACATAGTTTATATCGGCAGTGTGAGCCTTTTTCGTGACCTCCTTGCCATCGTCGTCCTTTTCGGTGTACTCGGTATACTCAAACGAGTCCTTTTCAAGAACGATCGTCGCCTCAACATCGTCGGACTTGAGCGCAAGGACATCCGTCGCCGCAGACCATGCAAGGCAGGCCAAAATGACGCTTACACTGACGACAAAAATGAAATACATAAGTCCGCTGAGCTTGGGCTTGCTCTTGTTCTCGGCGTTGTTCACCGGAGTCTGAGCATGGCCTGCTCCAGAGGACATTTTGACATTCACTTTGCCGTTTTCGCCCTTCTTTTCATTACCTTTTTTCTTTTCGTTCATAGGGTTCCCCTTCTTGCGGCAACAGCGGCTTTTGGCGCTGTAACCGTTGATAACTGATTTGCATATTATGTTTCAGACACAGGTTTTCTGTGTATCGACTGCTGATTTGCCGCGTCATTTCGTCCACCGCACCGGACATCGATCACGGAATTTTCAAGTGCGGAGAAAGGTCAAAACTATGTTCTGCAACAACGGAAATAACAGCTGCTTCTGGATAATCATTATCCTTCTCATCCTGTTCTGCGGCTGCGGTTGCTCCAATAACAACAACGACAACGGCTGCGGCTGTGGCTGCGGCTGCAACTAAAAGTACCATGGCGAGGCTCCGATAGGAGCCTCTTTTTTATTCCGTTAAGACTAAGCTCACCGCAACATCGGTCGGTTCTGCTGGGATAAAGCTCTCTAACATGCGTTTTCTGCAAAGGCAGACAGTGAAGCAATCGCACTGCGCAAGATAACGGTCGTAGTACCCTGCGCCGTGGCCTAACCTGTTGCCGAGAGTGTCGCAGCACAGGGCGGGCACTATCATGATATCGCCCGCTTGGGGCGTAAGCTCCGGCGCAACGGGTGCGGGCTCTGGGATGCCGAACCTGCCGGGTCTCATCTCGCGCATGTCCGAAATGAGTCTGAAGCTCATTTTGCCGCCTTCTTCGCACACTGGTAGTGCGACAAGCTTTCCGGCAGCGAGCGCATGGGCTATTATCCCCTGCGTTTTGACCTCACGGCCGACGCTGAAATATACGAAGACACGCTTTGCCGCAATGTACTCCGGCAAGCTTAAAAGCCTTGCCTCGATAGCTGCATCGCTCTGAGCTATATACTCCTGCGGCAGAGCCTCAAGCTCGCTGCGCTTTTGGGCTCTTAAAGCCTTCTTATCACAGTGCGGCCTTGATGATGGAATAGATCTCCTCATGCTTGTCCTCAATGCTGCGCTCAACGCCGTCTTTTTTATACGCTATCCTCGTCCAGCCGTAGTAATCGGCGGCCTTATCGGCCACGCGCAGGCAGTTTTCAAGGTATTTGATGTCCTTCTCGTGGATATCGGCGCTGGTGTTGGTCTTTTCCTGACGGTGGTGCATCCTTGCAAGCGATGTCTCGACATCGACATCAAGGTAGATGACGAGGTCGGGCACGGGAAGCTCCATCTTCACATGCTCAAGATCGTACAGCCATTTGAAGAACTCGCCAAGCTCCTCATCCGGCAGCTTTGCTCCCTGATGCACGGCATTAGAGGTCGTGTATCTGTCGGAAAGGATAAATCCTCCTGCATTATATATCTTGCCCCAATCCTTGCGATATGAGGCGAAGCGGTCGACCGAAAAGAAGGTCGAGGCCGTGTAGGCGTTGACATCCGCCGGATTATCGCCGAACTCGCCGCCGAGGTACATCCTTATAAGCGCCGAGCTTTCGTTATCGTATCTGGGGAAAACGATGTGGTTATACTCTATCCCCTCGTTTTCCAGCCGCTGGCACACACGTCTGTAGTGAGCAGACTTGCCGCTGCCGTCTATGCCCTCAAAAACTATGAGCTTTCCTTTTTCCATCACTTTATTCCCAATCTCTTCCGCCATGCCTTGAAAATAAACTGCGGAAGTTTTTTTATCTTTCTAAACCGCTTGGGCTCTGCAAAGCAGCGGTAAAGCCACTCCAGATTGAGCTTCTGCCAAACTATCGGCGCTCGCCTTACCTGGCCGGAGAACACATCCAGCGTGCCGCCAAGCCCCGCCATGAGCCCCGCGTCGAGCTTGCCTGCGTGCTTTGCCATCCACTTTTCCTGCTTCGGAACGCCGAGGCAGACCATGACGAAGTCAGGCTTTGCAGCGTTTATCTTTGAAACGACAGTCTCGTCGTCGCTGCCGTAGCCGTCGTTCGCGCCGCATACTATAAGTCCCGGGAAGCGCTTTTTCATGCGCTCGGCCGCCTTTTCGGCAACGCCGGGGCGCGCCCCGAACAGGAACACCGAGCCGCCGTCCTCGGCAAGGCGCTTTAGTATCTCAGTCGCAGCGTCTATGCCCGGCAAATGCTCCTTGAGCGGCGTTTTGAGTATCCTCGCCGCCTGCATGACGCCGGTGCCGTCCGGGATAACGAGGTCGGCTCTTTCGATCGCCTCGGCGACCTCGGGATCATCCCACGCAGCCATGACTATCTCGGGATTGGGGGTCACCATATATGCGCAGCGGTGCTCTGAAATGAGCATCAGTGCCCGGTCTACCGCTTCTTTCATTGTCAGGTCGTCGATACCGACTCCCAGAACATTAACTCTGTTCAAATTTGGCTGAACACCTTTCCTATTTTTTCATGGATAACAAGGTCAGCCTCGCTGTCATAAGGGGTGCTGCTCAAATTGACGAGCGCAAGCTTATTTCCACGGTAATAATTAATTAGCCCCGCGGCGGGATACACATTCAGGGAGGTGCCGCCTATGATAAGCACCTCCGCCTCGGATATGCATCTTATGGCCTCGTTTACTATCCTGTCGTCAAGCGGCTCCTCATAAAGCACGATATCCGGCCTTATAACTCCGCCGCATATGCATCTTGGAACGCCCTCGCCGTGGTTCATCTTGTCGGCGGGGTACGGTCTATGGCAGGACGAGCAGTAGCTTCTTAAAATGCTGCCGTGCAGCTCGAGGACCTTCTTGCTGCCGGCTGCCTGATGAAGTCCGTCGATATTCTGCGTAACGACCGCTTTGAGCTTTCCCTGCCGCTCAAGCTCGGCAAGCTTTAAGTGCGCCGCATTGGGCTTAACGCCCTCAACAACGAGCTTTTCCCTGTGGAATTTGTAGTATTCCTCAGGGTATCTCGTGAAAAATGTGTGGCTCAGGATCGTCTCGGGAGGGTATTTGTACTTTTGATTGTACAGGCCGTCGACACTGCGGAAGTCGGGTATACCGCTTTCGGTGGACACGCCTGCACCGCCGAAAAATACGACATTGTCGCTTTCGTCTATCCACTTTTTAAGCCGCAAAATTTTCTCGTCCATTTTCAGCCACTTCTTTTCCTATTTTATCTGTTTATTATACTACACATAGATATTCTAAGCAAGTAAATATTCGTCGATAATTTGCGCCACAGCGTCATTATTGCAGTCGGGCGCGAGGATATCCGCTATGGTCTTGACCCGCTCTGTCGCATTTGCGGTAGCTGCGCTGAGCCCGCAAAGCTTAAGCATCTGCTCGTCGTTTTCCGAGTCGCCGACGGCAATGCACTCGCCTGGGTCTATGCCGAGCCTTGCGCACAGCACTTTCAGTCCCTCGGCCTTGCTCACGCCGCTTGCGTTTATCTCGATCGAGCTGTCCGTCACGCAGGTGAAGGTCACAGGCAGCTCACGCAGTTTTTCCAGCACCTCGGCGGCCTCATAGTCGTTTGCGAAAAAGAGGTTAAATTTCTCGACAGGCTCGGGGTTTTCCATGTACATTGCAAAGACGTCGTCGACAATATTCATGCACTGCCGGTAAATGGGCTCATAGGCGCTGAAGCCGAAGTCTGCGCAATTATCCACGCACCAGCGCGTGCCGTAGCTTTTGCTGTCTATGAACATGACGGGCATGACATAGCGCCCGCTCGCCTGTGCGATGATATATTTGACCGTCTCGGGGTCGATTGTCCTATGCAGAAGCTTCTCCCCTGTTTCAAGGTCGAGCACAGATGCGCCGCTTGCGGTCACGGCGTAGCGCATGCCGTGTACCATGTCGATATACGGCTTAACCAGACTGATGCTGCGGCCTGTTGAAAACAGCACCGTTTTGCCGCAGGCTATCGCGCGCTCCATCGCACTAATGGTGCGCTCACCGAGGTTTTTGTTATCGTCCAATGCCGTGCCGTCCATGTCGGTGGCGAGCAGCTTATATTCCATGGTCATTTACCTCCGCTTCTTGAGTAATAGAAAATGTATTGCTGGGCAAGTCCCGCGTATGCGCCGAGACTCACAGGGTCAAAATTCGCCGGAAAATGCTCCTTGAGCGCGCGCTTCATCCAAACATCTATGGGGAACGCCTCCATGTGGTAGAGGCCAAACAGCACCACGCAGTTTGCGACCTTTTCGCCCACGCCCCGTATCTGCCGCAGGGTCTTTATCGCCTCACGGTAGTCGCAGGTTTTGAGCGCATCAAGGTCAAGCTCGCCCATTGTTACGGCTCGGGCGGCGGCGATGATATACTCGGCTCTGTAGCCCGCTCTTATCCCCGCGAGGTCTGACGGCTCTAATGCCGCCAACCGCTCGGCACTCGGAAAAGTGTAGAAGCTTACGCCGTTTGCCTCGCATTTATCGCCGAAAAGTTCACACAGGCGCTCAACGATGCCCTTTATGCGGGTAATGTTGTTGCACTGGGAGATGATAAACGAGCACAGCGCCTCCCAGCTATCCTGCCGCAGGATGCGTATGCCCATGCCGTAGTTGACGCATTCGTGCAGATAGTCGCCCGTGAAGTCGGCGCTCACGGCGGCATAGTCAGTCGCAAGATCAAAATAGTCCGACCACATTTCAACCGGTGCGTCTGATGTTATGTAAACCTCGTCGTCTATCACCTCGACCTCGGCAAGGTACTTGCCGACAACACCGGTATACACGCCCTTGTCGTTTTGGTTCCAGCGAAAGCACTGGCCGCATTCAAAGGTTTTTTCAATATCAAGGCTTTTTGCGTCGCATAGTTTGAGCTTCATACTGCACCTCAAAGGATTGATGCAGCTATTATAATATATCCGTTTTAGTTTTTCAATCGCTTGCGTATCGTGGCGATATGTGCGATAATATGGTTATCATACCGTAGGAGTATTAATATGGACTATTTGAGCGAATACAGGTCTAAGCTGCGCACGGCGCAGGAGGCCGTTAAGTGCGTAAAAAGCGGCGATTGGATCGAGTACACAACGAATGTAGGCTACCCGCCCACGCTCGACAAGGCGCTTTCGGAAAGACGGGACGAGCTAAGAAATGTCAAGATAAGGGGCGACCTGATATTCGGGCCTATCCATGTCGCCGAGTGCGACCCAACGCTTGAGCATTTTGTGTACAACACCTGGCACTGCTCGGGCTACGAGCGCAAGCTGTGCGACCAGGGGCGGGCATTCTTTATGCCTATGGTGTTCAGGAACCTAGCATGGTACTACAAGAATTTTCTTGAGGCCGACGTCTGCATGGTGACTGTTTCGCCCATGGATAAGCACGGGTATTTTTATTTCGGCGGCTCGGTCGGCGTTTCAAAATGCATTGCCGACAAGAGCAGGATCGTCATCGTTGAGGTAAACGAGAATGTCCCCCGTATACACGGCGGCTTTGACGAGGCTATCCACATTTCCGAGGTCGACTATATCGTCGAAGGCGATAACCCGCCGCTGTACGAGATGAAAAATCCCGCCCCGACCGAGGAGGATAGGCGCATTGCGTCATATATTCTGCCGCACATTGTTGACGGTGCTACCGTGCAGCTCGGCATCGGCGGCATGCCGAACGCACTCGGCGAGCTTATCGCGCAGTCCGACCTTAAGGATCTCGGCATGCACACAGAGCTTTGCTCGGACGGGTACCTTGAGATGTTCAAGGAAGGCAAGCTCACGAACCGCAGGAAGACGATCAATCAGAACAAGGGCGTGCTCGGAATCGCCATCGGCAGCCGTGAGCTGTACGACTGGATCGACGATAACCCGGGCGTTGTCGGCTGTCCCCTTTCGTATGTCAACGACCCGCAGATCATCGCTCAGCATGACAACATGATATCCATAAACGGCTGCCTCAGCACTGATCTCTACGGGCAGGTCTGCTCGGAAAGCGTCGGCACCCGGCAGATAAGCGGCACGGGCGGTCAGCTTGATTTCCTGACCGGTGCGTCGATGAGCCGCGGCGGCAAGGCGTTTTTGTGCATGACGAGCACATTCAGAACCAAGTCCGGCGAAAAGAAAAGCCGCATCGTGCCGACGCTCAATGGCGATATCGTAACTAGCCCGAGAAGTCAGGCGTACTACATTGCGACAGAGTACGGCGTTGTGAACCTGGCCGGACGCTCGACCTGGGAGCGTGCCGAGGCGCTTATAAGCATTGCGCACCCGGATTTTCGTGATGAGCTTATAAAGGCAGCCGAGCAGCAGAAAATTTGGCTGCCGTCAAATAAGAGGTGAGATATGACTATGACTGATCTATATACAGGCAGGCCGGAGAACTTTTCAGAACGTCTGCCCAAGGAGCAGCGCTGCTATGAGTTGCTCGACAGGCTCGGCATTTCATACGACCGAGTCGACCACGAGCACGCCGACACCATCGAGGCGTGCCACGAGATAGAGAAAACACTTGGTGCATCCATTTGCAAAAATCTGTTTCTGACGAACAGGCAGGAGACCGATTTTTATCTGCTGCTCATGCCGGGCGACAAGCCGTTTAAGACGAAGCTTTTATCTAAGCAGATAGGATCTGCCCGCCTGAGCTTCGGAAGTGCTGAGCATATGGAGAAGTATCTTGATATCACCCCGGGTTCGGTGAGCGTGCTCGGGCTTATGAACGACACGGAAAACCATGTTAAGCTTTTGGTCGATGCGGATCTTTTGAGGGACGAGTTTATCGGCTGTCATCCGTGCATAAATACATCAACACTGAAATTCAGAATGTCAGATATGAAAAAGAAGCTCCTACTGGCTGTCAAGCATGAAATGACGGTCGTGGAGTTACCATGGGAGGTAGAATAATGAAGATCGGAATACTGTGTGCCTGTGCTCCGGAGTTTGAGCCGTATAAGGCTGCGCTGGGCGGCAACCCCCGCACCGTCTGCGGTGCAAAGGTGATCGATGGTATGCTTTGCGGCAAAGAGGTCACCGTGCTTTTTTGCGGGCTCGGAAAAGTTAATGCCGCGATCGGCACATCAACGCTTGTTCGCAGCCTAAATTGCTCTCGTGTGATAATGTCCGGCTCTGCCGGAGCTATCACGAAGGGTCTGCACATCGGAGACTGCATAGTGATGTCAGACTGCATTTATCACGACCTTGACCCGCAGCTTATATGTGACTACCACCCCGGCGATATCGATCCTGATTTTAAGTGCGCAGACGATATTGTGAAGCTCGGCGCAGCCGCCGGTATGCACTGCGGCAGGACGGTCACGGGCGATGTGTTCATCGCCGATGACGGGCGTGAGAGTATTATCGAGCGCTTTGACCCCCTGTGCTGCGATATGGAGACCGCTGCTGCGGCGCATGCCTGTTTTTTGCTGGGTGTTCCCTTTAACTGCATCCGTGCGATATCCGACACCGAGGACGAGGCCGGTCTCGGCAGCTTTGAAAAGAATGTCCGCTTCGCCGCCGAAAAAGCCTTTGACGGCGTTTGCAGTGTGCTGAGCGAGCTGTAAATTTAATAAAAAATCCCGTACCAACAGGTACGGGATTTTTTATAAGATCAATAATATCTCTTATTCTTGTTCTTGCGAGCTGCTTCGCTCTTCTTGCGGCGCTTTACGCTGGGGCTCTGGTAGTACTCCTTCTTTCTGAGGTCGGCCAGAACGCCTGCCTTTGCGCAGCTGCGCTTAAATCTCTTAAGAGCATTGTCCAGAGATTCGTTTTCCTTGACATAGATTTCAGACATTTATTTCACTCCCTCCATTAACGCCTTTCGACGCTTTAAGGGCCAAATTCTTGGCTTAACGAATGATATTATACTCATTCTTGGCTGTAATGTCAATAAATTTATTTAATAATCAGGTTAACAAGCTTATTCTTTACGACGATGGTCTTGAAAAGCTGCTTACCCTCCATCAGGCGCTTGATCTTCTCGTCTGCGCAGGCGGCATCGATGACAACGCTGTCCTCGGAGTCGACGGGAACGACGATGGTGGCCTTGAGCTTGCCGTTTACCTGAACGGCCATCTCGCGCTCGGCATCGACGGTCTTCGCCTCGTCGTACTTAGGCCACGGCATCTGCATTGCCATCTTGCCCTCGGACTTGGCGTAGCCCATGAGCTCCCACATTTCCTCAACGATATGCGGTGCAAAGGGGCTCAGGAGCATGAGCAGAGTCTTGACCTCGCCGCGGGTGCAGCCGTTGGTGTAGAACTCGTTGACCATGGTCATGAGCGCGGCAATCGCCGTATTCATCTTCAGCTCGTCAATGTCGCTGCCGACCTTTTTGATGGTCTTGTGGACGATGCTCTCGTTCTTCTTGGAGTATTCCTCGGAGTCGGAGCACATGTCCATGAGGTTCCAGCAGCGGTCGAGGAAGCGCTTCGAGCCCTTGACGGCATCGTTAGACCATGTAACGGCCTTCTCAAAGTCGCCGATGAACATGATGTGCAGACGCAGGGTGTCTGCGCCGTACTGCGCAACGATATCGTTCGGGTTTACGACATTGCCCCTGGACTTGGACATCTTTTCGCCGCCCTCGCCGAGGATCATGCCGTGGCTGGTGCGCTTGGCGTAAGGCTCCTTGGTGTTGACAACGCCGATATCGTACAGGAACTTGTGCCAGAAGCGGGAATACAGCAGGTGCAGCGTGGTGTGCTCCATGCCGCCGTTGTACCAATCAACGGGGCCCCAATAATCGATGGCTTCCTTTGAGGCCAGCGCCATGTCGTTATGGGGATCCATATAACGCAGGAAATACCAGCTGGAGCCTGCCCACTGAGGCATAGTGTCGGTCTCACGCTTTGCCGGTCCGCCGCAGCAGGGACAGATGGTGTTGACCCAATCAGTCATCTTGCTGAGCGGGCTTTCACCGTCATCGGTGGGCTCATAGCTTTCTACCTGAGGCAGAACCAAGGGAAGCTCCTCCTCCGGCAGAGGTACCCAGCCGCACTTCGGGCAGTTGACAAGAGGGATAGGCTCGCCCCAGTAGCGCTGACGGGAAAAGACCCAGTCACGCAGCTTGTAGTTTACCTTCTCTGTGCCGATGCCGTTTTCGACGAGCCACTTTTTCATGGCGGGGATGGCTTCCTTGACGGTCATGCCGTTAAGGAACTCCGAGTTTACCATGATGCCGGTATCGTCCTTGAGGGTGAAGGCTTCCTTCTCAATGTCGCCGCCCTCGACGACCTCGACGATCTCGCAGCCGAACTTCTTTGCAAACTCCCAGTCACGGTCATCATGCGCAGGAACTGCCATGATAGCGCCCGTGCCGTAGGTCACGAGGACATAGTCGGAAATGAAGATGGGGATCTGCTTGCCGTTTACGGGGTTTATGCCCTTGATGCCCTTTATCTCGACGCCGGTCTTTTCCTTGTTGAGCTCGCTGCGCTCAAAGTCGGACTTCTTGGCGGCCTCGGCTACATAGGCGTTGACCTCGTCGGCATTCTCCATCATGCTCTGCCACTTGGTGACATACTCATGCTCGGGAGAAAGAACCATGTATGTTGCGCCGAACAGCGTATCGGGACGGGTGGTGTAGACAACGATATCGTCGCCTGCGGTGGTCTTGAAGGTGACCTCAGCGCCGGTGGAGCGGCCGATCCAGTTCTTCTGCTGGATCTTTACACGCTCAATGTAATCCAGATCGTCCAGATCGTCGATAAGACGCTGGGCGTACTTGGTGATGGCGAGCATCCACTGGCTTTTCTCCTTGCGGACTACCTCGCTGCCGCAGCGCTCGCAAACGCCGTTTACGACCTCCTCGTTTGCAAGCACGCACTTGCAGCTGGTGCACCAGTTGACGGGCATGGTGGATTTATATGCAAGACCGTGCTTGTACATCTGCAGGAATATCCACTGCGTCCACTTATAATAGTTGGGGTCTGTGGTGTCCACGCAGCGATCCCAGTCAAAGCCGTAGCCCAGCATCTTGAGCTGGCTTGTGAAGTTTGCGATGTTGTTCTTTGTGACTATGGCCGGGTGGATGTGGTTCTTGATGGCGTAGTTCTCCGTGGGCAGGCCGAAAGCATCAAAGCCGATGGGGAACAAAACATTGTAGCCCTCCATCCTCTTTTTGCGGGTGACGATATCCATAGCCGTGAACGGTCTCGGGTGGCCGACATGCAGTCCCTGACCCGAGGGGTACGGGAACTCGATCAGTCCGTAGAACTTAGGACGGGTCGTATCGCCGGTCATGGCCGCATAGGGCTTGGTCTGCTCCCAATTTGCCTGCCACTTCTTTTCAATTGCCGTAAAATCGTATTTCATTTTAATTACTCCCTTATAGTTTTTATTCGTCCGAACGCCCCTTAGCAGGGGCCTATAAGGGATGAGAGATCGATCTCCTCGGCATCGGACCAGAGCCTTTCAAGCTTGTAGAAATCTCTTGCGTCCTCTGTGAATACATGAGCCACTACACAGCCGAAATCGAGCAGCACCCAGTTACCGGAGCGGAAACCCTCACGGCGCAGGGGTGGCTCACCGGCCTCGCTCATCTGCTTATCGAGCTCATCGGTGAGTGACTTTATATGTGTTGATGATGTGCCGGTGCAGATGACAAAATAATCGCACAGCGTCGTGAGCTTATCCGTCTTGAGCACCTTTATATCCTTACCTTTTTTGTCGCTGAGCGCCTTTGCGGCGACCTTTACGACTTCATTAGGCTGCATCATTATTATCTACATCCTTATCTTGAGTATTTGTATCGCTTGCATCGCTGCCGGTATAGTGGATGACCTGCGCTGAGGCCATGGGGTTAGACGAGCTGTACGACAGGAAAGACTCTATGCCGTGATTGAGCTCACCCGTGGTGGAATAGAAATTGCCGTCCTTATAGGTGACTATATCGACATTCTGCGTCGTGACCTCGGTCGTCCAGGGATTAATGTACTCGTTTACCATCTTGAGCCATGCATCGATATCGGTGAACACATAGCTGTAGCCGAACACGCTGCCGGTCGAGTACTTGGGCAGGGTCATGAACTTGACATCATCCTTGCTGAGCTTCAAAAACTCCTTGGCAAAGTAGATGATGTTCTCGGTGGTCATATCAGTCTGCATATTGTCGGACACTATCTGCGCGACCTTTGTGAGGTTGGGGACATTGCCGAGGGTGAGCATCTGATCTGCGAGTGCGCTCAGCAGCTTCTGCTGCATCTCAATACGCTGCAGGTCGCCGCCGGCATACGAGCTTCTAAAGCGCATGACCTTGACAAAATCGTCGCCGCTGAGGGTCTGAAGTCCCTTATTGAGGTGGATGTGCAGATCCTGACGCTTGGAGTCGTAGTTCATGTTGATGGGAAGGTCGAACTCAACGCCGCCGATAGCGTCAACGACCTCAGCTGCCGCATCGAGGTTAACAAGGACATACTTATCCACGTCAAAGCCGAGCATGCTCTTGACGAGCTCCTGTCTCATGCTCTGAACGGGGTCGCAGTTATAATACGACGAGCCCTCAACATTTTTATAGTACGCTGCATAGTGATATGCCGAATTTGCCTTCTTGACCTCGTGCTGAATGTTTATAAGCGTATCTCTGGGGATGCTGACGATATTCAGCTTGTGGTTAACGGTGTCAAAGCTGCCGATCATAATGGTATCGGTATTGTTGCTTATCTGGTCTGTACCGGCGACAAGGAAGGTATACACGCCGTCCTTTCTGCCGTCAACATGCTGCTGGTCGTCGTTTACGCCGCTCGGATTCGTATCGGGAGGACTGATGACGTACTCCAGCACAACATAGCCGATGCCCGCAAGCAGCGCAAGCACCAGTAAGATTATAGCAATTACCTTGCCGGTCTTTTTCTTTTTGCCCTTTTTATTTCTTGCGGCAACGATCTCGTCAACGCTTTTGCCGGATGCCTCTGCCGTATCGTCGGCTATCTGTTCGGCGCTGCGTCTGCTTCTATCTGTTTTGCTGTGCTCCTCGGTGTGTCTCCCGCTCTTTTTGCTGCCAAATAGCTTCATATTTATTATCCCTTCTGTTGTCTACAAGGATGAGACCTTACTGCTCAAAAGGCTTGTACCACTCGTAGGCTTCAACGCTGGCAATATACGGCTCCTGACCATAGCTTCTTATGTCTTCAAGGCTCATTTTGAGCCCGAGTGCCATCGCTGCGTCCAGGTCTTCATACGCAAGGGCGCGCAGCTTTTCGACACCTTCAAAATCTCGGTTTGGCTCTATGTAGTCGGCCATATATATAATTTTCTCTAAAAGCGTCATATCAGCCTTACCGGTGGTATGCCATCTGATCGCCTCATAAACTTCTTTGCCGACATTGAAAAGCCGCTTCGCCACTGCAGCCCCTGTCTTTGCATGCAATAGCTTGACATTATGCTCTTCAATCGTATCGTTTATAATACCATACTTGTCGCACAATATCAATTGTTCCGGCAAAGAAAGTTTTTTTGTAATATCATGCAATATTCCGGCTTCCGCAGCGTTCTCGGGATCCTCTCCCCAGCGCTGTGCAAGCTTGACAGCCTCGCTCTCGCAGCCGACCACATGCGCAACGCGATTGGGCTTCAGCATCGCGTAAGCCTTACCGCGCAGCCAGTATAGCTCCGGCTTTGCGTCATAGTCGCCGTTTGCGATTATCCGCTCGTAGACCTTCTCGGGAAGGAACGATGCGCCCATCCTGCGGCAGAGCATGTCGCGTATATCCCTTGAGGACATGGACTTCGGCTCATGGCGCAGCGGTATGATCTTCGCGCCGTACTCCTTCTTAAGATACTCGGCGTGGCGCAGCATCTCGGCCTCCTCGCCCTCGCTTCGGACAAACACCGCAAGCGTCAGAGTTTCGAGCAGGAACCTGAACATATACCATTCCTCAAAGGTCACGAGCATGTCCGTGCCCATGGCAAGGTAAAGCTCGGCATCGGGGTACTGCTGCTTAAGAAGCTCAACAGTCGTTGCAGTGTAGCTTTTGCCCTCGCGGTGCAGCTCCATGTCGCTTATCTCGACATTCGGAACATCGGAAAACGCAAGCTTTGTGAGCTCCAGACGCTCAAGCGCGTCGGGGCTTCCCTCGGCAAGCTCCTTGTGCGGCGGTATATTCGCCGGGATTATCAAAAGTTTATCGGGCTCAAGCTGCTCGGATATGGTCATGGCCGCCTCAACATGACCGCAGTGCGGCGGATTGAAGCTTCCGCCGTAGATAACTATCTTCATTTCTTCTTATCTTTTACAAGAGCTATTTTAGGCTCTTTTGCATTCCTCTTATACAGAACAAACTTACTTCCTATCGTCTGCACGGTCTCGGCATCGCAGGCCTCGGCCAGTGCGTCGGCTGCCTCGCGGGCAGTCAGCAGGCTGTTTTCCAGCACTCTGCCCTTTATGAGCTCCCTTGCCTTGAGCGCATCCTTGACCTGGGTCAGGGTGTTTTCGCTTATGCCGCCCTTGCCTATCTGGATTATCGTATCCTCTGTCATGGCAAGCCCTCTGAGCTGTGCCCTCTGCTTACTTGTCAGTGCCATTATATTCCCTCAGCTTTTTCTTAAAAATTTTGAGCGCGTTGGCTCTGTGTGATATCTCGTTTTTGACCTCGGTGCCGAGCTCGGCCATGCTTTTATCGTAGCCTGTCGGCATGAAAACCGGGTCGTAGCCGAAGCCGCCCTCGCCCCTCGGGCTTAAAAGTATCTCGCCGGTGCACTCGCCCTCGCAGCGGATGATATCGCCGTTCGGGAAAATGCAGCAGATGCTGGAGACGAACTTTGCGCTTCTGTTCTCAACGCCCTCAAGCTTTTTGAGCAGGTATTCGTACTTTTCTTTATCTGTTGCGTCGTGGCCGCCGGGGGCGTAGCGGGCGGAGTAAACGCCCGGCTCGCCGTTTAGAGCGTCGACCATCAGGCCGGAGTCGTCCGCTATTGCGGCAACGCCGGTCGCCTCAACGACGGCGGCCGCCTTGAGGTATGCGTTCTCGGCAAAGGTCGTGCCGGTCTCCTCGACCTCAAAGTCGCAGCCTGCTTCCCGCTGAGAGCAGAGCTCGATGCCCATGTCGGACAGTATCGCCTTGAGCTCACGGAGCTTTTTCGCATTGTTGCTTGCAAGTATCATTTTCACTTGAACAGCGCCTCCACAAATTCCTTGGGATCAAACGGGATAAGGTCGTCCATGCCCTCGCCCACGCCGACGAATTTAACCGGCAGCTTGAGCTCATGCGCAATGGCAAACACTATGCCGCCCTTTGCCGTGCCGTCAAGCTTCGTGAGCACGATGCCGGTGATACCGGCGGTCTCAAGAAACTGCTTTGCCTGGATAAGGCCGTTCTGACCTGTGGTCGCGTCGAGCACCATAAGGGTCTCTATATCGGCCTCCGGCAGCTCGCGGGAAACGACGCGGCTTATTTTATTAAGCTCGTTCATGAGGTTTGCCTTATTGTGCAGCCTGCCGGCTGTGTCGATGATAATAGTGTCAACCCCTCTTGCCTTGGAGGCGCAGATGCTGTCATACACGACGGAGGCGGGGTCGCTGCCCTCCTCGTGGCGGACGATATCCGCTCCAGAGCGCTCTGCCCAGATATTCAGCTGCTCGCCTGCGGCGGCGCGGAAGGTGTCGCCCGCGCAAAGGAGCACCTTTTTGCCGTCGGCTTTTAATCTTGCCGAGAGCTTGCCGATGGTCGTCGTCTTGCCGACACCGTTTACGCCGACCATTAAAATGACCGAGGGCTTGGTCTCAAGCTTGAGCGAGGTGTCCATATCGCCGAGCATCTCGTGCATGTAGGCAACGAACGCCTTTTTTGCGTCCCTGCCCTTGTTTATCCTGTTGCGGTACAGGATGCGCTTATAGTCATAGAGTATCTTTGCGGTGGTCTCACCGCCGACATCGGCCATGACGAGCATTTCCTCAAGCTCATCGTAAAAGTCCATGTCGTCCATATCGTAGTTCTGGAAGATCTCTTCAAGTTCCTCAATATTTTTGCGGGTTTTCGTCAGTCCCGAAAACATCTTATCAAAAAAGCCCATCATTGCCTCCTTATCACTGATCGTTTTCTATCGAGCGCTGAGCCTGCTCAAGGTCGAGCTCGATTATCTTTGAAACGCCCTTTTCCTGCATGGTGACGCCGTAAATGTGGTCGGCCTCCTCCATCGTGCCGCGGCGGTGGGTGATGACGATGAACTGCGTTTTTTCACACATATTGCGCATGTACTCGGCGTAGCGGATAACGTTCGCTTCGTCAAGCGCAGCCTCGATCTCGTCCATGACGCAGAACGGCGTGGGGCGCACCTTGAGTATCGCAAAGTAAAGCGCGATAGCGACAAATGCCTTTTCGCCGCCGGACAAAAGGCTTATATTCGATACCGCCTTGCCGGGCGGCTGAACCTTTATCTCAATGCCGCATTCGAGGGGATCGTTTTCGTCCTCGAGCGTGAGCGAGGCTTTGCCGCCGCCGAAAAGCTCAAGGAAGGTCTGACGGAAGTTTTCGTCAATGAGCTTAAACTGCTGGGTGAATACCTCCTGCATTTCGCTTGTTACATCGTTTATTATACCCACAAGTTCGGTTTTTGCCTTTTGGATATCGTCACGCTGGCCGGTGAGGAAGTCATATCTCGTGCTGACACGCTCGTACTCCTCGATGGCGCCGATATTCGGCGTGCCGAGGGCGGATATCCTGCGGCGCAGCTCGGAAATGCCCTTTTGCTCCTTTTGCAGGTTCTCCACCGGCTGGCGCAGCTCCTGAGCGGCGGAATACGAAAGCTCGTAGTTTTCCCAGAGCTTGTCGAGTATCTGCTTTTCCTCCATGTCGGCGGCGTTTTTCTTGCCCTCGAGAGCGGAGCAGGTCTTTTGAAGCTCGAGTAGCTCACGGTTGCGCTCCTGAGCGTCACGATCTGCCTTGGTGCGTCTGCCCTCAAGCTCAAGACGCTTGTTTGTGATCTCGCTTATCTCGGCTCTGATGCCGTCGGCCTCACTGAGTATCTGCGCACGTTTTTCGAGCACCGCTTGCAGCTTGTTTTCAATTATACCGCGCTCTGCTTCCGAGCGCTCTATTGCCTTACGGCGGGAAAGGCTGTCGCCGGACAGGGCTTCGAGCAGCACCTTGAGCTGATTTATGGCAAGCTCGGTCGTGCGCTTTTCGGCCTCGTTTGCGGCGATGGAGCGGTTTATCTCCGCCTGATCCTCAAGCGCCATGTCAAGCTCATACCGCAGACCTGCAAGCGTGTTTCTCGCCTTATCAAGCTCTTTGCTTGCGTTATTATAGTCCGACTCGAGCTTCACTCTGCGCTTTTTGAGTTCAGCCAGTTCATTTGCTCTTGAAAGTATGCCCGTACCCTTTGCGGCGCTGCCGCCGGTCATCGAACCGCCGGCGTTTATAAGTTGGCCGTCAAGGCTCACTATGCGCAAACGGTTGCCGTTTGCCTTTGACATGCGCACGGCATCGGCAAGGGTCTCTGCGACTACCGTTCTGCCGAGCAGACTTGCGAAAACGCCGTCATACTTCGGGTCAAAATGCACAAGGTCGTACGCCACGCCGACAAAGCCCGGGTCGTTCACGGGCGCGTCCTTCATAACGCCGCCCTTAACGGTGTCCACCGGCAGGAAGGTCGCGCGGCCGGAATCGAGGCGCTTTAGCATTTCTATGGCCTTGCGGCCGTCGTTCTGCGTGT
Source organism: Oscillospiraceae bacterium (assembly GCA_963627445.1). Lineage (GTDB taxonomy): Bacteria > Bacillota > Clostridia > Oscillospirales > Oscillospiraceae > F23-B02. The sequence continues at coordinate 15,502 of CAVGBM010000024.1, read as the reverse complement.
CGATGACGATATTCTGCATCGCAGCGCCAAGAGCAGTCTCAATTGCAAGGGCGCACTCGTTATCGGCCTTGACGAGATTGGCGACAGGGCCGTGAACGCCGCTTATGCTGCCGCGGGCAGCTTCACGCATGACGGTCTTGACCGCCTTTGAAAAGCCCTCGTATTCCTTTTCCATCTCGGAAAGCATGTGTATCCTTGCGTCCAGGCTGCGGCAGTCGACGCTCAGGCGGTTGACCTTTTCACGCAGCTGCTCTGCCGCCGTTTCGCGGCTCGACAGCTTCATGCGGGCACCCTCGAGCACATTGTTATTGCTCTTGAGCTTTTCGTCAAGCTCCTTGAGGACTGCTGCGACCTTGGCTATTGACGCGTTGTTTTCCTCTATCTGCGCGCTTATCTCGCCGACGCGGGTCTCCGCCTCGGCAATGTCCTTTTTCATGCGCGCACTCGCCTCAATGCTGCTTGCGATGCTCGCTTTAAGTCCGGCGGCCTCCGAGTCGCACTCGGCAGCTCTGCCCTCTGTTTGCGAAAGGCGGGCTCTTGCGTTCTCGGCCTCGACATCCTTTTGGCGCATGCGCTCGGATATATTGCCCGACGAGGCATACAGCGCCTCCAGGCTGCGGTTTGCGTTATCAAGATCACGCACCGCATTTTCGTAGTCACGGCTGATAGTCTCAGCCTGCGACCTCAGCTTTTCAAGCGTCGCCATCCACACGGATATCTCGCGCAGCCTGAGCTCATCGCGCAGGACGAGGTACTTCTTCGCCGTCTCGGACTGGCGCTTTAAGGGCTCGACCTGAAGCTCGAGCTCGTCAATTTTATCGTTTATGCGCAGGAGATTTTCTTCCGTTTTCTGAAGCTTGCGCTCGGACTCCTCCTTGCGGCTGCGGTAGCGGGAGATGCCCGCCGCTTCCTCGAACACCTCGCGTCGCTCGGAGCTTTTGCTCGAAACGATCTCGGCGATTCTGCCCTGACCGATGATGGAGTAGCCGTCTCTGCCGAGGCCGGTGTCCATGAGAAGGCTGTTTATATCCTTAAGGCGCACAGCCTCACGGTTTATGTAATACTCGCTGTCGCCGCTACGGTAATAGCGGCGGGTCAGCATGAGCTCGGTATTGTCGCAGTCAAAAATGTGCTCGGAGTTATCGATGATGAGCGAGACCTGCGCAAAGCCCAATGCGCCCCTCTTCTCCGTGCCGCCAAAGATGACATCCTCCATCTTGCCGCCGCGCAGAGTTTTGGAGCGCTGCTCGCCCATGACCCACAGTATGGCATCGGAAATGTTCGATTTTCCCGAGCCGTTTGGGCCGACTATCGCCGTTATATCCTTTTCAAATGTGATCCTGGTCTTGTCCGGAAAGGACTTGAACCCTTGAATTTCCAGTGCTTTTAAGTACAAATGCTCTACCTCTATTCAAAATGTCATTATATTTTATAACATCTGAGCGCCTTAATCAAGGCTAAGCAGCTTAATTTCGCCCGAATTTATGTCGGTCTGCGTGATTTTGAGCGAGCGAAGCTTAAATTTCGCTGTCAGCTCTGTCACATTGCAGCGGTGCTGCCCTATCATTTTAGATATGTCGGATCTGTTTACACCGAGGACGACACGCTTATCGGGCTCAATGCCGTCTAGCAGCTGCACAGCCTTATCAAGCATCATGCGCGAGCGCACGAGCTCGCCCAGTGCGGGGTGATACGCGCCGCCCACAGCGTCGCCGCCGGAGAGGTCTTCAGTCGGGTTTAAGCCCATGCGGATGATGGGGATGTTTGCCTCGTCAAACAGCTTCGTTATCTTTGTGCACACCCTGACCGCATCATCGACCGTGTGCTCCTTGTAGGTTCCCGCCTTCCACATGTCGTAAAGCTCGGTGTCCCGCACGATGACCGTGGGGTATATCCTCACGCCGTCGGGGTGCAGGGAAATTATCTTTTTTGCTGTCTCAACGCAGCTTTCGTCCGTGTCGCCGGGAAGGCCGGTCATCATTTGCAGGATGAGCTCAAAGCCCGCCTGTTTGACCATTTTCGCTGCGTCCTCGACCTCCTTTGCGGTGTGGCCGCGGTTACTGAGCCACAGCACATTGTCGCACAGCGACTGCGCGCCGAGTTCGACTGTCTGTACGGAGTATTTTTTGAGCCTTAAAAGCGTTTCGGCATCTATCGCATCGGGGCGGGTCGAGAGCCTTATGGAGCTTATCGTTCCGTCGTCAAGATATGGCTTTGCAGCCTCAAAAAGGGCCGTTTGCTCGGCCACGGGTATGGCTGTGAAGCTTCCTCCATAAAACGCCAACTGCCGCTTTGTCCCTTTAGGAGACAAGGCGGCTGCGTTCTCTATTGCTGCTTTGACCGTTTGCGCCGTTGCGGGCTCGGTGTGGCCGGAAATGCGTCTCTGATTGCAGAACACGCAGTCGTTCGGGCAGCCGAGGTGCGGCACGAAAACGGGTATGATACTGTTTCTTGCTGTCATTTATTTAGCTTCTTCAATGCCTGACAGGCTGCTGCCTGCTCGGCCTCCTTCTTTGTCCTGCCGCTGCCCTCGCCGATGACCTCGCCGTTGAGGCTGACGCTCGCCGAGAACACCTTTGCATGGTCCGGACCCGATTCGCCGGTGGGCGCATAGGTGAGCACCTGGCCGCTTTTTTGCTGCACAAGCTCTTGAAGCTCTGTCTTGTAATCGGCCGCATGGTGCGCCTCAATGCTCTCGGGACTTAGGATCATGCGCTCAATGAAGCTTTCGGGCGCAGCGATGCCGCCGTCAAGGAACATTGCAGCAATGACCGCCTCAACTGCGTCGGCGAGAATGGACGGTCTTGTTCTGCCGCCGTTTTTCTCCTCACCGTGACCCATGCGAAGATATCGTCCTAGGTCAAGGTCGAGTGCAACACCATGCAGGCTCTGCTCACACACAAGCTCGGCACGCAGCCTCGTCATTTTGCCCTCGGACAGCGTGGGCTGCATGGAATACAGGTGCTTTGCCGTTACAAAGCCAAGCACCGAGTCGCCCAGAAACTCCAAGCGCTCGTTGCTGGAAATGCCCTCTGCCCTGTTCTCGTTTGCGTACGAGCTGTGGGTGAGCGCATTTTTCAAAAGCTCACTGTTTTTGAAGGTGTAGTTTAATTTTTTCTCAAGCTCTTTCAATTTTTACGCTTCCTCTGATATACGCATATAGTCAACATTCTTAACGATATCATCTATCATGCCCGACGCGGCAAAGTTCATTGCCTGACGGATGGCGGCGAAAAACGCCTCGTCGCCGGACGAGCCGTGCGCCTTGATAACGGGCTTGGAAATGCCCAGAAGCGCGGTTCCGCCGACCTCGTTGGGATCCATCCTCTTGGCAACGCCCTTTATATCCTTCTTGATCATCGCCGCCGCGAGCATGTTCTTGGGGCTTTTCTTAAGAACGCCCTTGAGCTCGGTAAACAGCCATTTTGCAACGCCCTCGGCGGTCTTGAGAGCGATGTTGCCGGAAAAGCCGTCTGCCACGACGACATCAACGCCGCCTAACAGCATGGTGCTTGCCTCGACATTGCCGACAAAGTTTATCCTACCTGCGTCGTTTGCGGCCTTTAGAAGCTTGTATGTCTCGTGCTGGAGCTCGCCGCCCTTGGTCTCCTCAACGCCGATGTTGAGAAGGCCGACGCGGGGATTGTCGATATTCATGATGCGCTTTGCATAGAAGCTGCCCATATAGCCGAACTGGAGAAGATACTCGGGGGTGCACTCGGCGTTTGCGCCGCAGTCGATGAGCATGAGGCCGTTTTCGTTGCTCGGGAACACGGGCGCCATTGCCGCACGGCGAACACCGTGGACGCGCTTTACGATAAGCGTTGCGCCGGTCAGCAGTGCTCCCGTTGAGCCTGCCGAGACCATTGCGTCGCCCTCGCCGTTTTTGAGCATGGTAAGTCCTACTGCCATGGATGAGTTTTTCTTGCGGCGGACTGCGGTGCTGGGGTCGTCGTGCATCGTGATGACCTCGGGTGCGTCAACTATGCTCAAGCCCTTGCGGTCAACGCCTTCAAGGCATCTTTCTATATCGTCCTTGCGGCCTACGAGGCAAAGCTCAGCGCCCAATCTGTCTCTTGCGAGGACTGCTCCCTTTACTATGGCTTCCGGTGCGTTATCGCCGCCCATTGCGTCAACGATTATCTTCACGGCAGAAGACCTCCTTCTCCATTAACTTATCTATAATTTTAAGCGATCTTGCGGATATCTCCGCATTCTTGTTTCTCTTGCCCTTAACGCGATAGCCGAGCGGGGTTATGATGCCGAAGTTTATATTCATCGGCTGGAAGTCGCCGACGCTGCCGCCGGAAATGTACAGTCCCAGTGCGCCTATCGCAGTCTCCTGCGGGAAGTTGACCGGCTCAAGGCCAAGCAGCCTTGCGGCAGTCTCGATACCGACGAGCATGCCGGAGGCAGCAGACTCCACATAGCCCTCAACGCCGGTCATCTGACCTGCAAAGCTGATGCGGGGCTCGGATCTCAGCCTATAGTAGCGGTCAAGCAGCTGCGGTGAGTTAAGATATGTATTGCGGTGCATAACACCGTAGCGGACAAACTCGGCATTTTTAAGCGCCGGTATCATGGAAAACACGCGCTTTTGCTCGCCCCAGGTCAGGTGCGTCTGGAAGCCGACGAGGTTATATATTGTGCCGTCGGCGTTATCACGCCGAAGCTGCACAACAGCGTAATTATCCTTGCCCGTTCTCGGGTCACGCAGGCCGACAGGCTTTAGAGGCCCAAAGCGCAGCGTCTCCTCGCCGCGGCGCGCCATGACCTCAACGGGCATGCAGCCTTCAAAAACTCCACCGTCGTCAAAGCCGTGGACGGGCGCTTCCTTTGCCGAGACAAGCTCCTTTACGAACGCCTTGTACTCCTCCTCGTTCATCGGGCAGTTTACATAATCCGCCGTGCCCTTATCGTAGCGGGAGGCAAAAAACGCACTGTCCATGTCGACGCTCTCAAGCGTCACGATGGGAGCGACGGCATCGTAAAAATGCAGTCCCGTGCAGTTGCAAAGCTTCTCCAGCTTCTCGGCAAGTGCGTCGCTCGTGAGAGGGCCGGTCGCGACGACAAGCTCGCCCTCGGGGAAGTCTGTTGCCTCCTCGGACACAAGCTCAATGTTCGGACATGACTTTATCTTATCCGTGATATACCTCGAAAAGCCCTCACGGTCAACGGCGAGCGCACCGCCGGCGGCGACACGGTTACTGTCGGCGCTTTCCATAATGAGCGAGCCCATCTTGCGCATCTCCGCCTTCAAAAGGCCGACGGCATTCGTAAGCTCATCGCTGCGCAGGGAGTTTGAGCACACGAGCTCGGCAAAATATTCCGATGTGTGCGCCGGGGTCATCTTATTCGGCTTCATCTCATAAAGCCTTACCTCGATGCCCCGCTTTGCAAGCTGCCATGCACATTCGCAGCCTGCAAGTCCGGCGCCGAGTACCGTGACTTTTTTCATAAGTGCTTATTCCTTGGCTTTCTTTGTACTAGTCTTTTTCTTTGCGGCGGGCTTTTTGTCGTCAGACTTTGCCGCCGTCTTTTTCTTATAGCCCCGCTTTTCCTCGGGGACGAATTCCGAACACTCCTCGTTGATGCAGAAGGCCTTCTTCTGACCCTTGCCGCTGGGCTTGAACAGAGTCTTGCCGCAGCTCGGGCAGTAGTCCTTCGTGGGGACATACCACGTCATGAAGCCGCAGTCAGCGCCGCGCTCGCAGGCATAGAAGGTGTAGCCCTTCTTGGATGTGCGCTTGAGTATCCTGCTGCCGCACTTGGGGCATTTGCCGGGCATCTCGATGACGAGCGGTTTTGTAAAGCTGCACTCGGGGTACGCAGGACATGCAAGAAATCTTCCGAATTTGCCGGATTTTACGACCATCTGCTTGCCGCAGACATCGCAGTATTCGTCGCTGAGCTCGTCGGGCACCTTGATCCTCACGCCCTCGAGCGCCTTTTCGGCGTTATCGAGCTCAACGGAGAAATCGCCGTAGAACTCATGTAGGAGATCCTTCCAATAGAGCTTGCCGGACTCGACACTGTCGAGCTCCTCCTCCATGTGGTTTGTGAATTTAAGGTCGACAATGTCGGGGAAGCGTTCCATCATGAGCTCGGTCACGACAACGCCGAGGTTTGTGGGCTTAAGGTACTTGCCGTCCTTTACGACATATTCGTGCGAGGTTATCGTCGAGATAGTCGGCGCATAGGTCGAAGGTCTGCCGATGCCCTTTTCCTCCATCGCACGGATGAGGGTAGCCTCGGTGTAGCGTGCGGGCGGCTGTGTAAACTGCTGCTCGGGCAGCATCTTTTCAAGATACACCCGCTCGCCGGCCTGAAGGTCGGGCAGCTTCTTGCGAAGCTCATCCGACTCCTCGTCCTTGCTCTCCTCGTACACGGCGGTGTAGCCTGCAAACTTGAGCTCGGAGTAGTTCGAGCGGAAAATGTGGCCATTGGACTCAACATCGACGACGACATTGTCGTACACCGAGTTTGCCATCTGACACGCGGTGAAGCGACCCCAGATAAGGCGGTATAGTCTGTACTGCTCAGGGGTCAGATCCTTGCGCACCCGCTCGGGCGTGAGCTCGATATTTGTCGGGCGGATGGCCTCGTGCGCATCCTGTGCGCCGGATTTGGTCTTGTAAACACGGAACGAGCCGTGGTAGTATTCCTTGCCGTAGCGCTCAATGATGAAATTCTTCGCCGCCATGAGAGCTTCGTCGGAAAGGCGCAGAGAGTCGGTACGCATGTAGGTTATAAGACCTACCGTGCCCTGCCCTGCGATATCAACACCTTCATAAAGCTGCTGGGCAACGGACATTGTGCGTCTCGGGGTCATACCCAGACGACGGGACGCCTCCTGCTGGAGCGTGGAGGTTATAAACGGGGGCGAGGGGCTGCGATGCTTTTTGCCGCGCTTGACGGTTTTTATAATAAATGGCTCGTCCTGCGTTTCGGCGATGACGGCGTTGACCTCGTCCTCAGAATGCAGCTCAAGCTTCTTGTCGTCCTTGCCGTAGTAGCGTGCGGTGAAGTCGGCATCGGTCTCGTCGCAGTTGAGCACCGCGTCGAGCAGCCAATACTCCTCACGCTCGAAGCCTTCTATCTCCTTCTCACGGTCGACGACCATTCTAGTTGCGACCGACTGAACACGGCCTGCCGAAAGGCCGCGCTTTATCTTTTTCCAGAGCAACGGAGAAAGTTTATAGCCCACAAGGCGGTCAAGAAGTCGTCTTGCCTGCTGGGCATCGACAAGATCCTTGTCGATATCGCGGGGATTGCCCACACTCTCGGTCACTACCTTTTTTGTTATCTCATTAAAGGTCACTCGCCTTGCCTTGTCGTCCGGCAGGGCAAGCAGCTCCTTTAAATGCCACGATATAGCCTCGCCCTCACGGTCAGGGTCGGTCGCGAGGTAGACGGTCTTTGCGCTCTTACTGAGCTTTTTAAGAGTGTCTATAACATCCTTGTGATCCTTGACGGGGATGTACTTCGGCTCAAAATCGTTCTCTATATCTATACCCAGCGTGCTCTTGGGGAGATCACGCAGGTGTCCCATGGACGCAACGACCTTGTAGTCGTCGCCCAGATATTTCTCAATAGTCTTCGCCTTTGCAGGTGATTCAACAATTACCAAATTCTTTTTTGCACTTGGCATTTAGCTGTCCTCACTTCGTTTTATATTCAATGTAAAGCGCTTGCCCGATTGCTGACTGACGCAGCCCTTAAGCTGCAATAGTGTAAGATCGGCAAGCACCTTTGCCGGAGAAAGGCCCGTGCGCTCGATGATCTCATCGACCTGCATCGCCTCCCTGTCCATGGCAGACACGATGGCAAGCTGCGACTGGCTTAAGCTCTCAAGCTGTTTCTTCAAGTCAATATATTCCGCGGTGTCGGGCTTGTCAATGACTTTTTTTGTATCTTTGTGTGTTTTTTCGGTTTTGACGGGCTCACTTTGCTCAGACTTGACAAAGCTGCCGGGTATCCGCTCGTCCGAGCGCTTTATCTTGTCGGGATAGAGCTTTGCAAATTCGCACATCACGTCCCAGCCCTCGGTGACTGGCTTTGCGCCGTCCTTGAGCATCGCGTTAGTGCCGGCGCAGTTATCGCTGTCGGCATTGCCGGGCACGGCGAATATCTCCTTGCCCTGCTCGACGGCTTCGTCGACAAAAAGTCTGGTTCCGCTTTTAAACGGAGCTTCGACGACCACAACTCCGACGGAAAGTCCGGCAGCGATGCGGTTTCTCGCGCGGAAAAACTGACGGTACACTCCGGCACCGGGCGGATATTCGCTCACAAGTGCTCCTCTGACCGCAAGCTCCTCGGCCATTTTGCCGCGGGCATGCTCATGCGGAACGCCGAGAACTCCGACGCATTTACCGTCTGCGATGAGCGCACCCTCTGCACCGGCAGCGTCTATGCCCTTTGTAAGTCCGGAGATGACGACACCGCCGCATTTTGCTATCTCAAAGCCGAGCTTGCGTCCCATCTTGATACCGTAGGGACTTGCGTTGCGCGTACCGATGACGGCTATGGCCGGTTCCTCGTCTATCTTGGGAAGCCTGCCCTTTACATATATGACGGGCGGCGGGGCGTAGATATTCTTTAGTCTGACGGGATAGCGGGGATCGTCAATGGAGACGACCTCGACATTCTGCATTTTGCATTTGTCGATAGTGCGCAGAGCCGAGGAAAGATCGCGCTTTTCCAAGTCCTCCGCACCCTCTGACCGCCTGCCGAGCAGCCTCGTTATCTCACCCTTGGGCGCCCCATACATCGCCTCGGGGCTGCCATAATGCTTCAGAAGAACGGCCTTCGCCCTCGGACTTAGCTTTGCCGAGGTCGACAACCAAAGCCAGTATTCGATAGCTAACACGCCGCTGCCTCCTTTATCTTGACATCTCCCACATGATGACCGACGCTGCGACCGCAGCATTCAGCGACTCCGATTCGGGGTTCATGGGGATTATGATCTCGCCGCCGCAAATGTCCAAAAGCTCCTGCGAAAGTCCCCTGCCCTCGCTGCCTATCGCAACGCAGGCTCTATGGATCTCTATATTGCGCAGGTCGGCAGCCTTATCGCTGAGCGCCGCGCCGAACAGCGGCAGCGCCTGCTTCTGCGTGAGCTCGTCGAGCTCCTGTATGCTCATCATGAGCACTCTTTGGCGGAATATTGCGCCCATGCTCGCGCGCACGGTCTTGGGATTATATAAATCAGCGCAGGCACCGACCAGGATGACAGCGTCGATATTAAACGCATTTGCCGTTCTTATCACCGTGCCGACGTTGCCCGGATCCTGCAGGTTTTCCAAAACGATGGCGCGCTCAAGCTTAAAACCCTCGTCATGCTTTGGCATCTTCACGGTGAACACAGGGCCGCCGCTGGACTTTAACGGCGATGCGTACTCAAAAAGCTCGGCAGGGGCAGTGTACTGCGAAACTTCCTCGGGAAGCTCGACCTCCTCGGCCCTCTCCTTCCAGAGCACACAGCCCAGCTGCGCACCGCAATGGAGCGCTTCACGCAGGGTCTTTAAGCCGTCGCAGACATATTCGCCGCAGGAATATCTGTACTCCCTGTCGCCTGCGATCGAGCGAAAGTGGCATATTATCCTGTTTTTTCTCGAAGTTATATTTTCCATAAGGTTCATAATATATCACATAATCCTGCTTTGTCAAACGATTGCCTACATTATTTAAATATAGTCAATATTTCGACGAAAAGCTTTTTGTAATATGTTGTAGCTTTTTGATGACAAACTGTTCATTTTGTGGTAGGATGGTTGTTACCTTACCAGAGAGGAGGCAATGAAAATCAAACTAGTAAGCTCAAAATCCAGAAGAACGCCTCAGGCCAAGGAAAAACACGAACCAAAGCGCCGCCCCGAGCCCGAGGTTGAAGATATCGAACCTAAAAAAGTTAAAAAGAAAAAAGTCAAAAAGAAGAAACGAAGCTTGAAGAAAAGACTCGTTACATTCTTCTGCGTGATAGCATTTCTCGTAGGCTCATATTTCTTTCTGGTCTACACCAACATTCCGTTTATAAAAAATCTCCGCGATGCGTATATCGAAACTGCCATGTCTACAATGACGCATCAATGGCTGGCCGAGTGGTTCTTCCCTCAGTCTGTCATCGACGAGGTCATGGGCCGTATGCACGAGGCTGAGGACAAGCAGGTCGGCATTGAGAGCAAGTGGAAGGACGATCCGTTCGAGAAAGCCGCCAACGACTTTTACGCAATGTTTGACGAGCTTGACAAATCAACGCTCGAAAGCTACCTTGCCGAGCATCCCGAATGCAAACGACCAAACCTCATGGAGCTTGATATCAACGAAGCCGGCATTAATGACGAGGGCACGACGATGACCACCAAACAGGGCGATCAGATACTGGCCATAAACGGCAAGCATAAGCTCATGCTCGTGCGCGTTAAGGGTACGGGTTATCAGGGCGTTCTTGCGATACTCAAGGACGCAAAGGATCTCAGGTGCTGTCCTGCGCAGTATCTCGGCTCGATCGGTGAGGTGCTTGAGAGCATCGTCCCGAGAAACAACGGTGTTCTCGGCATCAACGGCAGCGGCTTTTCCGACTGGAAGGGTGTCGGCAACGGCGGCAAGCTCAAGGGCTACGCCATGTGCAGCGGCGTGGAATACGGCAGTCACTTTACCGACAGCCGCAAGCGCATGGAGCTGCGCGACGATAACAAGCTCTACGTCGTCGACTCGAGAAACGAGACCACCCCGGGCACGAGAGATGCCGTTGAGTTCAGACCTGCACTTATCGTAGACGGCGTTGCGCTCGTTGACGAGCTGTCGGGCTTCAATTCCATCCAGCCGCGCTGCGTGCTCGGCCAGTCGAAAGACGGCGATGTGCTCATGCTCGTTATTGAAGGCCGCCTTGTCGGCCGCTCGCTCGGCATCGGTCTTCCCGAGTGCACGAAGATAATGCAGCGCTACGACGCATATCAAGCCATGAACATGGACGGCGGCACGAGCGCAGTTATGTGGTACGACGGCGAGTACGTCACAAAGTGCTCCAACCCCGCCATCACCTGCCGCTATCTCCCCGACGCGTGGATATACGGCTACGCTGCGTAATACATCATCCGGCAAATGCACTAAGCTTTGCCGGATTTTTATTTTGCTTTTTAAAAATGTGTGTTATAATAAGCGTATCAAATAAAATAGGAGGCTTTAAAATGGAGCTTATAAAAAATATCGAAAAAGCAAAGGTGCTTGAGCTGGCAAGCGAGGTCGCTTATCAGGAGGGTCAGGTCGTCAGCAAGACGCTTGCGCAGAACAGGGCTGTCTCCATCACGCTGTTCTCGTTCTGGAAGGGCGAAGAGATAAGCACACACGAGTCCGGCGGCGACGCATTTGTCACCTGCCTTGACGGTGTCGGCAAGATAACGATAGACGGCGTTGACTACGAGCTTCACACGGGCGAGTCGATAGTTATGCCTGCGCATCATCCCCACGCGGTCATGGGTAAGGAAAACTTCAAGATGCTGCTCGTCGTAGTATTCTAAAAATTGATATAAAAAGGGTACGGTTCAAAACCGCACCCTTTTTCGTTATTTAAGCAGATTTGTCATGCTGCGGATGCTGATGCCGATCGTTGAGATATTGTGCAGCAGCGCTGAGGTCGCAGGCAGAGATACTGTCAAGTAGAAATTACAATCAGGCAGAATGTATCATCATCAACACTATTTGAGAACTCTATAATTGCAACTCCAGCAGACTGTCTCTTTATTGTAACCGGTGTGGATGTCGTCCAACTATCTTTATCAATATCAACATCTACTATTAGCTCTCCGATAACATTTGTTTTTACAGTGCCTCCGTTAGGCCAGTAAGCTGTGAGCCTAACTTTTTCTGTGACATCTAAAACATTTAGGTAGACAACCCCTGTATTACAATTGAAGTTATCGCTCGCATATCCAATATTTTTTCTCATTACAGTTGATAAGATATTGCCGTAATTTTCTTTATAATTTAACATTTCATAATTATTACTTCTAAGTCTGTCTACTTCATCAGTTAAAGTTTCAATTTCATTTGAAAGATTTTTATTTGCAACAGTTTGATAAACAAATAGTCCAATGAATAATAGGTTAAAAATAATGAGAGCTATTTGCACACCTCTTTGGGGTGATTTTTTAGTTACTTTTAAATTATTGCTCTCCGTTTTGCAATAATCAGCAACCTCCACCGGAGAACCACAATACTGGCAAAACTCGCTGTCATCTGGAATCTCAATATGACATTTATGGCATTTTTTCATTGCTATCTCCTATCATTACCTCGGTACCGCAACATGCGCAAAATTTACTTTCTGCTTTAAGACTCGCACCGCATTTTCTGCAATATTTTACTATCGGCATATTGCTCCGAGATAGTTTGTCATTTCCGTGTTCGTCATCGCAATGTTCATCAATTGGATTATGTATCAGATTTTCAGTTAAAAATTCTAACCCACTGTCCTTAACCGCTTCGTTTTTCTCTTTTAGATTCGTTTGCTTAGCGCTGACATAAGAAGGAGTATCACGCTGGTCAAGTAGCTTTTTAGCAGCAAGTTTAGCAATATCTGTATAATTGCCTTTAATTATTCTTCCAAGCTCTTTATCGGAATAATTTTTGTACATCAGCAGATAGTTTTCAAACTTCTCATCAGCGATATCGCTCTTTAACAAGCTATTTTCATTTGCTTTCGGCTCTACACACGAGTCGCTATCAGAAGAAATAACACCTTTCTTCTCCATGGATTCTCTTCCAATAGAAGTAAAGAACGCCGTAAAAAGAAAATATGGAGCAAATACTCGCCCTACAGATTTCACTCCTTGATCAAGAGCAAATGCAGTTAAAAGAAGATCAAAGAGGACAACTAATAAATTAACACCCCAGCACATTTCTTTATATCTTTTTTTGGAAATTGGTTTTACTCTAAAAAAAGAAAAAGCAATTGGAAATGCTCCATAAATAAACAAAGTAAATATTAATGAGCCGAATAATGTGATACCGTCCATTATTTTATCCTCCGTTCTAAAGCTGCCTTAAATTCAAAATTCACCATAATCTCTATTATATAATTATAGTACCAAAATTTTTTATAAAATGCAATATCAACAAACAATCAGTAAGCAAGTTGTATCCACAATGAGACTTGTGCTTTTGGGGAACGCAATAAACTATTGTTTATTGTAACATGAACTAAAGAAGGAATTATCTAAGTCTCTAAGATTTTTCCGTTCTATAAAACTTTACCAATTATTTTTGTATTTGGAAGCCCGACAAAAACGAGTTTTGCCGGGCTTCTAAATTTATTATTGAATTATTTAAGCAGATTTGTCATGCTGCGGATGCTGATGCCGATCGTTGAGATATTGTGCAGCAGCGCTGAGGTCGCAGGCGGCAGAACGCCGAATGCGCCGAGCGCTATCAATGTACCGTTGAAGCCGAGAACAAAGCGGTAGTTGCCGTTTATCCTGCCGAGCAGCGCATTGGATATCTCCTTGAGCGTTGCTAGCTCAAACAAATCGTCGGCCGCTATTGTTATATCGGCGATCTCGCGTGCAATTGCTGCGCCGTCGCTTATGGCTATGCCGACATCGGCTGCCGAAAGCGCCGGAGAGTCGTTTATGCCGTCGCCTATCATGATGACCTTCCTGCCTGCTGCCTTCTCCTGCTCGACAAAACGAGCCTTGTCCTCGGGCAGCACCTCGGCATAGAACTCATCAACGCCGACCTGCCGCGCAATGGCTGCGGCGGTGCGCTCGTTATCGCCCGTCATCATGACGGCCTTTTTAATGCCGAGCTTGCGCAGGGAGTTGAGCACCTCGGCCGCCTCCTCACGCAGAGGATCGGCAATGCAGATAACGCCCGAAAGCTCCCCACCGATGGCAAGGTACAGGTGCGAATACTGCTCGGGCAGGGTGTCGAACTTCTCCTGCTCGTCGGCCGGAATGGTGCAGCCCTCGTCCTCGAACACGAAATGGTGGCTGCCGATAATGACCTTTTTGCCGTTTATGCGGCTGGCGATGCCGTGCGCCACGACATACTCGACCTCGGAGTGCATCTCGTCATGGGCGATGCCCTGACGGACAGCCTCCTTGACGACGGCATTTGCCATTGAATGAGGATAGTGCTCCTCAAGGCATGCGGCAATGCGCAGAACGCTCTCGGCATCTCTGCCGCCGAAGGGCACGACATCGGCCACCGTCGGCACGGCGTGGGTAAGCGTGCCGGTCTTGTCAAAGACGATGGTGTCGGCCTTTGCGACCGCCTCAAGGTATTTGCCGCCCTTGACGGTGATGTGGTATCCGCCGCATTCACGCATGGCCGAGAGCACCGCAAGCGGCATGGAAAGCTTGAGTGCGCAAGAAAAATCGACCATGAGGATGGACACGGCGCGGGTGATGTTTCTCGTGAGCAGGTATGTAACGACCGTGCCGCCGAGGCTATACGGCACGAGCTTATCGGCAAGCGCCAGAGCGCGGTTTTCGGTGGTGGATTTGAGCTTTTCGGAGCTTTCGATCATGCTCACGATCTGATCATAGCGGCTCGAGCCCTGCATCTGCTCGACGGCGATGACGCACTCGCCCTCCTCTACGACCGTTCCTGCGTAGACAACTGAGCCCTCGCTCTTTGCAACGGCGATAGACTCGCCGGTGAGCGATGCCTGATTGACGCTCACCTCGCCCTCGGTTATCCTGCCGTCAAGCGGGATGACATTGCCGGTGTGCACGCAAATTTGGTCGCCGGTCTTGATATCGCTTATGGGCACCAAAACCTCGGTGTCGCCGGTCTTGAGCCACACTCTGTCGACATTCAGAGACATGCATCTTGCAAGGTCGCTGAGCGACTTTTTGCGCGTCCACTCCTCCAGCAGCTCGCCGAGCTTGAGAAGGAACATGACAGAGCTTGCCGTGCCGAAGTCGCGGCGGATTATCGACACGCCGATCGACAGTGCGTCTAGCACCTCGACCTCGAGCTTCTTATTAAATACACATCTAAGGCCGCGCCATATATAACGCACGGAGTGCACCGTTGTGCGTATCTGACGCAGCGGCACGGGCAGCAGCAGCTTGCGGGCAATGCGGCCGAGGACTAAGCTTGCAAGCTTGTCCTGATAATATCTATTAAGCGAGCGGCTGCTATTTTCTATCGTGGACTTCTCCATCGTCGAGTAGTCGTACTTAAACGCACGGATGCCGTCAATGACAGCGAGCCTGTCGCCGGTATAGTAAACGATCATATTGCAGGTGCGCTCGTGAACGGTCGCCTGCCTTACCCCGGGCAGCCTTGAGATATAATCCTCAAGCTGGTCTGCCTCCTCAAGCGTCATGTTGCACTGAGGCGCTTGCAGGCGCAGTCTGCCCTTGGTCTCGTGGATTATTTTAAATTTCATCGCTAATCTCCTAAAAACATAAGCCGTCCAAACGGACGGCCTAAGCTGACGAAAGTCAAACACTATCGGTTTTGACGGGCAGCTTTCCGCTCATGCTTCGCTAAA
>CAVGBM010000023.1:0-59285 GCA_963627445.1 Oscillospiraceae bacterium | reverse complement strand
TTTTCCTACATAGGGGGTGTTTTGTCTATTGTCCGTTTTTTACGGTTCGGTGCATCTTTCGACTGCTTCTTTTAAATTATGCTTTAGATTATGCGTTCTTTGCCTTTGCCTGCTTGCTCAGGGTCTTGACACCCTCGACAACGAGGTCGATAGCAAGGATGATAAGCAGAACAGCGATGACACCACGAACGATGCCCCAAGTTACGTCAGTACCGGAGGTAATGAGGCCAACCTGAGTGATGATGGTGAACACCAGAGAGGTCAGAGTTACGAGAAGCATGAAGACCATCGGGAAGATGAACATCTTGTTGTTTCTGCCGATCTTGCCGAGCCATGCAGCAACTGCGAGCAGACCAAGAGCAGCCAGCAGCTGGTTTGCAGCGCCGAACAGAGCCCAGATCTTTGCGTAGCCGGTCATACCAAGTGCGATACCGATAACGACGGTGATAGCGGTGGCAATGTACGGATTGGTGAGGAACTTGCGTGCGCCGGTCAGTTCCTTGATGTCTTCGCCGGGCTTTACCCAGAATTCCTGGAACATGTAACGAGCCAGACGAGTTGCAGTATCAAGAGAGGTCAGGCAGAATGCAGAAACTGCAAGGATGAGCAGGGAGTAGGTGACGGTCTGTGCACCCGAGCCAAACAGCTCGCCGAGCATTGCGGAAAGGCCGCCTGCGAAAACTGCGGTAGGAACAACGGTAGTGCCGTCTGCGTAATCCTTCCAGATGTATGCAACAGCGCACAGGGAGATGATAGCCAGAGCGGACTCGATGAGCATGCCGCCGTAAGCGATGGGCTGTGCGTCCTGCTCACGGTTGAGCTGCTTTGCAGTGGTACCGGAACCAACGAGGGAGTGGAAGCCGGAGATTGCGCCGCATGCGATGGTGACAAACAGTGCAGGGAACAGGTAGCCGAGAGAGGAACCAGTCGGTGCGAGAGTGTCTTTGAAGCCGGTGAATGCGGGCATTGCGTCGATGCTCGGATGGCAGCCGATGATGCCGACAACTGCGAGGATCATCATGCCGTAGAGCAGGAAGGAGCTGAGGTAGTCACGAGGCTGGAGAAGGATCCAGACAGGAGTGACGGAAGCAACGAGAATGTAAATGCCGCAGATGATCATCCAGGTCTCATAGCTGAGGTAGATCGGATGCCAGTTGAGGCCGATGTACATTGCGATGCCGATGAGGACAACACCGATGATGGTTGCAACACCGAGAGGAGCGTTTCTGCGGTATACGAAGAAACCGAACAGAATAGCCAGAACGATGAAGAAGATGGAGATCATCGCAGTGCTGGCGTTTGCTTCGCTTGCGGCAATGTCTACTGCGCCGTTCGGCAGGAAGGTTGCCTTGAAGGTGTTAGCAACGATGGAAGCAAATGCTGCAACAACGAGGAGGAGGGTCAGGTAAGCGAAAATGAGGAACAGACGCTTTGCCTTGAGACCGATACTATCTTCGATAACGGTACCGATGGACTTGCCCTTGTTGCGGACGGATGCGAACAGAGAGCCGAAGTCATGTACGCCGCCGAAGAAGATGCCGCCGATGAGGACCCACAGTGCAACAGGGACCCAGCCGAAGACAGCAGCCTGAATAGGCCCGTTAATGGGGCCTGCGCCGGCGATGGAGGAGAAGTGGTGACCCATGAGCACGGGAGCTTTCGCAGGCACATAGTCAACACCATCTTCCATGGTGTGAGCGGGAGTGACCTTGTTGGGATCTACTCCCCATTTCTTGGACAGCCATCCGCCGTAGAAGATGTAACCTACAACGAGAATGGCGATGCTGATGATAAGTAATACAGCAGCATTCATTTGGTTTTTCCCCTTTCAAAAAATTGTTTATAAATAAAAATTTATTTAAACAACAAACTGTTGTTAAAAAGCTTTTTGCGCTTGCCGCCCTTGCCGAGCAGCACCTTGTCCAGAAGCTGAGCCGTGCAGCGGCCGCTCGCGTTAGCTGAGGTCTTGTTTGTGGAAAGCTCGATAACGCCGGTGTGGTAATCCATCCAGCCGTAGTAGGAAAGACGGAAGCTCTTGTATATCCTTGTGCGCTTAAGTGCCTTTATGGCATCAGCATCGGCGGTGTCGCAGATAAACAGCGCCGTAATGTACGAGCACATGTGACCGGCCTTGGGCTCGATGTGCGACATGCCTTCGTTGTAGGCATAGTCACGGCACTTGGTGAAGATATCCTTCGTCAGATGCGGGACGGAGAAAATGTACACATACTCGTTACTGTCGGCCTCCCAAAGCTTTGCGGCCTTGACGAGGACATACTTCTCGGAGTGAACATAGAGGAAGCAGGTGGCTGCAAGCTCGGTATCATCTTCGTCGAAGCGCTCAACATCAAAATAGGCCGAGTAGCTGTCGCACAGCTTGTCAACGGCTTCAAGACGGGTCATCAGGCATATCCTCCGTTCGGCTGAATGTTAACGGGAAGTTAATTTTTGAATAAAAATTGTTAATTTTTATTCAAACTTGTTCACAGTATATACCCAATTACCGTGAAAATCAAGCACTTGTCCATAGTTTTGACATAAAATTTTGTCATATTAAACAACACCAACGGTAATTTTACATTAAAAGTGTTAACACACCGAGAACAAGTGTCTTTATGCAGTCAAAGTGCTTTCGCAGGCGGAAATATGTGCACAGTTCGCAAACAAAGACGGAGGATTTGGAAAAATGTGTTGGGCTTTGGAAAATGCGATGGTACAATATAAAAAAAGGGAAAACATTAAATAAAATGTAGGAGGAACGGTTCTATGAAGATAATTCTCTTCGGCATTGCACTTATTCTGGCAGGCATTGCGTCGCTGCTCGTGTCGTGGATGGCTGAGGCTCGGGCAATCGATATCATCGGGTTGCTGTTCGTGATCATCGGCTTAGCGGTGGCTACATACGGGGCGTTCAAGAAAGAATAAGAAAAGGCTTGCATCCAACCGGATGCAAGCCTTTTAAATTATCAGTCTTCGCCGTTCCAGAGGCAGCTTTTCATGTCCACTCTGCCGTCGGGGAGAAAGGGCACGCCCTCCGCTTCGAGGAGCGCACGCCTTATCTCGGGGTGGCCGCCGTCGGCAATCGTGCCGTCGGCCTTGACGACCCGCTGCCACGGAAGATGCTCAGGACAATTGCGCATCGCCCAGCCGACGAGCCTCGCGCCCCGCGGCCTGCCGAGCATCCACGCGATCTGCCCGTAAGACACGACCTTCCCGCACGGTATCTTTTCAACAATGGCGTACACCTGCTCGTTAAACGGCGTCATATCGCTTCTATATCCTTTCTATACATTAAATATAATCAGCGCTTTTGTACCTTGTACCTTTCAAGCTGCGACTGCATGCAGGCGGTGAGCTTCTGCACGGCGGCCTCGGCATCGCCTGCTTCGATGCAGTTGGTGAAGCCTATGAGCTCAGTCAGCGCTGCGGCCGTGCCAATCGAGCGGATGTAGCGCTCGGTGAGGTAAACCGCGCCCTCCTCAACGGATTTGAAGACCAGTGCAAGCAGATTGCACCCTCCAAGACGGCAGATGAGCTTGGGGAAGCCGTACACTCTTGACGCAAACTCGGAGATGTCAAAATCCTTTGACGCAACATAGTCGCCGAGCCAGGTGATGTACGAGCGCAGATCCTCGATATCCCGCACCGTGTGCTTTTTTGCAAGCGCCGACATGGCGTAGCCCTCAACGGCGATGCGCAGGTCAAAAAGCCCCGATATCGTCTCAACGCTCAGACTGTCGCCGTTAAAGCGCACGATGGCGTTAAACGTCTCGAGGTTGCCGTCGTTGAGATAGTCGGCGACATACACGCCGCTCTGCGGCTTTATCGTAACCAGCCCCAGCCGCTGCAGCTCCTGAAGCCCCGAGTGTACGACGGTCTTGCCGATGCCCATTTGCTCGGCCAAAACACGCTCGGGCGGTATCTTCTCGCCGATGCGCAGCTTGCCGGTCAGGATGAGCCCCGCTATGCGCTGCACGAACAGATCCTTTAGTGACGGTGCGGTAAGTTTATCAAAGTTGTACATAATTTTTCTCCAAGCAAAATTGGTGCGACCAAAACCAAAAGCTTTATCATATGTGCATTTGTCATATATTATGCGGTCGAAATTTGACAAAATGCCGAAATATCAAGGAAATACGCCGGTTGCCATTGACTAACTCAGCCTAAAATGTTTAATTATTGTCAAGTGGACAGACCAATTGTATTACACAATCGGAGATTTGTCAATACAAAAACATGAAGGGGATTTATGTATGGCAAGAGAACTTATACTTCAGCTCGGCAAGAAGCTGACCGACCGCAGCACTATAAAGCTCGGCCTTGAGAAGCTCGACGAGAACTCGCCCGAGTACTACGGCCTCGCCGCCGTCGTCACCGACGAGATGGCGGAGATCGCGCTCAAGATGGATGTGCGTGTCGCCGCAACGGCAGAGGAGATCGCAGCCCGTGTCGGCAAGGACACGGCGTATGTAAAGGACATGCTCGACAAGATGAGCATGGTGGGACTTTTGGAGTTCCATTACGAGGATAACGACAGGGTCAAAAAGTGGACGCTGCCGAGGTTTATCCCGGGCTGCGCCGAGTACATGAACATGCACACCGACCAGCTCGAGGCGCACCCCGAGATAGGCCGTTTTTTCGATCAGATGGGCTATCTGCCGCTTAAGAAGATCACTGCAATGGTGCCTCCCGGAGGCGCGGGCATCGGCATGCACACGGTGCCTGTCGAGAAGGCGATACCCGCAAACAGCGGCTCTGTGAGCCTTGAGCATATCTCCCATTGGCTTGATAAATACGACGGCGCTTATGCGCTCAGCAAGTGCTCCTGCCGCGCTATGCACCGCGTCCTTGGCGACGGCTGCGGCGAGTTGGAGGACGACTGCTGTATCGCCGTCGGCGACACCGCAAGATACACCGTCGAGACCGGCATCGGCCACTACGCCACCCGTGAAGAGGTGCTTGCCGTCCTCGAAAGAGCCGAGGAAAACGGCTATGTCCATCAGATAACCAACATCGACGGCGAAAATAAGATCCTGGGCATCTGCAATTGCGCGCTCGGCTCATGCGTCGCTCTGCGCACCTCGCAACTTTTTAACACTCCCAACATGTCCGCCTCGGCTTACCGCGCCCATGTCGACAAGGAAAAGTGCGTTGCCTGCGGCAAGTGCGTTGAGGTGTGCCCCGCCGGTGCCGCCAAGCTCGGCCAGAAGCTGTGCACCAAAAACGGCCCCGTCGTGTACCCCAAGCAGCCCCTGCCCGATGACAACCATTGGGGCGAGCATATGTGGAACAAGGACTATGTCAATACCAATCAGATAAATTGCTACGATACCGGCACCGCACCCTGCAAGACAGCCTGCCCGGCTCACATCGCAGTTCAGGGCTATATAAAGATGGCTGCCGAGGGCAGGTATCTTGATGCCCTCAAGCTCATCAAGCAGGATAATCCGTTCCCCGCAGTCTGCGGCAGCATCTGCAACCGCCGCTGCGAAAGCGCCTGCACAAGAGGCTCGGTCGATGCTCCCGTTGCTATCGACGAGATAAAGAAGTTCATCGCCGAGCGGGAGCTGCACGAGAGCACCCGCTACATCCCCAAGAAGAAGTTTCACAAGGGCAACACCGAGCCTTGGCACGAGAAGGTCGCCATAATCGGCGCAGGCCCTGCGGGCATGAGCTGTGCATATTTCCTCGCCGAGATGGGATATGAAAATGTCACGGTCTTTGACCGCAACCCCGTCCCGGGCGGCATGCTCACCCTCGGTATCCCGAGCTTCCGTCTTGAAAAGGATGTTCTCAACGCCGAGATTGAGGTGCTCAAGGCCATGGGCGTTGAGTTTAAGTGCGGCGTCGAGGTCGGCAAGGATGTCACCATCGACGAGCTGAGAGCCGAGGGCTACAAGGGCTTCTTTGTTGCTATCGGCGCACAGAAGTCGGCTAAGCTCGGCATCCCCGGCGAGGAGCTCAAGGGCGTGTTCGGCGGCGTTGACTTCCTGCGTGAGGTCAATTTGGGCAATAAGCCCGCCATCGGCAAGTCTGTCGCAGTCATCGGCGGCGGCAATGTCGCAATGGACGTCGTACGCACCGCAGTTCGCCTCGGGGCGGAGGAAGCATACATTGTCTACCGCAGAAGCGCAGATGAGATGCCCGCAGACCCCGAGGAGGTCGCAGAGGCAATGGCCGAGGGCGTTAAGTTCTGCTACTTAAATGCTCCCGTTGAGATACTCGGCGATAAAAACGGCAAGGTGAATGGTCTCAAGGTCGAGATCATGGAGCTCGGCGAGCCCGATGAAAAGGGGCGCAGAAAGCCCGTCGGCACAGGCAAGTTCGAGAAGCTCAAGGTCAGCTCCGTCATCGGCGCTATCGGCCAGACCATCGATTGGGGCGGCCTTGACACCGGCGCAATGGTCAAAGGCAGAAAGGACGCTGCCGAGGCCGACAGCCTCACGCTCCAGACCGCCCAGCCCGACATTTTTGTCGGCGGCGACTGCCTTACAGGCCCGAAATTTGCCATCGACGCTATCGCCGCAGGCCGTGAGGCGGCGATATCCCTGCACCGCTATGTGCAGCCCGGACAGAGCCTCACACTCGGCCGCAACCGCCGTGACTTCATCGAGCTTGACAAGGACGATATCGTCCTGCCGGCAAACAGCTTTGACGCACCGGCACGCCAGAGCGTCGTGCACGATGAGAAAAAGGCAAAGACCATGCGAAACGACCGCGTCACCTTCACCGAGGAGATGGTGAAGAAGGAAGCCTCACGCTGCCTTGGCTGCGGCGCAACGGTCGTTGATGAGAATAAATGCATCGGCTGCGGCCTGTGCACGACAAAGTGCGAGTTTGATGCTATCCACCTCAGCCGCGATGTGCCCGAGGCCACGACCATGATAGTCTGCGAGGATAAGCTCAAGGCCATAGGCCCCTACGCCCTCAAGAGAGCGAAGAAAATAGCGATAAAAGACCTCAAGGCAAAGCTTGCAAAAAAGTAAAGACGCATAAAAAAACAGGCTCCCGCATCGAATGATACGGGAGCTTTCCCCTAAAACGGGGCTACTGACGAACTAATTTGTTAATTCCGACACAAAATTGGGAAACATGTGTTGCCCGCAGGAAAATAAAGTGTTATAATACACTTCGGCTAATGTGAAATAGTAAAATGTTGTTGCAAGACATTATAAATGATCGAAAGGAGTTTCCGCATGATAACAAACAAAGAAAATCTGTTCAAACTCGGAAAAAAACTCACTGACCGCATCCCTCAGAAGCTCGGCTTGGAGCCGCTGACCGAAGCCGATCCCGAATATTGGGGCCTGTGCAACGTCCTTGACGACGAGATGGTCGAGATCCTGCTCGCCATGCCGCAGCGCAAGCCGCTGGCATTTGAGGAGATCAAGAAGCTCACCAAGTGGTCGGACGAGGCAAAGCTTGAGGCAAAGCTCAAGGAGATGAGCGAGCTGGGCGTTCTCGAGTACAACTGGGAGAATGCCGACCACCACAAGCAGTGGCTGGTTCCCCTGTTCGTACCCGGCAGCGCAGAGTTCCTTAACATGAAGTCTGCCACCATGGATAAGTACCCCGAGGTAACAGAGTTCTTCCAGAACATGACCAGACTTCCGCTTGAGAAGGTCACCGCAATGGTGCCTCCCGGCGGCGCAGGCGTCGGTATGCATGTTATCCCTGTTGAGAAGGCGATAGAGCATGAGTCGCAGTCTGTCTCCCTCGAGCATCTGTCCTATTGGCTAAAGAAGTATGACTACTATGAGATAGGTGTCTGCTCCTGCCGTAACTGCGAAAGCCGCAACGGCCGCGGCTCCGGCGATATGCCCGAGCATTGGTGCATCGCTGTCGGCGACACCGCAAAGTACTGCTACGAGACCGGCAAGGAAGGCATCCACAACGCTTCCTACGAGCAGGTCATGGAAGTGCTCAAGCGTGCAGAGGAAGAGGGCTATGTCCATCAGATAACCAACATCGACGGCGAGAACAAGATCTTTGCCATCTGCAACTGCGCACCCGGTGTCTGCTATGCTCTGCGCACCTCGCAGCTGTTTAACACCCCCAACATGTCCGCATCCGCTTACCGTGCCCATGTCGATGCCGAAAAGTGCGTCGCCTGCGGCAAGTGTGTTGAGGTTTGCCCCGCGGGAGCCGCCAAGCTAGGTCAGAAGCTGTGCACCAAGGCAGGCCCCGTAGAGTATCCCAAGCAGCCTCTGCCCGATGATAATCACTGGGGTCCGCACATGTGGGACGAGGACTACAAGAAGCACAATCAGGAAAACTGCCACGAGTCCGGCACCGCACCCTGCAAGGCTGCATGCCCGGCTCATATCGCCGTTCAGGGCTACATAAAGATGGCTGCCGAGGGTCGTTACCTCGACGCTCTCAAGCTCATCAAGCAGGATAACCCGTTCCCCGCCGTCTGCGGCAGCATCTGCAACCGCCGCTGCGAGGATGCCTGCACCAGAGGCTCAGTTGACGCTCCCGTTGCCATCGACGAGATCAAGAAGTTCATCGCCGAGCAGGAGCTGAGCGAAAAGACCCGCTACATCCCGCCCCGCCGCACCAAGAAGCTGTCCACCGACGACTACGAGGAGAAGATCGCAGTCATCGGCGCAGGCCCTGCGGGACTCAGCTGCGCATACTTCCTTTCGAACATGGGCTACCCCGTGACCGTGTACGACCGCAATAAGGTCCCCGGCGGCATGCTCACCCACGGCATCCCCAGCTTCCGCCTCGACCGCAAGGTCATAAACGCCGAGATCGATGTCCTCAAGAAGATGGGTGTCAAGTTCAAGATGGGCGTTGAGGTCGGCAAGGATATCACCATTGCAGACCTGCGCAAGCAGGGCTTCAAGGGCTTCTTCCTTGGCATCGGCGCACAGAAGTCCGCTAAGCTCGGCATCCCGGGCGAGGATCTTAAGGGTGTTTACGGCGGCGTTGACTTCCTGCGCGAGGTAAACCTCGGCAACGAGGTCAAGCTCGGCAAGAAGGTCGCAGTCATCGGCGGCGGCAATGTCGCAATGGACGTCGTCCGCACCGCTATCCGCGTCGGCGCAGAGGAAGCATACATCGTCTACCGCAGAAGCGCAGACGAGATGCCCGCCGATAAGGAAGAGGTCGCAGAGGCGATCGAGGAAGGCGTAAAGTTCTGCTACCTCAATGCTCCTGTTGAGATACTTGGCGACAAGAACGGCAAGGTCAACGGCCTCAAGGTCGAGATCATGCAGCTTGGCGAGCCCGACGAGAAGGGCAAGAGAAAGCCCGTCGGCACCGGCGAGTTCACCACCATCAAGGTCAACTCCGTCATCGGCGCTATCGGTCAGCAGATCGATTGGGGCGAACTGGACACCGGCGCAATGGTCAAGGGCAAGAAGGACGCAGCCGAGGCTGACGGTATTACCCTCCAGACCGCAGAGCCCGACATCTTTGTCGGCGGCGACTGCATGACCGGTCCGAAGTTTGCCATCGACGCTATCGCAGCAGGCCGTGAGGGCGCAGTTTCCCTCCACCGCTACGTACACCCCGGTCAGAGCCTCACCATCAACCGCAACCTGCGCGACTTCTACGAGCTCAACAAGAACGATATCGTTCTCGGTATCGAGAGCTTCGACAAGCCGGGTCGTCAGACCGTTGCACACGATCCCAAGAAGGCAAAGACCATGAAGAACGACCGCATCACCTTCACCGAGGAGCAGGTCAAGAAGGAAGCCTCCCGCTGCCTTGGCTGCGGCGCATCCATCGTCGACCAGAACAGGTGTATCGGCTGCGGCCTGTGCACCACCAAGTGCGAATTTGACGCTATCCACCTGAGCCGCGATGTACCCGAGGCATCGACCATGACCGTCGCCGAGGATAAGCTCAAGGCCATCGGACCTTATGCACTCAAGAGAGCGGGCAGGATCGCAATAAAGGATCTCAAGGCAAAGTTTGCTAAGAAGTAATTTTACCGGAGGAAAAATCCATGCATGAGCTTGGAACAGTGTTTTATGTCATCAAGGAAGTCGAGAAGCTTTGTGATGAAAACGAGCTGACGACCGTCGGCAGCGTCACGCTGCAGATCGGCGAGGTCAGCGGCATCATCCCTGAGTATATCGTTGACTGCTGGAATTGGGCGAGAAAAGAGACCAAGTATCTGAAGGAAGCGGAGCTCAAGGTCGAGAATATCGAAGCGGTGACCTTCTGCGAGGACTGTAAGCAGACCTATCCGACGGTGAAATACGCCAAAATTTGTCCGTATTGCCAAAGCGAGAACACCTATCTCGTGACCGGCAACGAATATGTGATAAAAGAGATCGAAGCGTATTAAAACTAATCTCCTGCATCAAACGATGCAGGAGATTTTTTGTGCCCAATTGACTTTTTGTGCCGATGCCGATAAAATTAGTGCAATGCCAAGGAGGTGCGCCATGCCCGAAGTTAAACCTATAGCACGCATACATTCGCCGTTTAAAACAAAGTTCGGCATCCCGAGACAAAGCGGGGTCGCCGGGGCGGTCAGAGCCGAGATAGTTTTTGAGCCCGAGTACCGCAATCCCGATGCCGTGCGGGGGCTCGACGAATATTCGCACATCTGGCTGATATGGCAGTTTTCCGAGGCTGTGCGCGACACATGGTCGCCGACGGTAAGACCCCCGCGCCTGGGCGGCAATGTCCATGTCGGCGTGTTTGCAACGCGCTCGCCGTTCAGGCCGAACTCGCTCGGCCTGTCATCGGTGGAGCTTGAGCGTGTCGAGCTCACGCCCGACCGTGGACCCGTTTTGCACATAAAGGGCGCTGACCTCATGGACGGCACGCCCATATTTGATATAAAGCCGTATATAACCTACGCTGACTCGCATCCCAATGCAGCGGGCGGCTTCACCTCAAAAACGGAGTTTCACGCGCTTGATGTCGCACTGCCGGACGGCCTGTGCGGCGGCATGGATGAGAACACGAAAACCGCGCTCGTGCAAGTCCTTTCAAACGACCCGCGCCCGCAGTATCACGACGACCCCGAGCGGGTCTACGGCTTCGTCTTCGCGGGCTTTGAGGTGAAATTCAAAGTCAACGGCGACAATTTAACAGTTCTGGATATCAAAAAAGAAGATGCATGATGCATCTTCTTTTTTCTTATAAGTCAAGCTTATCCGCAAGCGTTGCGGCAATTGCCTTGACCGTGTCGGCGGATATCGCCGAGGACATGCCGCATTCCTCGAGCAGATCGAGAAAGTCGTAGCTTGCAGACTCGGCCAATAGCTTCATGTACATCTCAAGCCCCGAGCCGCTTTCACTTAGCTCCATGTTGTACAGCTCAAACGCCGCACTGTCGGATACACAGTAGCTTATGACGTAAAACGGCGAGGTGAACAGGTGCGTGACCGATATCCAGTCAAGCCCCTTGTAATCGTCAGAAACACCGTACTCCTCAAGAAGCTCGGAAAACAGGGAATTGAGCCTTTCCACCGTGAGCTCCTTTTCGTCCATGGCATAAGCCTCATGCTCAAACTCGTTCAGGCACGCCTGATACGCGTAAAGCTCGAGCTCGTCGAGCATCTTGTAGCGCGTCAGCTGCTCGGCATCATCCATATTGCACAGCAGCAGGTACTCCATGCCCTGCGAGAACACCTCCGAGGTGTCGATGCTGTCGTTAAGGCCGTAGTTTAAGTAGCCGTCGACGTAGTGGCCAAACTCGTGCGCTATGGTGAGTACCGTGTCGCTGTAGCCGGAGGGGCTGCAAAACATAAACGGCGATTCGTAATCGTTAAGATATAGCACATATGACTGGTCGTATTTACTGTCCGACATTCCCGTGTCATACAGCTTGTACTTGAGCATGTAGCCGAGCGCCTCGTCAATGCCCTTGTCAAGCCCTTCGACGGTGCTTGTCACGGTCGAGAGCGCCGTTTTTGGGCTCATCGCCGAAACGAGCGAGCGGTCGTACAGCTTCTTGCTGTCGGCCTTCTTGTACAGAGGCACGATGAACTGCTTTATCGCCTCAATGTAACCGTCGAGATCGTCGGCGGTGTAGTCCCTGCCGTTGTCGAGATACGCAAGCTCCTCGTAAGACTTCATGTTGCGCTGCTCGGAGATATCGTGCCGCAGCTTTATAAGCTCAATGTAGATCTTTGCGATCTCGGCGTTTTGCTTTTTGAACCTGCCGTCGTCAAAATCGCCCGAGTACCTTGCGTAAAGCTCGGAGTAGTCGTTTTCAAGCTCGGCCTCACGGCGCTCAAGCTCGGCAAGCTCGTCCGAGGGAGTGTAGCCCGTGCCGTCGGTGACGGAGTACTGATCTGCGAGCAGACCGTCAAAGAAGTGCTTATCGAGGTAATCGCACATGGAGGAGTTCGAGCAGGCCAGAAGGAACTCGTCCGTCAGGTACTCGACATAACCGGCAGCCTCCGCGCAGAAGCTGTATTCCTCAAAATAAAACTCATCCTGCGTGTCCATGTCATAGCGCACACAGGCAAGGTTTTTCATTGTATAAAAATTGTTGTACAGGGCAACAAATTTATCAAGCTCGGAAATGACATCCTTGACCTTGAAAAAGTTCCCGAGCATGTCCTCAACATCCTGTGCCTTGGCTTCAAGTGCGTCAATGTCGGGGCGAGTGTACTCTATCTCGTCAAAGCCTATGATATTACCCCTGCCACCGTTGCCGGTCCTGGATATGAGCTCGGCCGCATTCTCGTCATCCTCGGCAAAGAAAGCGTCGTATATATCATACACATCGTATATATCGCAGCCGCACAGCGACACGAGCATAGCGAGCGAAAGCAGTAGTGCGGCAAGGCGCTTTTTAAGCTGCATCGGGGGTACCTCCGTAGGTGTTTTACACGATCATACCACATTTGAGGCCAAATTGGGCAAAGATGATGAAATTAACAGTAAAATTTTTTGTATCTCACTTGCAATGCTTAAAATTTTTGATATAATAACTTAAAAAGTTTGAAGTATTGGAGGCGGCAAAATGAAGCTTGTGCTATGCGCGATAATTGCATATCTCCTGGGCTCTGTCTGCGCGTCCATCCCGCTTTCAAAGCACTGCATGGGCGAGGATATCCGCAGGAAGGGCAGCGGCAACGCCGGAGCGACGAATGCCGCGCGTGTGTTCGGCCTCAAGGCGGGGCTCACGACATTAGCGCTCGACATGGCAAAGACCGTGGCCGCCATGCTGATCGGCAAGGCGCTTGCGGGCGTGACCGGCGAAGCGATAAGCGGCGCATTTTGCATCATCGGCCACTGCTTTCCGCTGTATTTCGGCTTCCGCGGCGGCAAGGGCGTATCCGTCGGGGCGGGGCTCGGGCTCATGACGGGGCTTGGGGTGTTCGGCGTGATAATCGCCGTTTTTGCGCTTACTGCGGGCTTGAGCCGCAAGGTCTCGCTCGGCTCCATGCTGGCTGCGCTCACGCTGCCGATAGCCTCTGTTATATTCGGCGCAGAGCCCGAGCTTATCGCGATGAATGCATTTTCGGCGGGGCTCGTCATCGTCATGCACAGGGAGAATATCCGCAGGCTCATAAACGGCACGGAAGCCGATTTTAAGCCCGGAAAATCGCAGTAGAAAATTACGGGCTGCGATTTGTACAAAGTGGCGAAAATGTCCGAATACTTTATATATTTATTGACAAATTAATCACCATCGTGTATCATATATTTCAACAGAGGCGGTCATGCATGACTGCCCAAACGAGAAAAGTTAAAGGAGAAATATTATGCCTAAGTTTGATGAAGTAACCGGCGAACAGTTCCTGAAGGAGTACAACGGCAAAGAGCTGTTTAAGGAGTTTATCCCCGTTATCGGTAAGATGCCCAGCCTCGCTTATGTTCCTTTCCACAAGAAGCAGGCTAAGGATGTTGTCGGCTATATCCTCGGCAAGGGCTACTGCGATCAGGCAGCAGCTGATGCACTCATCGAGAAGTTCAACGCTCTCTACGGCGACAAGTAATTTGATCGATACGAAAGCCCTGCTTTTTGCCAGGGCTTTTTTCATAGGAGTATGCTATGGATTTTAACAATATGACTGTCGGCGAATTTTTCGAGGATAACGGCGGAAAGGAGCTGCTCATGGAGCTTGCACCCCATCTGCTAAAGTACCCCTTGAAGCTGTTTTACAAGAAAAAGTGCGGCGATGTGTTCCCGCTCATCACCGAAAAGGGTCTTGTTTCGCAGGACACTGCAAATGCAATAAAGGCCGCGATAGAAGAAAAATAAAACCTGCCGTTTGGCAGGTTTTTATTTTGCCTTTTCTATCGCAAACATCATGACGAGCGTGCCCGCGGCGGACACGAGAACGCCGACGAGAAGCGCTGCATTTGCGCCCGCACCGTCGAGCAGGACACCGCCGATTAAGCTTGCAAAAATGCTCGCCATGGAGATGACGGCGGTTATGTAGGTCTGACCCTTTGCGGCGTTTCGCTTTTCGATGACCGCATCGGCATAGCGCACCGAGGCGGGGACGAATATCGCAAACGACAGCGCCTGCAAGGCCTCGGCGGCGTAGAGCATCCCGACGCTGCCGGCAAGGTAAATTGCAAGCTCTTTCACGGTAAACATTATAACGGCGAAGCGCAAAAGGCTTGAGCAGCTAAAGCGCTTACTAAGCCTTGAAAACAGCAGCATCACCGGCACCTCCGTGAGCGTCATGAACGCCAGAATGCTGCCCATGTCAGAGCTTCCGCCGCCGACATTGCGCACAAATTCTATCATGAAAACGCCGAGCAGCGAGTGCGTGAAGTATAAAAGCGCCGTGCCCAGCAAAAACAGCGCAAAGCGCTTGTTCTCCCGCAGAAACTCGAAAATGCCGCTCGGCTTTTCGCCAAGCTCTGCCTGCACCTCGGAAATTTCCTGCTTCGGCTTCGCACCCAGGGTGAGGGAGAGGCTCAGCGCACCGAGCAAAGCGGTAAATATAATGTACGACACGGGCACCGACTGCGCACTCACACGCTCGACCAGGATACCCAGCGCCACATTTGCAAGTGCGTAGCTAAACGAGCCGACCGCACGGGCGGCGCTGAAATTTATCCTAGAGCCGAGACTTTCAAGATAAAAATACAGCGAGATGCACAGCGGCTGGAACAGAATATTTCCGCCTATGAGCAGCACGAACGCCGCCGAGAGCGGCAGACACGCCGTCGGCATGAAAAGCACTGATATCATGAGCGCAAGAGAAAGCGCCGCTGCTATCAGAATGCAGCGCAGAAGCGTGCGCTGGCGAGTTCTGTCGATGTGACCGGCAACAAGCGGCTGCGCAATGAAGCCGACGATGTTGCCGAGGGCAAAAATGATGCCGATATCGTAGTTTGTGTACTGCTTGCCCTGCAGATACACCGCCGTGAAGCCGAATATTATGCCGCTGAGCGCCCAATAGCTGGCCTGTATAAGATCGTATCGCAAATTGAATTTTTTACTGCTGTCTTTCATACATTTATTATATCATGCATGCCGTTGTTTGACAATCGGCATAAATTATGTGTTGCAAAAGCGGCAAAATACGTAAATAATGTTAACATCGTTCAAAATACGACGAAGAAAGAGAGAATCACATGGTAGAAAAATTGACGGAGTTATAAACGCCATCAGCGGTGTGCTGTACCAGCCGTACATTGTGCCGCTGTTTCTGATCGTTGCGGGCGTGTACTTCACCATCCGCACGGGACTTTTGCAGATAAGCCTGTTTGGCGAGTCTATAAAGGTCGTCAGTTAAAAGCCCAAGGAGAAGGGCAGCGTATCCTCGTTCGGTGCGCTCATGGTCTCCGCCGCATCCCGTGTCGGCACGGGCAACATCATCGGCGTTGCCTCGGCACTGGTCCTCGGCGGCGGCCTGCGTCTTACGAAGATCACCGGCGTTCTCGTCCCCATCATGGGCGTGCTGTATGTCATCGTTTCGCTCGTGATACTCGTCATGAATATTACCTACATCCCCGCAATGTTCAAGGCGATATTCGTCAGCGCATTTGACTTTGAGGCGATCCTCGGCGGCTTCACGGGCTCCTGCATCATGTGGGGCATCAAGCGCGGCCTTTACTCGAACGAGGCGGGCATGGGCTCTGCCCCCAACGCCGCAGCAAGCGCAGATGTCGCACATCCCGTCAAGCAGGGTCTTGTCCAGATGCTGTCCGTGTTTATCGACACTCTGCTCATCTGCACGGCGACCGCGTTCATGTGCCTGTGCGGCCAGCTCAGGTCCGGTGGCATCAACTCCGCAGCATACATCAATGCCGACGGCAGCGCCAATGCGGCAAACTTCGTTCAGGACTCGATATTCGCATCCCTCGGCAGCGCAGGCCCGATCTTCATCGCAGCGGCGCTGACCCTGTTTGCGTTCACCACGCTCCTGGGCAACTACTATTACTGCGAGGGCTGCCTGAGATTTATCCTCAAGCGCAAGCCCAGCAAGGCGTTCATCACCTGCTTCCGCATTGTTGCGACCGTTCTGGTCTTCGTCGGCGCGATACTCTCCGCCGGTGTCGTTTGGGACACCGCAGATATGCTCCAGGGCATCATGGTCGTCATCAATGTGCCCGTCATCCTCATTCTCGGCGGCCGTGCTATCGCCGCTCTGAAGGATTACAAAAAGCAGCGTAAGGAAGGCAAATCCCCCGAGTTCAAGTCCGCCAGCATCGGCCTTGAAGGCAAAACCGACTGCTGGGAGTAAAATTTGGAAAGCAAAAAATCTCGATGGTTTTCAAAACCATCGAGATTTTTTTATCTCACTTTTTTCTTGTGTTTCTCACGCTGGAGAAGGGGTCTGCGCCGCCGCCGGAGAACATGGTGAAGTTAAGGCTTGAGGTCACATGGTCGGTCATCGCCTGACGGGCAAGCTCGGGAATGTGCATCTTTATTGCCGAGACAACGGCGGCGTGGTTATATATAACGCTCGACGACCACGGGTTTTCCTCGGAGTTGCTGATAAACTTTATCATCGACGACTGGTACATAGTCAAATTCGGCAGCAGCATCTCATAGCACTTTTGAATGTAGCTGTTGCCGCAGGACTCGACGATGAGGCTGTGGAAGGGCATGTCGGTGGCGATCATGCCGTCGTAGTCCTTGCGAATGACGCAGTCGGTAAATTCGTCGGCAAGCTTCTCAAGCTCGGCGACCGTCTCGGCGCTTGCACGCTCCGTGCACAGGGCGGCAGCTTCGCACTCTATTGCCGCACGCACAGAGTAGAGGTCGATCATGTCGCTAAGGCTCAGGTCGATGACATAGTAGCCGCTCGTGTTCGGCTTTGACACCACAAAGCCCTGCTCGCACAAATTGACGATAGCCTCGGCGACCGGCGTTCTGGATATTCCGAGGGCGGAGGCGATGCTGTTGACATTGAGCTTCGTGCCCGGAGCGATGCGCAGGGACACTATCTCGTCATAAAGCATCTGCGAGACCACATCACGCAGCTTGGATGAGCTGCTGTTTTCCAAATAAGACTGAAATTGAGCTTTATTCATAAAAACACCTCGGAAGCGGATGCAAAAAATGCGGTGCATCCGTAATATTGCACTTTAACACGAAAGGTATTTTACTGCATAACAACTCAAAATGCAACAAAAAAGCTTCCTGAAAGGAAGCTTTTTTTGCAATTATTTAAATTACTTGTTCTTGTTCTTTATGTACTCGTCAATGCCCTTTGCGCCTGCTTTGCCTGCGCCCATTGCGAGAATGACGGTCGCAGCGCCGGTAACGGCGTCGCCGCCTGCGAACACGCCCTCACGAGCGGTCTGGCCGTTGTCGTCGGCCTCGATGCCGCCCTTGCGGGTGAAGGTCAGACCCTGAGTGGTGTTGCGGATCAGGGGGTTGGGGCTGGTGCCGATTGCGATGATGACGGTGTCAACATCCAGCACCCAGTTACTGCCCTCAACGGGAACGGGCTTTCTGCGGCCCTTCTCGTCGGGCTCGCCGAGCTCCTGCTTGACAAGCTCGATGCCCTTGACATTGCCGTTCTCGTCGCCGATGATGGCAACGGGGTTGTTGAGCAGATTGAACTCAATGCCCTCGGCCTCTGCATGCTCGACCTCTTCCTTACGGGCGGGCAGCTCGTCTCTGCCGCGGCGGTAGGTGATGTAAACATGCTCAGCGCCCAGACGCTTTGCAACACGGGATGCGTCCATTGCAACATTGCCTGCGCCGACGACGGCAACACGGTTGAAGTGCTTGATGGGCGTATCGTAATCGTCTCTGTAAGCCTTCATGAGGTTTACACGGGTAAGAAGCTCGTTAGCCGAGTATACGCCGAGGAGGTTCTCGCCGGGGATGTGCAGGAACTGGGGCAGACCGGCGCCGGAGCCGATGAACACAGCCTCGAAGCCATCCTCAAACAGCTCGTCGACGGTCTCGGACTTGCCGATGATGGCGTTGGTGATGATGTTAACGCCCATTGCCTTGAGGTTCTCGATCTCGGCAGCAACGATCTCCTTGGGGAGACGGAACTGCGGGATGCCGTAAACAAGAACGCCGCCTGCCTTGTGGAAGGCTTCGAAAATGGTGACATCATAGCCGAGCTTGCGCAGATCGCCTGCACAGGTGAGGCTGGACGGACCCGAGCCGACAACAGCGACCTTGTGGCCGTTGGATTCGGGAACTACGGGTGCGACCTTCTCGGCCTTGTTCATGTGGTAGTCAGCGACAAAACGCTCGAGGCGGCCGATGCCGACGCTCTCGCCCTTGATGCCGCGGACGCACTTGGACTCGCACTGCTTCTCCTGCGGGCAAACACGGCCGCAGACTGCGGGCAGGGAGTTGGTGGAGGTGATTATCTCATAAGCTGCGTCGAAGTCGCCCTCTGCGACCTTAGCGATGAACTCGGGGATACGAACGGAAACGGGGCAGCCGGTGCGGCAGGGAGTGTTGTGGCAGTTAAGGCAGCGCTTTGCCTCGTCCATTGCCATCTCGGGAGTGTAGCCGAGAGCGACCTCGTCAAAATTGCCGGCGCGGACTACGGGATCCTGCTCGGGCATCGGGTTTTTATCCATTCTCATATTAGCCATTGCGCTTACCTCCGGTCATATTGCAGATATGCTTTGCAGCCTCGTCCTGCTCGGGCTTATAGAAGGCTGCGCGCTTGATCAGCGAGTCAAAATCGACCTCGTGTGCATCAAAGTCAGGGCCGTCGACACAAGCAAACTTGGTCTCGCCGCCGACGATGACACGGCAGCCGCCGCACATGCCGGTGCCGTCGACCATGATCGGGTCGAGGGAGATGATGGTCTTGATGCCGTAGGGGCGGGTGACCTCTGCAAGGAACTTCATCATGATGTCAGGGCCAATTGCGATGACGCGGTCAAACTGAGGTCTGCCCTCAGCGATGTTAGCGTCGATCTCCTGCTGCAGCAGAGCGGTGGTAAAGCCCTTGATGCCGTAAGAGCCGTCATCGGTGCAGATGATGGACTTGTTGGAAGCGGCCTTCATCTCATCCTCAAGGATGACGATATCCTTGCTGCGGAAGCCTGCGATAAAGGTGACATCGATGCCCTTTTCGTGCATTTCCTTAGCAATGGGGTATGCGATGGCGCAGCCAACGCCGCCGCCGACGACACAGACCTTCTTCAGGCCGTCCATCTCGGTAGCCTTGCCGAGCGGGCCGACGAAGTCGGAGATATAGTCGCCTTCCTCAACGGTGTGGAGCATTCTGGTGGTGCGGCCTGCGGCCTGAACCATGACGGTGACAGTGCCCTTCTCACGGTCGTAGCCTGCAACGGAGACAGGGGTACGCTCGCCCTGCTCGTCAAGACGGAAGATGACGAACTGGCCGGCCTGCGCATGTCTCGCAACCAGCGGAGCTTCGATCTCGAACAGGCAGATGGTCTTTGCCTCGTTCAGAAATCTCTTAGTTACTACTTTGAACATTTTTTACTACCTCTTATCCATTTAATAATTATTTTGTTTTCACATTATTCGGATAACAGTCACATTTTAATCTAATTGCACAGGAATGTCAACATATGAAATATAGAAGTTTGTCAAAAAAGCCTTGTTTTTCAACGGTTTTTTGAGAATGCTTGACTAATAATTAACTATCAATTGCGCATAAATATGCTCAATTTGCGATTTTTCGCATTTCAGTGTATAATGCCGCCGAGGTGAGGCACATGTCAGTAATGAAGTCAGGCTTTGGAGCATACACGCTCTATACCATAAAAAACGCCGCAGGAGCGAGCGTCAGCGTTACGGATCTCGGTGCGACGGTGCAAAGCATCATCGTTCCGGACAGAAACGGGGGGCTCGGAGATGTCGTCCTCGGCTACGATACGCCGCAGGGATATCTCGATAATGACGGCTACTTCGGCGCAGCGGTCGGCAGATATGCAAACCGTATTGCCGGTGCGGGCTTTGACCTTAACGGTACGCACTATAGTATCACCGCAAACGAGGGGAAAAACACCCTGCACGGCGGCGTGGGCTTTTCAAAGCGCCGCTTTGATGCTGCCGCCGTTTCTGATAATTCCGTGCGCTTTGAGCTATCAGACCCCGACGGGGGCGACGGCTTCCCGGGCAATGTCACCGTGAGCGTGGAGTATGAGTTCACGGACGATAATAAGCTCGTCATAAGCTATACCGCCCGCAGCGACAAGGACACCGTGCTCAATCTCACGAACCACAGCTATTTTAACCTCGTAGGCGGGGGAGATATCCTCTCGCACGAGCTCATGATAAACGCAGACAGCTACCTGCCCGTTGACGATGAACTCATCCCCACGGGCGAGGTGAGACCCGTTGACGGCACGCCGTTTGACTTCCGCAATCGCCGAGAGGTCAAAAACGGCCATTACGACCACTGCTTTGTGCTGAACGGCGAAAAATGCGCCGAGCTGTACGAGCCCGGGTGCGGCAGGATCATGCGCGTCACGACCGACATGCCCGCTGTCCAGTTTTACGCAGGCGGCGCAACGGGTACTCGAAACGGCAAAAACGGCGCAGTCTACGGCAAAAACTCCGCTCTGTGCCTTGAGACGCAGTTTTACCCCGACGCCCCCAACCGTCCCGACTTCCCGAGCACCGTTCTCAAAGCAAATGATACCTACTCGCACCGCACGGTGTACGAGTTTGCGACCGACAGCGTGACAACGATAAAGACCGACGAATACGCCTTTTCTGTCGATGTCGAAAAGACGAGGGAGTATTACAAAACGCACTCGCTTTGCGATTGCGCAAGCTGCCGTAATTTCTATGCGCAGGCGAGGGAAAAGCTCCCGATGCTTAATGAGTTTCTGGCGCAGTTCGGCGTTGATATCTCACGCCCCGATGAAACGTGGAGCGTCGAAGCGGACGACGGAATCGACTATATAACTACCGACTATACCGTCTGCGGCAGTGTCGAGGAAATGGGCAAGTATGAGATAGACCTACACGACGAGCAGTTTCTGAGTATTGTCATCAGCGACGGCTTTGCCTCCCCAAACGAGCAGACCGGCGAGTATTTCACCATCTCCGTCGATAATATCTCGCTCCCCTGGGTTCTAGACGAGCCCTTCCCCGAGACAGTAAAGGCAACAGCCGCATCAAAGCTCAAGCGCTTCTTCGGCAAAATATTTGGATAAAATAAACCTCCTTTTGCAGCCGCAAAAGGAGGTTTTGCTGTTAATCCAGCGCCAAGTCCCAGACCGTGTCGCGGGGAAAGTCCTTGGCCTCGTAGGCGGCAATAAACGGGCTGCCGTAACGGTCGGGGCGGCGGACTAGGGCACTTTTTGCGCCAAGCTTGCGGCACAGTGTGGGGATGAACTCCGGCGGGTCGTTTAGAACCTCTTTTATGAGCAGAACGCCGTTATCCACATAGCCGCAGGCGATGCCGTCCTTGCAGCCGAACATCCCGCCGCCATAGGTCTTGCACAGCGCCTCATGAAACAGCATGTAGCCGTAATTGAAGTTTACATAATTCTTGCCACGCAGAATATCCGTGCGCTTGAAGGCGTACTCGTCGGCAAAAAGCGGCTTTATCTCGGCGGCTCTGCCCGAGGGGAGCACCGTCTCAAAAACGCACCTTGTTGCAGCCTGAAAACCGCCGACCCGCTCGTACCAAGCGTACAGCGACTCCTCGGCGGGCAGCGTCGTGCATATCTCAACGCCGTTTTCCCAGCAGTACCTTTCGCAGGCGGAAATGAGCTTTGCGCCGATGCCGCAATTGCGCGCGCTCGGCTCAACTGCGACGGCGTAGATATAACCGAGCTTCACAGGCGGATCCTCGGGGCTCCACAGCTCGGCCGACAGCACATAGGCAGCGCCCAAAAGCTCGCCGTTTGCCTCGGCGACAAGCCCCGTGCCCATCGACGGCAGCAGCTCGAAAAAGCGGTCTATAAGCTCCGGCGCATCGCCGAAGGTCTCCGTCCACAGGCGCTTGAGCGAGGGGATATCCTCCTGTCGATATTCGTTTATGTTTATTGCGTAGTACATATCATTTTGACCTTACGATGTATTTTTTGAGTATCTCCTCGGGCTTGTACGACAGCTTCGAGGTACGCAGGGCGGGATTGCCCATGTCGTCCTCTCGGTTTACATAACGCACATCGGGATGCTTCGCCGTGACCATTCGTGCCATCTCACGGCAGAGCATGGTGTACGCCCCGTCAATGTCGGTGTAGGCCTTTTCAAAATGGGTGCAGAAGGTGTCGAAGCTTATGACCTCGCCGACGGTGAAGCCGACGAGCCTGCCGTCTGCGATGAGCATACCGCCCTCGAGTCCAAGCTCGTCAAAGCTTTCGAAGCCGCGAACGATGGCATCGTGCTCGTATGTTATATCACCTGTCAGTCTGTCTTGCGACTTTAGCGTCCACTTATCGAGCATGTCAAGGCAGTCGGGGAGACGGTCAATCGTTATCGGCTCAAAGATCCACTCGTGCTCGGACTCAAAGCGGTTGCAGTAGTTGCGCTTTGCGTGCAGGTGCCTGCCCGGGTATTCAGCGAGCTTATCGACCTCGTAGATATAATCGGAAAAATCCCTGTCCTCGGTAATTTCAAATTTATCGGGATAGGCATCGTTTATGAGCGCAAGGTGCTCCCCACAAACGCCGCAGATGCGCAGGGGGAGCTTGTTTTGCTTGCACACACCCGCCATATATTCAAAGCTCGGACGGATATCGCCGCTGCCGACGGGGAAGGCAAAAAACTGCTCGCCCTTTCTGTGCAGCAAAGTGACAAGTCTGTCGCCGCAAATGGTGACAGACTGCTTAAAACGCTTATCCCACATGTAGACATTGCCAAAGC
Organism: Oscillospiraceae bacterium; assembly: GCA_963627445.1. GTDB lineage: Bacteria > Bacillota > Clostridia > Oscillospirales > Oscillospiraceae > F23-B02. Next base: position 36,115 of record CAVGBM010000023.1, on the reverse strand, counting down.
AGAAGTCTGCACTGCGGGAATTTTCAATTTGAAAAAGCCTGTCGACGGCAGGCTTCAGATCAAGTGTGATCGGTTCCAGTAAGTGCATTATCAGTAGGTTTCCTTGCAAATTCTTCTTATCTCGCTTCTTATCGAACGCAGGTCGGCAAAGGTCTCAGGGCGCTTTGAAATGTCCCTGAGCAGTGCCGAGGGGTGGTATATCGCCGTCATGCGGCGGCCGTTAATGTCAAACCACAGGCCGTGCTCACGGGTGATGCGAAAGTCGTCCCGAATGAGCGTTGTGGCGGAAATGCGGCCGAGGCATATAATTATCCTGGGGTCAACGAGCCTGATCTGCTCTGAAAGCCAGGGGTAGCAGGCATCCTGCTCCTCGTCGCGGGGGTCACGGTTTCTCGGCGGGCGGCATTTTACGATGTTTGCAATGTACACCTTGCTGCGGTCAAGGTCTATCATCCTGAGCATATCATCAAGGAGCTTTCCGGCAGGCCCAACAAAGGGAACGCCCTGCAGATCCTCCTGCTCGCCCGGGCCTTCGCCGATGAGCATGACCTCGGCGCGCTCGTTGCCGACACCGAACACCAGATTAGTCCGCGTTTTGCCGAGCTCACAGCGCATGCAGCCGCGGCAATTGGCACTCAGCTCCTCCATATTAGCACACTGCATCAGCTTTCCTCCGAATACTTCGCGAGCTCCAGCAGAATCTCGCGCTTGTTGTTGTCAGGGTATTCCATTACATAGTCGAGCAAAAACTTGAGCATTTCGCCAAGCTCGGGGCCTTTGAGTCCGAGGCTGAGTAGATCGTCGCCCGATACGGCAAGATGCTTGAGCGAAAAGCACTCGCCGCTTTTGAGCACGGACTTGAACTCCTTTTCGCAGTTAAGCCCGTTTATGACATCGTAGGCGGCAACGGCGCAGGCGACGGAGTCCACCCCGTAGCGGCTCAAAAGCCTTTTCCAGCCGAGCTTATCGGTGGGGGCTTCGCATTTTAACATTTCCTCGGCATCGGCACAGCAGCGCAGGGTTCGCCCGTCGAGCCGCAGCTCCTCCAAAAATGCGTGCGCAGACGGGATATAGCCGTATTTTTGGAGCATTATACTGAATGTGACCCAACGGGTCAAGGGCTTGCGAGCCATGCTGGCAATGTCGGCGTAATTGGGGTTTGCCCAGCCGTTTCCGGGTATGTAGCGCTTAAGTAGCCCAAATTTTATCGCAACGCCCAGCGTCTCGGGGCGGGTGGTGAGCAATATCTTCTCAAGCTCATCGCGCACGCGCTCCGGCGCAAGCTCGCAGGCAAGGGGCGCGCACTCCGATATTGCGGCGATGGTATCATATTCGATTGTGAAGCCGAGGCGGGCGGAGAACCTTAGCGCTCTGAACATTCGCAGTGCGTCCTCGGTAAAGCGCAGCTTCGGGTCGCCCACGCAGCGGATGGTGCGGTTTTGGATATCCCGAACGCCGTCAAAGGGGTCGGAGAGCATGCCATCGGCGGAAAGCGCGATGGCGTTCATCGTAAAGTCGCGGCGGCCAAGATCGCTTATGAGGTCGGAAACAAATGTGACCGACTCCGGCCTGCGGTGGTCACGGTAGCTGCCGTCGGTGCGGAAGGTGGTGACCTCGGCAGAGCGGTTGCCGATCTTGACGGTGACGGTGCCGTGCTTAATACCGGTCGGCTCCGAGCCGGGGAAAATGCTCATTACCTCATCGGGCAGAGCACTCGTGCAGATATCCCAGTCCTGCGGGGTGATGTCCATGAGCATATCACGGACGCAGCCTCCGACAAGATACGCCTGATGCGATCTTGCCTGAAGGCCGAACAGTATCTGTCTGACATATTTAGGCGGGTTTATTTGTGGCATGAATAACACCTATAATAGTATATGAATATTAAATCACTTGTAAAGTTTCGATTACGGTATTATAATATCATTTGCAAAAAGATACATCAATAAGAATTTGTAAATAAAAGATGCGGCAAAAACGCATTGATTGGAGATAATATGTCTGATTTTGATAAGTTTCTTAAAAAGGGCAGCAGGGGTCACCTCATAGGCATCGGCGGCGTTTCGATGGCTCCGCTTGCCGAGGTCCTGCATGACGCAGGGCTTGAGATAACGGGCTCTGATATCGCAGAAAGCGAGCGCACATCAAATCTTCGCGGCAAGGGCATTGAGATATTCATAGGCCACGATGCTTCGAATATCACCCCCGGCACGCAGTTTGTTGTGAGAACTGCCGCCGCCCATGACGATAATCCCGAGATCATAAGAGCGCACGAGCTTGGCATCCCCGTGTTCGAGCGCACGCAGGCTTGGGGCGCTATCATGAAGGGCTATAAAAACGCCCTGTGCATCTCCGGCACCCACGGCAAGACTACGACCACCTCCATGTGCACGCATATTCTCATGGCGGCTGAAAAGGATCCCACCGTCATGATAGGCGGCACTCTGCCGCTTTTGCAGGCCGGCCACCGTGTCGGCAATGGCGACACCATTGTCATGGAGTCGTGCGAGTATTATAATTCCTTCCTGCAGTTTTACCCCACGGTCGCCGTGATACTCAACATTGAGTCTGACCACCTTGACTTCTTCTCCGGCATCGAGGATATCAAAAAAAGCTTCCGCGCCTTTGCCGAGAATGTTCCGCACGACGGCTATGTCGTTGCAAACTACGACGATGAGAACACCATGGATGCGCTCAAGGGTCTTGACCGCAACATCGTGACCTTCGGCCTTACCTCCAAGGCGGATGTGTACGCCAAAAATGTCGTGCGCATAGGCTCGCTGACAAAGTTTGATATCATGCACAAGGGCAAGTACCTTGAGACGGCGAACATCCATGTCCCCGGCGAACACAATCTTAAAAACGCTCTTGCTGCAGCGGCGGCGAGCATCTGCCTCGGCATTAAGCCGACGGCGATAAAGTACGGCCTTGCCGGTTTCTCGGGTGCCGGACGGCGCTTTGAGTTTAAGGGCAAGTTTAACGGCGCGGATGTCTTTGACGACTACGCCCACCATCCGGGCGAGGTCAAGGCGCTTTTGGACGCTGTCGAGCTTCTCGGCTACAAGCGCACTATCGTCATCTTCCAGCCGCACACCTACAGCCGCACAAAGGCTTTGTTTAACGACTTTGTCCGCCAGCTCAGGCGGCCGGATATAGTCTACCTTGCGGAGATATTTGCCGCCCGCGAGAAAAACACCCTCAACATAAGCTCCAAGGATCTGGCCGATCAGATAGACGGCGCAAGGTTTTACAAGACCTTCGGCGAGATCGTTGACAGCCTGCGTGAGACGGCGCAGCCCGGTGATATTATACTCACCGTCGGCGCGGGCAATGTGTATAAGATCGGCGAGCAGCTTCTCGAGGACGATTACGAATAATAAGAACAACAATGCGCAGATCTCGGCATTATTTATGCCGAGATTTTGCTGCTGAATAAAGACATATACCACAGAAACGGAGAATATCATGAAAATACAATGGCTTGGACATTCATGCTTTAAGATAAGCCACGACGGCTACAGCGTCGTCATCGACCCGTATGACCTCACGAATGCAAACTATCCGCCGCTTAGCGTCAGCGCTGATGCGGTGCTCGTGAGCCATGAGCACAGGGGACACAACTACCGCGAGGGCGTGCATCTTTCCGGCACAAGCAGACCCTGCCCGTATGAGGTGAGCGTCATCGACTGCTTCCATGACACCAGCTGGGGCACGCTCAGAGGCAAGAATAAGATACATATCCTCGATTGGGACGGGTACAAGCTCGTGCACATGGGCGACCTCGGCAGCATGCTCACCGATAACGAGAAGGCCGAGCTTTTCGGCGCGGATGTTCTCATGATAGCCGCAGGTGGCTTCAGAGCCATGCCCAGCGATAAAACAAAGCCCCTCGCCGATGAGATCTTTGCCAATGTCGTTATCCCCATGCACTATGCGCATGACGGCTGCGGCAGCCGCAGGATGGAAAGGGTGGAGGCGTTCACCGACCAGTACATGCCCTTGGACCTTGTGCATTTTTACGACACGGACACCATAACCATCGATCACAATACGCCCCAGCAGGTGGCGGTGCTCAAGTACATGAGGTGATTGTTTACACAAATCCCTTGATTTATCGCTATCGGCGGTATATATTACACTAAGTTTAAAAATGATAAGCGTAGGGGGAAAGCCCGTGGCTAAAGCAAAGGAACAAAACTATCTGCACGGTGCGGCGATACTTGCCGCCGGTGTTGTTATAATGAAGATCCTCGGCGCGATCTACAAGATCCCTATCGGAAACCTGCTCGGTGACGACGGATACGGCCTGTTTATCTCGGCCTACAATGTCTACAGCGTGTTTCTGATGCTGGCGACTGCCGGCCTGCCGGTGGCACTGTCGAGGATGGTGAGCGAGGCTCACACGCAGGGCAGGCAGATGCAGGTGCGCCGCACCTTCTCGGTAGCATTGTGGACATTCTTCGCCCTTGGCGCTGTGAGCACGGCGATAATGTTCCTGTTTCCGGACTGGCTCGCCGGTATCCTGCATAATCCCGACACTGCGCTGAGCATACGCACGCTTGCACCGGCGGTGCTTCTCGTCTGCCTTACCTCGGCGTTCAGGGGCTATGCTCAGGGACACGAGAATATGATACCCACGACCGTCGGTCAGGTGCTCGAGGTGCTCGTCAAGGTCATTGTCGGCCTTGCGCTGGCGTGGTATTTTGTGTCTAACGGCTATGATAAGCCCGTCGCCTCGGCCGGAGCTATCTTCGGCGTAACGATCGGCTCACTGGCAGTGCTTATATACATGTATGTGTATAAGGTACGCAACTATAAGATAATTCCCGTTGCCGAGCCCGATATCCCCGAGCCCCGCGGCGTGATATTCAAAAACCTCGTTAAGATCGGCATACCCATCGCTCTCGGCTCCATCGTCCTGTCGTTTATAAACCTTCTCGATTCCGGCCTTTGCATGGCAAGGCTCCAGGACGCAGCGGGCTTTACCTACAACGAGGCAAAGGTGCTCTACGGCGTTTACGGCAAGGCGCAGACGCTGTTCAATGTCCCAGCGGCATTCATAACGCCGCTGACCATCTCCGTCGTTCCGGCTATCGCCGCAAAGATAGTGCTTGGCGACAAGAAGCAGGCGGCCAAGATATCCGAGGATTCCTTGAGAATTTCCATGGCGCTGTGCCTTCCCATGGGCGTTGGCCTTGCGGTGCTTGCTGACCCCATCATGAAGATAATTTACCCCGGCGCTCACGAGGCCGGCACGCTTTTGCTGTGCCTTCTCGGTATTGCATCGATATTTGTGTGCTTCTCGCTCATGACGACCGCTGTCCTGCAGGCAACGGGCAAGGAAAAGCTCACGGCGTACTCCATCATCGCGGGCGGCGTAGTTAAGATAACCGTCAACTGGTTTCTCGTCGGCATTCCCGAGTTCAACATTTACGGCGCACCCATCGGCACGCTTTGCTGCTATGTGACCATGTGCGCACTTAACCTCATCTTCATCGCCCGCAGCTTTGAAAAGTCGCCGTCGGCAAAGGAGATGTTCGTAAGACCAGGCATCGCATGCCTTGTCATGGGTGCTGCGACCTACGCCGTGTACTACGCAGGCTCGCTGGTGTTAGACTACAGCAGCAAGCTTTACATGGCCGCCGCAATGTGCGCCGCGATGCTCGTCGCGGTCATCGTTTATGCCGTTGCCGCTATAAAGCTTCGCGCCATAACCGCCGAGGATATGAAGCTCATCCCCAAGGGCGAAAAGATAGCAAAACTGCTGCATATGCGCTGAAATTTGAAGAAAGTATTAAAAAATCAAGCTTTTATGAAAAAAAGACTTGATTAACAAAGCAGAATGTGGTAGATTTTTAACGCGCTTTCGCAAGGGAGCGCACTTTCCCTGTAGATAACCCGAGGCTCATTTGCTGATACGGGCTATATATACAATTTTTTACGCACGAAATTTTAGGAGGATTACACATGAATAAGGCAGAACTTATCACAGCCGTCGCAGAGAAGACCGGTCTTTCCAAGAAGGACTCCGAGAAGGCTGTCAACGCCGCATTTGATACCATTGTTGATACTCTGGTTTCCGGCGAAAAGGTTCAGATGGTTGGCTTCGGCGTTTTTGACATCAAGGAGCGCGGCGTTCGCATCGGCCGTAACCCCAAGACCCGCGAAGAGATCGAGATCCCCGCAACTAAGGTCCCCTTCTTCAAGGCAGGCAAGGCTCTTAAGGACGCAGTTGCAAAGTAATTTAGCTTAAACGAAAAAGCCGCCGTTAGGCGGCTTTTTTCAATAGGAGACTGTATGAGACTTGATAAGTATCTAAAGGTGTCTAGGCTTATTAAGCGCAGAACGGTGGCTAACGAAGCCTGCGACGGTGAACGTGTTTCGGTAAACGGCCGTCAGGTCAAGGCCAGCTATCAGGTCAAGGTCGGCGATATCATCGAGATCGCCTTCGGCCAGCGCAGCTTAAAGGTCGAGGTGCTTGCCGTGAACGAAGCGGCGAAAAAGGACGAAGCTCCGGCAATGTACCGTGAGCTTGAGTGAAAAAGAATCGGCATAGCTTACATCGTGTAGGCTATGCCGTTTTTACTTTCGTTTTCGGTAATTTTGTTTATGCAAAGTGCATATTATTGTCATGTTATTTTAGACAAAATGTAGAATTGGCCATTTTTGTTTGACTTTTGACTGTGTTAATTATTTAATTATGTGTGTACCCTCGGCTAACAAGGGAATACACGCCTGACAGCGCCCCTTTTCAGCGCTTTCCGCCCTTTTTTTGCCTTGCCGGGTTACGACCCGCCCTCACCAAAAAAGAACGAAAATCACAAGAAAATTGACTGCTGTCAGGTGCTATGCAGTTTTGGCAGAGCTGATTTTTGCCTAGGCAAAGATAAAGCCCGACGGGCATAATGGACATATATGGGCTAGGGGTTTAGCGAAGCATAGGCGGAAATCAGCCTGCCAAAACCGTGCATTCCCTTGTTAACCGAGGGTATAGGGGAATATTTAAATAAGTTGCAAGGAGGAGTAACATGTTCACAAAGCACACCGACCCGATGTGGCAGCAGGAGTATGAGACATGGGTCAACGGAATTCGTCCCGACACGAAGTTCGGTACGAAATTCGATGAGCAGCCTAGAGAGCTCATTCAGAAGCTGGGCTTGCACATCACCGACCGCAAATTCGTAAAGGAGATCAAGACCTCAGATGCCGAGTACTACGGCATGGCACCTTGGGTGACCGACGAGATGGCCGAGGTAGCGCTCACCATGAAGGTGCACAAGGTCTACAAGGTCGACGAGATCCTGAAGATGAACAAAAAGCACACGAGAGAGCACATGGTGGAGATACTTGAGCAGCTGTGCCAGGTCGGCATCGTGGAGTACAAGTTTGAAAACGACCTTAATGCCACGGGCGAAAAAATGTACGCCTTGCCGCCGTATATCGTCGGCAGCGGCGAGTACATGGGCATGAAAAAGTCGATGGTCGAAAAGGAGCCGACTGCGGCAATGATATTCGACCGCATGGCCTTTGAGCCGCTTAAGGGCTTTACCCAGTTCGTCCCGCCAGGCGGTGCGGGCATGGCGATGCATGTTATACCCGTCGAGAAGGCGATACCCGCACACAGCAACTCCGTTTCCCACGAGCATCTTTCGTACTGGCTCAATAAGTACGAGATCTATGCCACCGTACCCTGCGTTTGCAGGATGTCCAAGGAGGTCATCGACGAGGGCGCAGGCGAGGATTACGAGGATATGTGTATCGCCGTCGGCTCGATGGCAAGATACGCCGTTGAGACGAATCGCGGCCACTATATCACATATGATGAGGTCATGGAGATCTTACAGCGCGCCGAGGATCAGGGCTGCGTACATCAGATAACCAACCTTGACGGCGATGAGCGCATTCTCGGCATCTGCAACTGCAGCCCCGCGACCTGCTGCGCGATACGCGCAAGCCAGTTCTTTAACTGCCGCAACCTCTCGCGCTCGGCATATGTCGCCCATGTCGACACCGAAAACTGCGTTGCCTGCGGCAAGTGCGTCGAGGTCTGCCCCGCCGGCGCTGTAAAGCTCGGTCAGAAGCTGTGCACCAAGGACGGCCCTATCCAGTATCCCAAGGCAGAAATTCCCGACGAGACCCGCTGGCCGGAGGAGAAGTGGAACCCCAACTACCGCTATGATGCCCGCACCAACTGCCACGACACCGGCACCGCCCCCTGCAAGACCGCCTGCCCGGCTCACATTGCGATACAGGGCTATCTCAAGATGGCAAACGAGGGACGCTACAAGGAGGCTCTTGCGCTCATAAAGCAGGATAACCCGTTCCCTGCCATCTGCGGCAGAGTTTGCAACCGCCGCTGCGAGGATGCGTGCATGCGCGGCAATATCGACGCTCCCGTCGCCATCGATGCGGTCAAGAAATACATAGCAGAGCTCGACCTCAAGGCCGAGACAAGATACATCCCCGAGATAAAGTCCGAAAAGCGCTACGGCCGCTTTGATGATGTCAAGGTCGCCGTTATCGGTGCAGGCCCTGCGGGCTTGAGCTGCGCATACTATCTGGCGCTCATGGGATACTATCCTACCGTGTTTGAAAAGAATAAGTACCCCGGCGGCATGATGCGCTACGGCATTCCCGAGTATAAGCTTGGCAAGAAGGTCATTGATGCCGAGATAGAGGTGCTGAAGGAGCTCGGTGTCGAGATACGCTGCGGCGTTGAGATAGGCAAGGATATGACCGTTGGGCAGCTGCGCAAAGAGGGCTACAAGAGCTTCTATGTCGCAGTCGGCGCGCAGAAGGCGGCCGCTCTCGGCATTCCCGGCGAGGAGCTGGCGCTTGGCGGCGTTGACTTCCTGCACGAGGTCGCCGAAGGCAAGAAGCCGGTGCTCGGCAAGAAGGTCGTCGTTGTCGGCGGCGGCAATGTTGCCATCGATGTTGCCCGCACGGCAATAAAGCTCGGCGTCAAGGATGTCACCATCGTCTACCGCAGAACGGAAAAGGACATGAAGGCCGATGCTCTTGAGGTCAAGGAAGCCCGCGAAGACGGCGTTAAGTTCCTGTTTGAGCATAAGCCTGTTGAGATCGTCTCCAAGGACGGCAAGGTAACTGCGTTTAAGTGCGAGTGCGGCGATGTCAAGTGCGACACCGTCATTGCGGCGATAGGTCAGAAGATCGATCTCGGCGGTATTGCAGCCGAGGGTCTTGCGCTCACCGAAAAGGGCACCGTCATAGCCAAGGAGCTTACATATCAGACCAATGTTCCCGATATCTTCGCAGGCGGCGATGTTCAGACCGGCCCCAAGTTTGTGATCGATGCCATCGCAGCAGGCCGTGAGGCGGCAATATCCATGCACCGCTACATGCGCCCGCACAGCTCGCTCACGCTCAACAGAAACCGCCGTGACTACATCGAGCTTGATAAGAGCAAGGTCGTTCTCCCGCTTGATAAGGTCAAAGCACCCGAGCGCCAGTGTGAGGCTTACGAATCGCTCACCGAGGAGCAAGTCAAGTTTGAGACCTCCCGCTGCCTCGGCTGCGGCGCAAGCATCGTCGATGAGAACAGATGCATCGGCTGCGGCCTGTGCACGACAAGGTGTCACTTCGATGCCATCCACCTGAGCCGTGATGTACCCGAGTGCTCCAACCTCGTTCCGAGAGAGGACAGCATGAAGGCCATGCTGCCGTACATGGCAAAGCGCGCGGCAAAGATAGCGATAAAGGATCTCAAGGCAAAGCTCGGCAAGTAAGACAATAAAAAATCACCCCACCGCAGGTTTAACTGCGGTGGGGGTGATTTTGTTAATATGTTAATATATCAAATCACGTACTTTTTAACATCCTCGCCGACAGTTTCGGGATCGAGGCTAGCACTGATAACAAACTCGATGTTTTCCTTCTCGGAAAAAGCGTCCAGCCAGCTAAGGAACTCCGTGAACTTCTGGGGATCCTTGTCGCTGACGATCTTGTAGAAATTATCGACAAAAACATGGGTGATATCATAGTTGCCGGAATGCAGACCGCAGATGAAGCCTCTTATAAACTCATAAGAGCCGACACTGTAGGAGCCTGCCTCGATAAGACGAGCCTGATAGGGAATATCGAAGGTGAGCTTCTTTTCCTTTTCGATGCAGACGACATCGCCGTTTTCGCAGGCGACTGCCTCACGCACGAGCTCAACAAGGCGCTTGGTCTTTCCGGAACCCTTGAGACCCAAAATCAACTTAACCATTGTGACCATCTCCTTACTAAAATTTATGGCTTTATTGTTGAGTTAAGATTAACATTTTTCGCTCAACAAAGCAAGCGCAAATGTGTAAATATTTTAATAACCGCTCAATTGACTTGAGCGGTTATGGTTTTTATTAAAATTTACTCCGGTTTACCGAGCATTTTGAACATGTTCTTTTTGTATGCCTCAACGCCAGGCTGGTCAAAGGGGTTTACGCCCGACATGTAGCCGGAGATGGCGCAGGCAAGCTCAAAAAAGCAAACGAGCGACGCAAAGCCCGCCTCGTCCCTTGCGGGGACGGATATGCCGATGTTGGGAACGCCGCCGGAGATATGCGCTGCCTTAACGGCCTCGGCTGCGGTCTTGCAAACGGAGGCAAGCTCCTTGCCTGCAAGGTAGTTGAGCCCATCGGGGTCGCCCATCTCAAACGGCAGGGTATAGCCCCTGCACGGGTTATCAAAGCTCACAACGGTCTCCATAAGCGTGCGCGGGCCGTCCTGAATATACTGGCCCATCGAGTGCAGGTCGGCCGTCAGCTCAACGGAGGCAGGAAAGATGCCTATGCCGTTTTTGCCCTCGCTCTCGCCGTAAAGCTGCTTCCACCACTCGGCCATGAAGCGGAAGCTCGGCTCATAGCAGCCAAGTATCTCTATGCTCCTGCCGTTGCGGTAAAGATGCTGCCTTGCCGCGGCGTACTGCCACGCGGGGTTCTCCGGCGAGCGCAGGTCAAGCGCCTTGAACTCCTCGATTGCGGTGTTTATGACCGTTTTTATATCTATACCGGCGACTGCCATGGGAAGCAGACCCACCGCCGAGAGCACACTGTATCTGCCGCCGACATCGTCGGGAACGACGAAGCACTCCCAGCCCTCGCTGTCGGCAAGAGACTTCAAAACGCCCTTGTGCGCGTCGGTGGTCGCAAATATATGCTTCTTTGCAGCCGTGCCGTACTTCTCTTTGAGAAGCTTGCGGAAAATGCGGAACGCCACGGCAGGCTCAAGCGTCGTGCCGGACTTGGAGATGACATTGACATCAAAATCGCAGTCGCCAAGCTGCTGCAGCATATCGTTGAGCGCATCCGGCGAAAGCCCGTTGCCGATGAAGAATATCCTGGGATCATCCTCGCCTCTTACGGGGCGCAGAAGCTCTATAGCGCCTCTTGCACCGAGGTAAGAGCCGCCGATGCCTATAACTACGAGCGCCTTTGAGCGGGAGCGAATACGCTGAGCCGCACTTAAAATGCTCTTAAGCTCCGTGTCCTTTATCCGCTGGGGAAGCTCCAGCCAGCCGGTAAAATCACTGCCTGCGCCGGTTTTATCAACAAGCTCTCTGTGAGCCATCGATGCCGCCGCAAAATCAAGCTCCGCCGGGTCAAAAAAGGCGGAAACTCCTGATAGATCGACCTTAACCATAATTACCTCCGTATCTGAAGTAATATTATCGTTTTATTATACACCCAATATGTCAAAAATCAAGCGATTTGTGCTTTGGTGGGGAATTAGATGCGTAAATTATCGAAATTTTAACACAAAGTGGGGCAAGTTACCCTATTCCGAGGTAAGAAAGTGCGATATCGGTGAATATTCCGAATAGTCCGGCGCGCTCAACATCGCTTCCGGCGACAAGCGGCACCTCGCGGAACACCTCGCCGTTTATGCGCACGGTGAGTGTGCCGAGCTTTTGCCCCTTCTCAACGGGAGCCGCGACCGAGTCGGGCAGGTCGACATCGTAGGTGATGTCCGCCGTGCCGGACTTTTTGATAAGCGCCGTCTCCTCGCCGGTGTAGACCGGCTGCACGCTGTCGCAATTGCCGAGCCTGACCTTCACCGGCGGCAGCACCTCATCCGAGCGCAGGGAGCAGAGCTTGTAGTTTGCAAAGCCGTAGTTTAAAAGCGCCTTTGCGTCGTTGTTTCTCGACTCTATCGAGTCGCCATGCATGATGACGGCGATATATTCAATGCCGTCGCGCTCGGCCGTCGCCGACAGGCAGTACATAGCCTTTTCGGTGTAGCCGGTCTTGAGCCCCGTGCAGCCGTCGTAGTAGTACACGAGCTTGTTGGTATTTGATAGCCCGAACTCGCCATTTCGGATGCTGTCCATCCAAATGGTCGAGTATTTCTTTATGAGGTCGTGCTTAATGAGCGCGCGGCTCATGACGGCAAGATCGTATGCGCTCGTGTAGTGCTCGGGATCCTCAAAAAGTCCCGTGCAGTTGCAAAAATGCGTGTCCTTGAGCCCGAGCTCGGCTGCTCTTTCGTTCATGCGCTGGACAAATGCCTGCTCCGAGCCGCACAAGAATTCGCTCATCGCAACGGCGCAGTCGTTAGCGGAAACGACGGTGATGCATTTCAGCATCTCGTCAACGCTCATTTTCTCGCCCTCCTCGAGGTAAACGCAGCTGCCGCCGAAGGAGGCCGCACGCTCGGAGGCTATGACCGTGTCGTCAAGGCTAATGTCGCCACGCTCGATGGCTTCGACGATGAGCAGCAGCGTCATGACCTTCGTGACGCTTGCCGGCGGCCGCCTTTTGTGTGCGTTTTTCTCGTAGATGACCTCGCCGCTGGTCTTTTCCATCAAAATCGCAGACGGAGCTTTTATATCTATCGCATCATCGGTTATCGTCTCGACCGCATAAGCCGGTGCCGAAAGTATGAGTGCCGCAAGAAATGCGCAGATCAGTTTCTTCATTGCTTATCCCTCCGTGAAAAGCTTATGCTCGCGGCAGGGGACAAAATGATAAGTCAACTTAAGTTGCAAAATTATGCTTTATTCGACAATGTTCGATTTTATGTAAGATAAGCACACAAATAAAAAGCACTTGATATTTAAAGTGTTTTGAACATTTTCAACATAGTTTCCAACACTCATTATTCGAGAAATATTCAAAATCAGTTAACATAACATAAAAAATTCATAATTTACATAATATTTATTGACGGACAATTAAAGTGATAGTAAAATCAAACCAAAGCACGGAGGTGGACAGCTTGCGAAGAATGAATCACAACTACAAGGGCTATCTTGCGTGGGGCATTACCGCGTTTGCGGTCGCTGCATGCGCGATAGTTTTCTATTTCGGCCTTGACTATTTAAGCTCCCTCATAAAGGCCATAGGCTCGTTTTTGGGCATACTCAGCCCCTTTATCTGGGGTCTTGTCATATCGTATCTTCTCATGCCGTCTATGGTGATGTATGAGGAGAAGCTGTTTGCACCGCTGCTTGTGAAGGTTCGGAATAAATATCCCAAGGCAAAGCTCAGCGATAAGCTGCCGAGGGTGTTTGCCGTTATCCTTGCCGAGATCGTGCTGGTGCTCATCATCACGGCGCTTATTTATCTCATCGTTCCGCAGGTGTATGACTCTATTGCGACCATCGTTGCAAACAGCGGCGAGTATTTTGATTCCGCCAGCAAGACCATTGACCGGCTTTTGCAGGAAAACCCCGTTGTTGAGCGGTACGCCACCAAGATATTCGGAAACCTGACCGATGCTCTGACCAATTGGGCGCAGAACACGCTGCTTCCCGGCATGGACGGCGTTATCGTTAATATAACCACCGGCGTTTACGGTGTTTTGAAGGTCGTTTATAATATCGTCATCGGCATCATCGTCTCAGTGTACATCCTCTATAACCGTGAGACCTTCAGGGCCCACGCGATGAAGCTTCTGTACTGCATTTTCAGCACCAAGACCGCGAAGAATATAAGCCAGGCTCTCAAGTTCACCGATCGTACCTTCATGGGCTTCATCACCGGCAAGCTCCTCGACTCTGCGATAATCGGCGTTATCTGCTACATAGGCTGCCTTATTATGAATATGCCATATGCGCTTTTGGTGTCGGTCATCGTCGGCGTTACGAATGTCATCCCGTTCTTCGGCCCGTTCATCGGCGCTATCCCGTCTGCGCTGCTCATTTTGCTCGTTGACCCTTGGAAGTGCCTCATCTTCGTGATATTCATCATTATCCTCCAGCAGGTCGACGGCAATATTATTGGACCTAAGATCCTCGGCGGCTCGATCGGTATAAACGGCTTTTGGGTCATGTTCTCGATCATCCTGTTCGGCGGCCTGTTCGGCTTCTGGGGCATGCTCCTGGGCGTCCCCGTGTTCGTCGTTATCTACACCGGCATTACGAGGCTTGTTGACAAGCACCTGAGGAAAAAGGCTCTGCCGGACGACCCGGAAATGTATTCAGACCTAGACCACATAGACCCCGAGTCGGGGGTCATGATAATGCGCTCTCAGGCGCAGGACGAAAATTAAAAAGCAAAAAACCTCCGCTTGGGCGGATTCAGATAAGGAGAAATCGGTTTTGACCGGCTCTTTTCCGCCCATACTTCACAAAAATCTCCGGTAATACACAAAGTATTGCCGGAGATTTGTTGCTTTGCCTGAACGAAAAATAACTCGGTCAAAACTGCTGCGCACCCTGTAAAATTGGATTTTTTCTCGAGGCAAGGCAAAAGCTTGACGGGCATAATGGACATATATGGCCTAGAGCTTTAACGCGGCATCGGGGAAAAAGACTTTTTACAGGGCGATTTATCCTTACCTGTATCTGCCCTTGACCGGAGGTTTTGCATGTTTATCTATGTGCTAATGTATCGTGTGCGTCCTTGAGTGCCGAGCACAGCTCGTCGAGCTCATCCTTGGTCGAGTAGCGGGAAAGGCTTATGCGCACGGCACCGTCGATGACCTCGGCGGGAAGTCCCATCGCCTCGAGCACATGGCTCCTGCCGCCCTTTTTGCAGGCCGAGCTTCGCGAGACGAATATGCCTCTCGCTTCGAGGAAGTTCATCAGCACCTCGCTGCGCCAGCCCGGGAGCGATACGCTTAAAATGTGCGGTGCGCCGCCGCCAATGATGACAGCTTCCGGCATCTCGGCGACTATGCGCTCGGCAGCGTGCTGCCTGAGCTGCGCCATACGCTCGGTGGCCTCCGCCATGCTCGCCTTGGCAAGCTCGCAGGCTTTACCGAAGGCAGCTATCTGCGGCATGGCCTCCGTTCCGGCTCTTAAGCCCGATTCCTGAGCGCCGCCCATGATATAGGGCTTGATTTTGACCCCTGTTTTGATATACAATGCGCCTATGCCCTTGGGTGCGTGTATCTTGTGCCCGCTGACGGTTATCATGTCCGCACCGAGCTTTTTTGCCGAAAACGTCACCTTCATAAAGCCCTGCACAGCGTCTGTGTGCAGTAGGGCAATGGACTTTGCCTTTTTAAGCGCCTTTGCAACGGCGGCAATGTCGGTGACGGCACCCGTTTCATTATTTACCATCATGAGGCTTACCAAAACCGTGTCCGGCCGCAGTGCGGCGATGACCGCCTCGGGGGAGATAGAGCCGTCCGGCCCGGGGCGCAGCATCGTGACCTCAAAGCCGCGGCGCTTGAGCTCTTCCATGGACTTTCTCACCGCGTCGTGCTCGACCTCGGAGCTTATAACATGCATCCCCTTGCGGCGCATGCTCTCGGCACCGTTTATTATCGCCCAGTTGTCGCCCTCCGAGCCGCATGAGGTGAAGTACACCTCGCTCGGCGCGCAGTCTAAAGCGGTTGCCAGCTGCTTGCGGGCGCTATCCAAAACGGCCTTTGCCTCGCGCCCCTTCGTGTGGGTAGAGCTCGGGTTGCCGTAGGTTTCAAGCATCGTTTTATAAGCAATGTCCGCAGCCTCGGGGCAGACCCTCGTCGTTGCGGCGTTATCAAGATAGACTTCCATAGACTACTCCTTGTATATAGAAATGGAGAAAAGCATGAAATATATTATATACACTCTTGGCTGCAAGGTCAACCAGTATGAAACGCAGGCGATGGAAACGCTTTTAAATGAGCACGGCCACACGGCGGCAGCCGAGGGCGAGACCGCCGATGCCGTCATCGTGAACACCTGTGCCGTCACCGCCGAGGCCGGACGCAAGTCCCGTCAGGCGATAAACCGTCTGCGTGAGGAAAACCCCGATGCCGTCGTCGCCGTATCCGGCTGCTACTCGCAGCTGAGCCCCGACACCGCCGAAAAGCTCGGTGCGGATGTCGTCTTCGGCAGCGGCGACAGGGTAAAGCTCGTCGAAGCTATCGAAAATGCGGCGCTTAAGGGTACGCATGAAAAGCTTCTCGACAAGCCCTTTGAGCGCAGATTATTTGAGGAACTTCCCGCCGGTGCCGTTGCAGGCCACACGCGTGCGCTTTTAAAAATTCAGGACGGCTGCGTCAATTTCTGCACCTACTGCATCATCCCGTACACCCGCGGCAGGGTGCGCAGTCTGCCGGTAGAGCAGGCGGCAAAGCAGGCTCGGGAGCTTGACGAAAAGGGCTACCGCGAGCTTGTTGTGACCGGCATCGAGGTCGCCTCCTACGGCGTTGACCTCAAGGGTAAGCCCGACCTTGCCGATGTCATCGTCGCCATCGCCGAGGCAGCGCCGCATATGCGCCTGCGCATGGGCTCGATTGAGCCGAGCATCATCACCGAGGACTTCTGCCGCCGCATCGCCGAGACCGGCAGCGTGTGCAGGCACTTCCACCTGTCGCTGCAATCCGGCTGCGACGCAACGCTCAAGGCCATGAACCGCAAGTACGATACTGCCCGCTTTTATGAGGCCGCCGAGCTTCTGCGCAAATATTTCCCCGGCTGCGGCCTTACCGCCGACCTCATCGTGGGCTTCCCCGGTGAGACCGAGGAGCATCAGCGCGAGACCTTGGAGTTTCTCGAAAAGGTCGCATTCTCCGATGTCCATGTCTTCCCGTACTCCCGCCGCCCGGGCACACCGGCGGACAAAATGCCGAATCAGATAGACCGCGCCGAAAAGGCAAGGCGCTCAAAGCAGGCGAGGGCAGTGGCGGAAAAGACACGGCAGGCATACCTTAAAGGGGCGGTCGGCACGGTGCTTCCCGTGCTGTTTGAAACAAAAGAGGACGGCCTGTGGCAGGGGCACAGCGATACATACCTTCTTGTGCGCGCCGAGGGAGATGACCTGCGTGGCCAGCTTAGAAATGTCGAGATAACCGGCGTTTCCGGCGAAGCGCTTGTCGGAAAAACAGTTTGACAAGTTTATCACATAGTTTTATAATCAATACATTGCGAAAAACAGCGAAAGGAGAGCTCATCATGTCGAGAAAAGGAATTTATAATTTTTCAGCAGGCCCGTCCATGATGCCGGAGTCTGTGCTCAAAGCTGCCCAAAGTGAAATCACCGATTACCGATCCAGTGGGATGTCGGTCATGGAGATGAGCCACCGAAGTAAGCTGTTTGCCGATATCTTTGCCGAGACCAAGGCGAAGCTTAAGCGTGCGCTCAATGTGCCGGATACGCATGAGATATTGTTTTTGCAGGGCGGTGCGACGCTCCAGTTTGCGGCGATACCATTAAACCTCATGGGTGGGGGCGGCTCGGCAAGCTACGCCGTTACGGGTAATTTCTCAAACCTCGCCGCCAAGGAAGCAAAAAAGTACGGCACGGTCAGCATAGCCTGCGACAGCTCGGATAGAGATCACAGCTACATCCCCGCGCAGGATAAGCTCACGATAGCCGAGGATGCAAGGTATTTTTACTACTGCGCAAACAACACCATCTACGGCACCGAGTGGCAGTATGTGCCCCAGACGGGGAGCGTGCCTATCGTGTGCGACATGTCGTCGGACATTTTGTCCCGAACGGTCAATGTCGCCGACTACGGCCTTATCTACGCCGGTGCGCAGAAGAATATGGCACCCGCCGGTCTGACGGTCGTCATTATCGACAAGGCTCTTGCCGGAAATGAACTCACCATCTGTCCCTCCGTAATGAGCTATGATACGCTTATCAAAAAAGACTCCATGCTCAACACCCCGCCGTGCTGGTGCATCTACATGCTCGGGCTCATGCTCGATTGGCTCGAGAGCGTCGGCGGCGTCAGCGAGATGGAAAAGTTCAAGGCGGCCCGAGCCGCAAAGCTCTACGACTATCTTGATAACAGCAGGCTCTTCATCCCGCACGCCGAGCCCGGCTCGCGCAGCGATATGAACATCACCTTCCGCACCGGTAGCGATGAGCTGGATGCCGAGTTTGTAAAGGGCGCGGCCGGGCACGGACTTTTGAATGTCAAGGGTCACAGGCTCACCGGCGGCATGCGCGCCTCGCTGTATAACGCCATGCCCATGGAGGGCGTTGACGCGCTAATAGAATTTATGAAACGATTTGAGGTCGAACACAATGCGTAATATAAAGACGATAAACAAAATTTCGCCCGCGGGACTGGATAAGCTCAGGGAGCTTGGCTACAATGTCTCGGCGGATATAGACGATCCCGAGGGCATCATCGTGCGCAGTGCCGACATGCACGGGTACAACACCAACGCCTCGCTTCTCGGCATTGCAAGAGCCGGAGCGGGCTATAACAACATTCCCATCGAGGAGCTCGCCGAAAAGGGTATAGTCGTGTTCAACAGCCCCGGCGCAAATGCAGAGGCGGTAAAGGAGCAGTCGATATGCTCGCTAGTCATGGCATCGAGAGATGTTCTCGGCAGTGTCGAGTGGGTAAAGAGCATTGCAAATGAAGGCGATAAGATACCCGAGCTCGTCGAAAAGGGCAAGTCCAATTTCGCAGGCCCCGAGCTCATGGGCAAGACCATAGGCGTGCTCGGCCTCGGCGCAACGGGCGCACTGGTCGCAAACGCCTGCCTTGCGCTTGACATGAATGTCATCGGCTACGACCCGTTCATGTCCATTGAGTCGGCATGGCGACTCAGCCGCGATGTAAGACGCGCAGACGACATCGGCGAGATATATAGAAACTGTGATTATATCAGCGTCAACATCCCCTACAATGAGGACACGCACCATATGCTTGACGAGCGCGCGTTTTCCATGATGAAGACCGGCGTTCGCATCATAAATGAGTCCCGTGCCGAGGTCGTTGACGACGATGCGATGCTAAGAGCGCTTGAAAGCGGCAAGGTCGCAAAGTATGTCACCGACTTCCCGAATAAGAAGATACTCGGCGGCAAGAATGTCATCGCTCTGCCGCATCTTGGCGCATGCACGCCTGAGAGCGAGGATCGCTGCGCCGAAATGGCGGCTCGTCAGCTTCACGAATACCTGAAAAACGGCAATATCATAAATTCCGTGAACCTCCCGTCGGCTCGGCTCGAGCGCATGGGCGTATGCCGTCTGTGCGTTATCCACCACAATGTCCCGGGCATGATAAATCGCATCCTCGACCTTATAACGGAGAAAAACATCAATGTCGAGCATATGATAAATAAGCCGCGCGGCCGCTTTGCCTACACCATGATAGACCTCGGAGACGAGATCTGGGAGGACACCGCCGTGGCCATCCGCAAGATGGACGATGTCCTGAGAGTGCGAGTGCTGTGATCTGAAACGAAACCAAATCGGCCTTTCAAACGAAAGGCCGATTTAATTTACAGATTATTATAAAAATAAGAATATCACCGTGCTATAATATGCGGTGAAAAGGGGGTCAAGCCATGAAGAAAACCGCAGCATTGCTTATATCGGGAGCCTTGATGCTCAGCTTGTGCGCCTGCGGCGGCGAGCCCGAGCCCGACCCCGTGCAGCCGACCGAAACTCCGGCACCGATCACATACACGAAAGACGACGGCAGGCTCAAAATGGAGGAGACGTATAACTCAAACGGCCTGCTGTTCAGCACGATAATTTATGAGTACGACGAAAAAGGCCAGCTCATAAAGCAGGCCGAGTTCGGCATAAACGACGCTCCCACGGGTTACAAGAGCTTTGAGTACGACGCAAAGGGTCAAAAAACGCTCATGACAAGCTTCGTTGCCGACACCGCCACGGATTATTCCGAGGAATACCGCACAAGCTATGAGTACGACGGTGACGGGAATCTCACAAGGGCGACCTCGACCAGGGACGGCAAGACCGTGTCCATAACGGAGTATGAGTATAAAGACGGCCTGTGTGTCGACGAGAAAAACTACGAGGGCGAGTCGTTCGTTGCCTCCGAGTACAAGTATGAGTACGATGCAGACGGCCGCAAGACCCGCTGCGTGCGCATTGATAATATCGAGGGCGACACCACCGAGAATCGCTATACCTACACCTCCGGCGGCCTGCTGCTCGCTGACCTCAGCTACGATGCTGACGGCAAGGTCATAAGCCGCACCGAGTATAGCTATGACGCAAACGGCAATGCCGTGAAGCTCAGCGTTTTTAACGCAAAGGGCGGGCTCATAAGCAGCACCTCAAACGAGTATACCTACGACGACTACGGCAACATTAAGCGCTGCGCCGTGACCCACTCCGACGGCAGCAAGGGGACTACCACGCAGTACAGGTGGGAATACGCCAAAGGTTAACAGATTATTTATAAATTTTAAGTAATATTGTGCTAGTATTTATTATTAAATCATATTGATCAAGGTGAGCGTTTAATGAGAGAAAAATTTGCCCGATTTATGGCAGGACGCTATGGCAGCGATCAACTGAACAGATTGCTTTCGGTGCTTTGCCTTGTGCTGCTGGTTCTGGCTATGATCTTTAACGGAACGAAGGCTTCGAGCGTGCTCTGGATCGTGTCCTTTGCGCTGCTGATGCTGGTGTATTTTCGTATGTTCTCAAAAAACATCTACAAGCGCACGGCCGAGAACAACAGCTATATGCGTTCCCGCTACAATTTCCTGAAAAAATTCAGAATGATCAAGGAGCGTTGGACGCAGCGCAAGGACTATAAGTTCTTCTCCTGTCCTGCATGCCATACCACGCTTCGTGTCCCCAAGGGCAAGGGCAAGATCAATATCGTCTGCCGCAAGTGCGGCACCTCCTTCCAGGGCAAGACCTAATGTTCGGCTTTGTTGCGGCTGACCTGAAGCGCCTGAGCCCCGAGCAGCGGCAGCGCTACAACGCCTGCTACTGCGGCCTGTGCAACGCCCTGCACGAGCGGCACGGCCTGCTTGCGCGCATGACGCTGACTTATGACATGACCTTCCTCGTCATGCTCCTAAACTCGCTGTACGAGCCGCAGGAGCGCCATGGCGAGGCAAAATGCCCGACGCATCCTATCAAGCGGCGCAGCTGGTGGCAGTCGGAGATAACAGACTACGCTGCCGACATGAACATTGCGCTTGCGTACCTCAACTGCATCGACGACTGGGAGGATGACTTGAACGCCGCGGCCTTTGCCGAGGCAAAGCTCATGAAGTCCTCGTATGAAAAGATCTGCAGGATCTACCCCCGCCAGTGCGAGGCAATAAAGACCGCCATGGCGCAGCTCAAGCAGATTGAGGACAGCTTTAAGCCCATGCCCGATGAGGCATCGCGCAGCTTCGGACTTCTCATGGCGGAGCTTTTTGTGTATAAGGAAGACCGCTGGAGCGACGATCTCAGGGAGCTCGGAACGGCGCTCGGGCAGTTTATCTATGTTATGGATGCTTGTATTGACCTGAGGGACGATAAGCGCTATTATAAATACAATCCCTTTGTGAAGCTCTACGGCAGGCTTGACGAGATGCAGTGCTTTCGGGATATCCTGCAAATGCTAATGGGCGACTGCGTGTATCACTTTGACAGGCTTCCGCTCGTCCGCGATGCGGACATTTTGAAAAATATCCTCTGCTCCGGCGTGTGGAGCAAATTCAACCGGCATTATAACATTAAAGAAGAAAACTGAAGGAGCAGTGCCCCAGTATGGTACAAGACCCCTATTCCGTCCTCGGCGTTTCGCCGAATGCCAGCGACGAAGAGATAAAGAAAGCCTATCGCGAGCTTGCCAAGAAGTATCACCCCGACCGCAACCCCGGCGACGAGGAGGCGGCGCGGAAGATGAACGAGATAAACGCAGCCTACGACCAGATAAAAAACGGTACGGCCAATAATAACCGCTACGGCGGCTACGGCCAGTATGGCGGCGGATACAGTCAGTACGGCGGCTTTGGCGGTGCGTATGAGCAGCCGCAGGAGCGCGCAGAGTGCCGCGCGGCGGTAAACTACATACGCAACGGCCGGTATAACGAAGCGCTCACGGCGCTGTCGCAGGTGCCGGAGGATGAGCGCGACGGCAGGTGGTATTACCTAAACTCTGTTGCCAACATGTACCTTGGCAACCGCATTGCCGCTCTTGACAGTGCAAAGCGCGCCGTTGAGCTTTCGCCGGATAATCCCGAGTACAATAAGCTTCTGCAAACGCTCCAGTCCGGCGGCACGTATTACACAAATTACAGCAACAGCTCCATGTCCAACTGCGGACTGTGCTCTGACTGCTGCAATATGTATCTGTGCTTTTCCTGCCTCACCCCCTGGGGCGGCTGCTGCTGCTAAAATACCACAGCCGACGGAAAAACCGTCGGCTGTTTTTCAATTGATAAGTTTCTTTGCCTCACGCTCGGTAAATTCGCTGAGCGCGGCAAAGTCGACATGCGGCTTGTATTCACCCTCGAGCAGGTCGTGATATTTTTTTGCCTGCTTGAGATACCCGATGCCGCCGTCAAGAAGACTGCGGTACTGCTTCTCGCGCGCCTTGAGCTCCGAGCGGTGCGCGCGGACGATGTCGGGAGCTACGAGCGCGTCCAGCCGCACATGCCGCCACGGATCCTTTACCTGCATGGCGCTTGCCGAAACAAAGCCCAGTGCGTGGTTCGGCAAAAGCACCGCGTCGAGCTCGTCGGGACACAGCGGACGGGGGCAGACGATGGCATTTTCGCCCCGTTCGGCGACACCGTTTGCAATGCGCTTAAGGTAAGCATCTGCGAGGCCGAGCTTGTCGTCAACGAGATATATTCGTTTACATAACTTTGTGACCGTGCCGCTCAGACACACCTCACCCATGCAGCTTATGCCGCGGATAAAGCGCTTTGTAATGCTCCCCTCATGCGCCGAACCGCGCTTCTTGCCGAGCTCACGCAGCAAAGCGCTTTCTGCACGATTTTCGGCTAAAACGATGTCATTATCGCTGATAAGCTCAGGTATCTGAACTTTTCTTATTGTTTTTGCAGCCGACAAAAACCCGTACGCAGCCTTGTACATCCGCCTGTATTTTGCGGTGTACTCGCTTATCTTCTCACTTTCGATGCCCGCACAAAATTGGCCTAAGTTAACATAACAACCATCGACCGCAAACAGCCTCGGCTCTAGGATATGCGGTGCGGTCGCATCGGCAAAGCCGAGGTGCAGCGCCGGAATGTAAATGCCGTCAAGGGACTCGGGGTCGCCCGAGCACAGTATGTACTCAACGGTGAACCCTTGCTCCTCGGCTCGGGACGCAAGCTTTTTCATGAAGGTCGACTTGCCGCAGCCGGGGCCTGCCTTTATAAGATGCAGCCGGTCGCCGGGAGCGCCGGCAAAGCTATCATACAGCGAGTAAAACCCGTCGCCGGAATTTGCTCCAAGGAAAAACTGAACACTCATTTTACCACCTCACCCTCTCATTGTATGCGGCAATTGACAAGTGCGTGAGGGGATGTTACTATCTTAGCGACAGGAGTTAGATAAATATGAAAAACTACATTCTTTTTGACTTTGACGGCACTGTTTTCGACACTGCCGAGGGCATCACAAAATGCGTGCAGTACGCGCTGGGGAAGATGGGCATTCAGGCCGAGCTTAGTGAGCTCATGTGCTTTGCAGGCCCTCCGCTCGTGGAGATGTTCATGCAAAGATACGGCATGAGCGAGAAGGACGCTATCCACGCGACCGCGCTGTACCGTGAGCGCTACCTGCCCATAGGCTGGGCTGAGTGCAGCCCCTTTGCGGGGATGCATGAGCTTATGCTGAAGCTTCGCAAGGGCGGCAAAAAGCTCGCCGTTGCGACGAGTAAGCCCGAGCATTTGGCGAGGCAGATATTAGAGCACTACAACATGACCGACGACTTTGACCTCATCTGCGGCTCGGAGTTTGACGGCACGCGGGGGCAGAAGTGGGAGGTCATAGACTTCGTGCTCAAAAGCTTCGGCATCGAACCTGAGGATGCCATAATGGTCGGCGACCGCAAATACGATGTCATAGGCGCAAAAAAATGCGGCCTTGACTGCGTGGGCGTGCGCTTTGGCTACGCAGAGCCGAACGAACTCGAAGAACATGGCGCGGTCTACGTTGCCGAAACGCCCGATGACCTGTATGATTATCTGACAAAATGAAAAACGAGGGCAGCTGCCCTCGTTTTTATTCTATCTCGACTTGGATTATCTCGATATCCTTTTCCATGGCGTACCTGACGGTGTTCCATGTGCCGCCTGAGCTGCCGTTGTAGCAGGCGATGAGGACATTGGAGTTATCGACCATGTACTTATTGCGGCGCATCATGCAGCTGGGCGTGTACGCGTCCTGGATGAGCGTGGTCGTGTCGCAGTGCATGAGGATGCTGCGATAGCGCCTGCGGTTATGCTCTGACCACTTGGCCTCCTGCCCGTCGTAGGGCACGGCAGCTTCGAGCGTTATATCGTCAAAGCTTTTTTTTAGCTCGATGACCGCTTCGGCGCAGTACATGTCGCAGCCGAGCGCCATGCCGCAGATAAAATGCTTTATGCCCGACTCGTACACCGCCTTGATGACGACCGACAGCTTCTCTTTAAATTCGACGCAGCGCGGGTCGAGCTCGTTATAGCCCCAGGGCAGCTTCTGCGGTCTGTGACCGGTGAAGCAGCAGCTTTTACAGTGATCGGACATAGTACACCTTCTTTCATCGGCATTATATTCCACGAAAAGAAAAATGTCAAAGACCTATTGACAAATTGTTTTCGCGGACTATAATAAAGGCACAACCGAATAAACGGTATATCTTCAGGGCAGGGTGAAATACCCGACCGGCGGTAAAGTCCGCGAGCCATTTGGCATGAACCGGTGTGATTCCGGTACCGACAGTATAGTCTGGATGAAAGAAGATGTTCGACGTGCGAGCACCTGAGAGATATTGTTCTTTCGGGTGATTTTTTATTCGTGGAGGCAATAACCATGTCACAGTCACTTAAAGACAACCTGAGCTTCATCCTCATCTGCTTACTCATTTTCGCAGCGATACTTGCAGTTGCATATATCCTTGAAAAGCTGCTGGTGAAGGACAGAAAAAAGCTCGGCAGCACGCATTTTATCTCTTATACGGCGATATTCTCCGCCATGGCGGGCTTTTTGATGTTCCTTGAGATACCGCTGTTTTTCGCACCGGCGTTTTATGAGATAGACCTCAGCGAGATCCCCATTCTGATCTGCACCTTCTACCTCGGACCTGTGGCCGGTGTTGTCGGCGAGCTTTTGAAGATCATCGTAAAGCTCGTTTTGAAGGGCACGACCACCGCCTTTGTCGGCGACTTTGCAAACTTCGTCGTCGGCTGCTCGTTCGTGCTCCCGGCCTCGATAGTCTACCACATGAACAAGGGCAAAAAGTCCGCGCTCACCGGCATGATAGTCGGCACGCTGGTCATGACCGTGTTCGGAAGCCTGTTTAACGCCGTTTACCTGCTGCCGACCTTTGCAGATCTGTACGGTATGCCGCTTGACGCCATCATCGCGATGGGCACGGAGGTAAACTCCGCCATCAACAGCGTGTCGACGCTCGTACTGTTCGCCGTCGTGCCGTTTAACCTCTTAAAGGGCGCTATAGTCACGCTGCTGACGATGCTGCTTTATAAGCGCATCTCCCCGCTGCTTCACAAGGGAGATAAGAAGCTCCAGGAGCGCAGCTCTAAGAAAAAAGCCTGATCTTCGTTACCTTGCCCAGCCGCATGATGCTCAGGGCAAAGTTCAGGCACTCGTTAAAGTAAATGATGCAGATATAGCCCTTGAGGGCGAACACCGGCAGCACCTGCCACACGAGCACAACGCCCAGCAGCGCATCGAGGAGGTTTATCCCCATGCACCAAAGCTGCTGACCTAAGCCCTTGAGACAGCCGTCGGCTACCATGTCCGTGTACATTATCGGGATAAGCGGCGCGAGCAGCCGCAGGTAGTCGCCTGCCTCGGGCGAGGAGTATATCCGCACGCCGAGCTTGTCGGCAAAAATGAACAGCACAAGGGCAACGGCTGACGAATAGCCGAGGCCCTTTTTTATCAGCGAGCTCACGGTTTTGGAGATATCGCTCTCATTTCCGCGCACCTGCGCCTCGGTGAGCTCGGGGATTATAAGCTCTGCCAGCGCCATAAGTATGCAGGCGGGGAAGGACAAAATGGGCAGCACCATGCCTTGTATGACTCCGTAGCCGGACAGCGCCCTGTCTGCCGAAAAGCCTGCGGCCTTGAGTCCGCGGGGGACTAAAAGGTGCTCCAGCGTTGAAAGCGCCGAGCGGGCGTAGGCCGAGACCGCTAACGGCAGCGCGACCTTTAGCATCCGCGAGGTGAGCTTGAGCTTCTGCGTAGAGTAGTCCTTCACCGAGTGCCGGTCGGTGAGGTAAAACAGCAGCATGCAGGCAAAGGATATCACATCGCCGCAGACATTGCCGAGCATCACGGCAGCGCAGTTTTTCTCGATATCGCCCGCAGGCGAGTGCGTCAGGAAAAACGCCACAAAGCCGATGGTGATAAGCTGCTCGCCAAGGTGTACCACTGTCGGCTTCCACACTCTGCCGCAGGCGGTAAAATAGCCGGACATGACCGATGACAGCGACAGAAACGGCATGGAGAGCGCGATGAGCTTTAAGGACTTCACTGTTCTTGCGTCGCCTATCCACAAAAACCCGATGGGCTCGGCAAAATTCCAAAGCACGGCGAGAGCGCTCAGCCCGAAAAACAGGCTGTAGGCAAAGCACCTTCGCATTGCGGCGGCAACGCTCCAGCTGCGCTCGTGCCCCAGCTCCTCGGAGACCAGGCGCGTGGCCGCAAAGCGGATGCCCGAAACGGCAAAGGTCGTGCACAAAAACGCCACCGAGAGGACCAGCTGATATAGCCCGATGCCCGCAGAGCCGATGCGGCCTGCCAGCCAGACCTGGAACGCCATGGAAATGGCACTCATCGCAAGCGATGAGCCCGTGAGCAGGGCGGTATTCATGATTAAACGCTTTCTGTTGACCATACAGAAAGATATGCACAAAAATATTTGTACATGCGTTGAATTTTTGTGAACAATGGAGTATAATGTTACTACATTAACAAAATAGGGGGCATGACACATGATAATTACCATCGGCAGACAGCATGGATCCAGCGGCAGAGAGATAGCGAGACTTCTCGCCGAAAAGCTCAACTACAAGTGCTACGATAAGGAGATCGTGGACGAAGCGGCAAATCACTCCGACTTCAGCAGAGACCTCATTGATGCCTTTGATGAAAAGCGCATGTCCGCATTTATTCTCCACGCAGGCGGCTACGGCCTGAACGAAAACTTCCGCCTGAACATGCAGGTCGTGTCGGCGCAGTTTGACGCTATGCGCAATATCGCCGAAAAGGGCAACTGCATCTTTGTCGGCCGCTGCGCAGACTATATCCTGCGTGACCATAAGGATCTTGTCAGCGTGTTCATCCTCGGCGACATGGATGAGCGCCTGAAGTGCCTTGAGCGCCGCCAGGGGCTCGATGAGGCCGAGGCCAGGAAAAAGATAAAAGAAGTCGACAAGGATCGCTCGAGCTTCTACAGATACTACAGCGACCAGACATGGGGCGACGCGCAGAACTACGATATGTGCATCAACAGCTCCAAGCTCGGCGTTGAGGGCACCGTGCAGGTCATCCTTGACTACATAAAGGCCAGAGGATTACAATAAAATATGCAAAACCGCCGCAGAGACTAAAATCTCTGCGGCGGTGTTTTTTTATTTATCCGGCCAGGGAATAGGTGTCTGGCCTTTGTCGACTATGAGATACGCCTTGTCGGCAAGCTTTGCAAGCGGAGTGTCGGTAAGTGAGTCGGAGTAGAAGTTCTCGACCACGGTATCGGGGGGGAACTCCTTGTAGAACCTGCGCACCTTCTCCTCGCCGTGGCAGTTGAGGCCGTCAATCTTCGCCGTGTGCTTATCCATGCTCGTTGCGATGAGCCTGATGCCGAGCCTGTCGGTCATGGGCTTTACCACAAATTCCGGCGAAGCGGAGATGACAAGGTCGTCCGGCCTGCGCTGCTTGAGATACCACGGGCATACCCGCGACTCGTGCTCGTCCCAGTAGAGCTTGAGCTCAGCGTCAATGTCCGGCAGATAGCGGATAAAGCGCATTGCGCCCTCCTTAAGCTGCTCCTTGGACATGATCCTCAGCAGATACAAAAGCCCGTGCCACAGCGCCACCGGCAGGCAGCGCAGGAAGATAAGCGGATGGCGCTTCAGCTCCCATTTTACAAAGGTGACCGAGGAGTCGGGGTAAAATATCGTTTTGTCAAAATCGTAAACATTCATTCTTCGTCTATCCTAAGAGTTCTTGTAGCGTTGAGCACGGCCAGCACCAAAACGCCGACATCGGCGAACACCGCGAGCCACATGCCCGCAATGCCCAGTGCGCCCAGCAGCATTATAGCAAATTTGACTATCAAAGAAAAGGCAATATTCTGCTTTGCGATGCCCACCGTGTGCTGCGATATCTCAATTGCAAGCGGAAGCTTTCTTATATCGTCGTCCATGAGCACGACATCGGCAGCATCCACCGCAGCGTCAGAGCCCAATGCGCCCATCGCAACGCCGACATCCGAGCGGGCGAGCACCGGCGCGTCGTTAATGCCGTCGCCTACAAACAGCAGCGTGCCCGCATGCTTTTGCCGCAAAAGCTCCTCCACGGCGATGACCTTGTCGCTCGGCAGAAGCTCGCTGTACACATTGTTTACGCCGAGCGCCGTGCCGACGGCCTGAGCCGTGCGCTTTCCGTCGCCCGTGAGCATGACAGTTTTCTCGACACCAAGCCTGTAGAGGTCGCTGACGGCCTGCTTTGCGCCGTCTTTAATGCGGTCGTCGATGACGATGTAGCCGCCGTAAATGCCGTCTGCGGCGACATGGACGACCGTTGCGTGCTCGGTCGGGGTCTTGGGTGTGATGCCGTTAGAGGCCATCAGAGCCGCATTGCCGACAAGCACCCGCCTGCCGCAGACATTGGCCTCGATACCGCGGCCTGCAAGCTCACGCACATTGGTGACGAGCCTGCGGTCGGGCAAGCTCTTGCACGCACGCCGCAGCGAAAGCGCAATGGGGTGATTTGAGTAGCACTCGGCGGCAGCGGCAAGCGTAAGAAGGTCAGCGCTGCTGATGCCGATGGGCTCAACACCCGTGACGGAAAAGCTTCCCTCGGTGACCGTGCCGGTCTTATCCATAACAACGGTGCTCGTGTCAGCAAGCGCCTCAAGATAGGTCGAGCCCTTTATCAAAATGCCGTGCTTCGACGCGCAGCCTATACCGCCGAAGAAGCTCAGCGGCACGGAAATTACAAGTGCGCAGGGGCAAGAGATGACAAGGAATATAAGCGCCCTGCGAATCCACTCCGTCCAGTTGCCGTCGACGAGAGAGGGGATAACGGCGAGCAGCACCGCAAGGGCGACCACCACGGGGGTGTATATCTTGGCAAAGCGGGTCACGAGCGCCTCACGGCGGGACTTGCTGTTTGCCGAGTGCTCGACCAGCTCGAGCAGCTTCGACACTGTCGATTCTTTAAATGTGCTGCTTACCCTGATGCGCAGAACGCCGCTTAAATTAACGCAGCCGGAGATGACCTCCTGACCCTTTTTGACGCTGCGGGGTGTCGACTCGCCCGTGAGGGCGGAGGTGTCAACACTGCTCTCGCCGTCCATGATAACGCCGTCTAGCGGGATGCGCTCGCCCGGGGTAACGGTAATTATCGTGCCGACGGGGATGGTGTTCGGGTCAAATTTCTGCAAAACGCCGCCTACCTCAACGCAGGCGTAGTCAGGGCGGATATCCATCAGCTCGGCTATCGAGCGGCGGCTTTTGTCCACGGCGTAGTCCTCAAAGCATTCGCCGATGCGGAAAAACAGCATGACCGCCACGGCCTCGGGGTACTCGCCGATGCACAGTGCGCCGATCGAGGCGACCGTCATCAGAAAATACTCGTCGAAAAATTCGCCGTGCAAAAGCTTGATTATAGCGTCGCTTATTATCTCAAAGCCCAGAACGAGGTAGGGAACCAGAAACAGCCCAAGCACGATCCACTGATTGAGGTTCGGCTCGGAGCTTGTGTATATCCACACGCCGGCAAGCAGCGCAGCGCCGAGAAGAATTATTATGATATCACGCTTGAGAGTTTGCTTTTCTTCCTGCATAGTCATCACTCCTCAAGATGTTTAATGCCGATATCGAGTATCGAAAAAATGTGCCCGTCGTCGAGAGAGTAGAACACCGTCTTGCCCTCGCGGCGGTATTTGACGAGCCTGTGCGAGCGCAGCACCTGTAATTGGTGCGACACCGCAGACTGCGATGCGCCCAGTAGCTTTGCAAGGTCGCACACGCATAGCTCGTTTTTCGCAAGTGCGTATAAAATGCGCAGCCGTGTCTGATCGCCGAAAATGCGGAAAAAGTCCGACAGCTTGCTAAGTTCGCTCTCATCGGGAATATCCCTGCGGCTTACTTCGTCTATGGTGCGCCTCCTTCATATGAAAAGTTATTCATATATAAATGCTACACTGACAGAGCAAAAATGTCAAATCCGCATTGACATAATTTGAGGAAACTCAATTATTCCTTGACATAATGCAGAAAGAATGATATATATGTGTGGGGAGGTGCTGACTATGAGAGGCTCCATGTTAAAGCAAATTCTTGACGACAAGGGCATAACCATAAGCGAGCTGGCACGGCGTTTAAACGCTCCCGCGCAGACGCTGTACAGCATGGTCAAAAGAGATAATCAGAAGGTCGATTTTGACCTCATGATGCGCATTTGCAGTGAGCTCAATGTCCCGGTCGAGCGCATGTGCGAGAATATCAGACTGCCGAGGCTCCCGGATAATCGGGAGTGGGAGCTCGTGACAAGCTACAGGCAGCTTGACGATAACGGCAAATCGCTTGTCAACACGGTCATTGACCATGAGCTTTCACGGCTCGAAGCTGCCGCCAATGCCGAGAAGCCTGCCAAGGTCATACCTCTGTATTCTACTCCCGCTGCCGCAGGCTACGCATCACCGGCCTTTGGCGACGATTACACCGATTACGAGGTGCCCGACGGCACGGCGGCGGACTTTGCCGTGCGCATCGACGGCGACAGTATGGAACCGTATATTAAGGACGGCTCGGTCGCACTGTGCAAGAGGGGGGCCATTATCCGCGACGGCGATGTAGGCCTGTTCTTCGTCGACGGCGACATGAAGTGCAAGCAGTACTGCCAGGACTATGCGGGCAATGTGTACCTGTTTTCCGCTAACCGTGAGCGTGCCGATGCCGATGTTGTCATAAGCTCAAGCTCCGGCATAACGCTTATGTGCTTTGGCAAGGTGCTCACCGATAAGCCCATACCCCTGCCGTCGGAATAAAGGAGCAAGAGTATGTATTGTTATAAAGAAAAGCCCGAGGTTTTCAAGACCGAGCATGTCATCGACCCCGAGGGCGACAAAAAGCTCAGGCTGTATCTGAGCCTGGGCGCAGTGGGCTTAGCTGCCGTGCTTGTTGGGATAGGCTGCATTTTTGTCCCGATAACGCAGTTGTACGATGTCGGCGGCATCGGCCAGCTTATCCTGCGTGCGGTACTGATACTCATCGGGGCGGTAGCATATTACGGTGTGCACGAGCTTGTACATTCGTATGTTTTAAAGCGCCTGACAGGGAATACGGCGAGGATAGTTTTTGAAAAATACCATGCCCGCTGCGTGAGCGATACGGTGTTCACCCTGAAAGGCTACCTCATCTACAGCTTTGCACCGGTCGTCATCATCGGCGTGCTGCTGCTCATATTAAACCTCGTGCTGCCGGACAGGCTGTTCTGGCAGGTTTACATAATTCAGGTAATCAACATAGCCGGTACGGCAGGCGAGCTCTACGCAGCCTACAGGCTAATTAAAGAAAAGAAAGAGCTTGCCGTTTTAGACGACGGCTTGAAGCTTACATATTGGACATGAAAAAAGGAAGCAGTTCAAAACTGCTTCCTTTTGATTTGTCATATCATGCGCTCGGCGAGTAGGTAAAGCTCATGCCGGGGTACTTAGACTGAGGATCGATCCTCGAACCGTTGATGTACATCTCAAAGTGCAGATGCGGGCCGGTGGACATGCCGGTCGAGCCGACATAGCCGATGGTCTGACCTCTCGAGACTGTCTGACCGACGGAGACTGCACGGGAGGACATGTGCGCATACAGCGTCTGCATTCCGTTGCCGTGGTCGATCATGACATAGTTGCCCCAGCCGCCGTTCCAGCCGTCGCTGGAGCTTACGACCTTTCCGCTGTCTGCGGCGTAGATGGCGCTGCCGTAGCTTGCTGCAATATCGGTGCCGCCGTGGTTCTTATACTCACCCGTGATGGGGTGAACACGGGGACCCTGGCGGCTGGATATGTAGGTGCAGTAGGACGGCCAGACAAGATTGCCCGTGCCGGTGGCGCTGCCGCCGCTGTTGCCGCCGTTATTGTTATTATTGTTCTTGTTCGCTTCTTCCTCGGCCTTCTTCTGCTCGTTGAGCTGATTTACCTTGGCCTGGATCTGCGACTGGAGAGCAGACTCCTGGCTGTCAAGCTCGCTGAGGACGGAGGCATTATCGCTGATCTCGGCCTGGAGCGAGGTGATGACTGCCGCAGCCTGAGTGATATCGACCTGAAGCTCGTCCTTGAGCTGTGCGCACTCGACCTTGTTCTGCTTGAGCTCGGTCTGTGCTTCCTCGTACTCTGCCTTGACCTCCTTAAGGGTGGTGACAGATTCCTTGTACGAATCCTCAAGCTCCTTATCGCTCTTCATGATATCGCCGATATCATCGATAAGGCTCAAAAACTCGCCGATGCTGTTTGCACCGAAGAGGACCTCGATATAGTTGTATCTGCCGCTCTCCTCCATGGCGCGCACGCGCTTCTTGTACTTCTCAAGCTGCTCGTCAGCGGTGGCCTGCGCCTCGTCGACCTCCTGAGTCTTGCGCTCGATAAGGGCATCATGGAGCTTTATCTGCTCCTCAAGGTTCATTATCTGCTGATTGGTCAGAGCGAGCTTGCTGTCAAGTGCGGTCTTGAGCTCGACCTGAGCGTTTTTCTTGTTCTTTAAGGAGTTGATCGTTGCCTCATAGCTTGCTGACTGCTCGGAGAGGGCGGCCTTCTTGCTCTTAAGGTCGTCTATCTCGGACTGCGTCACTGCGGAAGCGGTCGACGGCATGAAGCCGACAAACAGGCTCGCCGCCATGATAAATGCAAGCGCGAACGAGAATATTGGTTTCAAGAGCTTCTTTTGCATATAAACCTCCATTCATCTTCTTCGGGTTATATTCTAACTCGTACATTATACACCATCTGTCAAGCTTTGTGTTAACAAAATGAAAAATCACCCGGGAACTTGTCCCGGGTGATCGAATTATTTGTTATCAGAACAGGCCATTTGCAGTGAACAGAGCTGCGAAAACAGTGGAAACAACGGTCATGAGCTTGATAAGAATGTTGATGGAAGGACCGGAGGTATCCTTGAACGGATCGCCGACGGTGTCGCCGACAACGGCTGCCTTGTGAGCGTCGGAGCCCTTGCCGCCGTGGTTGCCTTCCTCGATGTACTTCTTTGCGTTATCCCATGCGCCGCCAGCGTTGGACATGAACATTGCCATCATAACGCCGGAAACGAGGGAGCCTGCGAGCAGACCTGCAAGAGCGGTGGAGCCGAGGATGAGGCCGACTGCCAGAGGAGCAACAACTGCCATGATGCCGGGAATGAGCATTTCCTTAAGAGCAGCGGTGGTGGAGATAGCAACGCAAGTCTTGTAGTCGGGCTTTGCCTTGCCTTCCATGATGCCGGGGATCTCACGGAACTGACGGCGAACCTCTTCGATCATGCTGTATGCAGCCTTGGAAACGGAGTCCATGGTCATTGCAGAGAACACGAAGGGGAGCATGCCGCCGATGAGAAGACCGATAACGACGGTGGGGCTGGTGAGGGCGACCTCAGCAGCGTTCAGGCCGGTTGCCTGGGTGAAGGATACGAACAGTGCAAGTGCAGTCAGAGCAGCAGAGCCGATAGCGAAGCCCTTGCCCATAGCAGCGGTGGTGTTGCCGACAGCGTCGAGCTTATCGGTGATCTCACGCACGGAGTGGTCAAGGCCGCTCATCTCGGCGATACCGCCGGCGTTGTCGGCGATAGGACCGTAAGCGTCAACTGCGACGGTGATGCCGGTGGTGGAAAGCATACCGACTGCTGCGAGTGCGATGCCGTAAAGGCCGGAAGACTTGTATGCAAGGAAGATGCCTACGCAGATAAGCAGAACGGGTACCCAGGTGGACATCATGCCGACTGCGGTACCGGAAATGATTGTGGTAGCAGAGCCGGTCTCGGACTGCTGAGCGATCTTCTTAACGAACTTGTAGTCGCCGGAGGTGTAGACCTCGGTGACGACACCGATAACGAGACCGACAACGAGGCCGGAGATGATCGCGATAGCGCCGCCCATGCCGCCGAGCATCGACTTGCTGAAGATGAGGGAAGCGATGACGACGAGAAGTGCGGAAACATAAGAGCCCATCTTAAGTGCCTTGTGGGGGTTCGAGCCTTCCTTACCGCGGACGAAGAAGGTAGCGATAACGGAAGCAAGAATACCGCAGGCTGCGATAACGAGGGGGAAGATAACGCCGTTGGCATTGTCGGTGATAGCAACAGCGCCGAGGGTCATTGCGGAAATGATAGCGCCGACATAGCTCTCGAACAGGTCAGCGCCCATACCGGCGACGTCGCCGACATTGTCGCCGACATTGTCAGCGATAACAGCGGGGTTGCGGGGGTCATCCTCGGGGATACCGGCCTCGACCTTACCGACGAGGTCAGCACCGACGTCAGCTGCCTTGGTGTAGATACCGCCGCCGACACGTGCAAACAGTGCGATGGAGGAAGCACCGAGGGAGAAGCCGAAGAGGACATTGAGATCCTTGAAGATCATGTAAAGAACGCTTGCGCCGAGAAGGCCGAGGCCGACAACGCACATGCCCATGACCGAGCCGCCGGAGAAGGCGATCGACAGAGCCTTGTTCATGCCGCTCAGACGGGCAGCATTTGCGGTGCGGACGTTTGCCTTGGTTGCAACATTCATGCCGATGTAGCCGGCGAGAATGGAGAACACTGCGCCGCACAGGAAGCAAACAGCGGTGATCCAGCTGCTAAGGCCGAAGCCGATTGCAACGAACAGAACAGCAACGAAAATTGCAAGGATCTTATACTCGGCAAAGAGGAAAGCGCGAGCGCCATCACTGATTGCGGAGGATATTTCCTTCATGCGGTCGGTGCCTGCATCCTGCTTGGAAACAAAAGAGATCTTGTAGAAAGCAAAAAGCAGAGCGACGACTGCCAGCGCGGGGGCCAGCCAGATAAGAGAATCCATTTTTTACTCACTCCTATAAAATTTTTAACAAAAAGTTATTGGGCTGTCTATGTATTTTATACTAAGCACTTAAAAAAATCAATTCAAATTTACTCGGTATTCGTGTAAATTCAACAAGTTTATCAAATTTTACGAAAGTATGAAAAAAACCACGGCCAAGGTGTGCAAAACACACAAAAACAAGTGCAAAAAGGGTGAAATATTGACATGGATGTATCAATCTCGCCTGCGGGCGGCGATGAGATGTTAACAAAATGAAAATTGCTGCAAAAATTTGAATTTTTGTGTTGGGAAAATGAAAAATTCGTGCTACAATATTAAACTATGAGTAAGTTGACGGGGGCCGAGCCCCTGTCGTCTGTCAGTATGCCCTTTCGGTGCTTTTCACCTTTTTTCGTCTTGCCGGGCACAAAGCCCGCCTGCACCAAAAGAAAGCCGAAAATCCCTCGAAAAACATCACTGACAGATGCCTTGCAGTTTTGACGGAGCAGATTTTCGTTCAGGCAAAGATAAAGCCCGACGGTCATAATGGACATATATGGGCT